>NZ_QFDQ01000020.1 GCF_003270085.1 Streptomyces triticisoli | reverse complement strand
CCCCGCGGCCCCGCCGCGCCCCGGCCGTCCCGGCCCCGTGCGGCCCGCGCCGCCGGCGCAACGTACGACGCGAGAAGGGGCCGCGACCAAACCCGGCCCGTCGGGGTCCGCTGCCCCCGCGGCCTCGGCGAGCCCGCAGATCCAGCTGATCCCGGCTTCCGCCGAGGGAGCGCTCGACGCCGCCGAGGAAGCGGTCGACCTGCTCCTGGAGTCGGGCCGTACCCCCGGCGACGTGCTGGTGATCACCACCGGTGAGCCGCACCCGTGGGCCGCGCACGAGTTGTCCTTCGGCGAGGCGTCCTACTGGGCGCAGCACGACGCGCGCGACGACGTCTTCTACGCGGACGCCGCCGTGGCCTCACGTGCCGCGTCCCGCCCCGTGGTCGTGGTCGCCGTCAACGACAGCACCGACACCACTGCCGCCACGGTGCTGCCGCTGGCCCACTCCAGGGCCGGCGCGCTGCTGATCGTCTGCGGTGACCCGCAGCAGATCAACTCGGTGCTGGGCGCGGGCGTCTGAGCCGCCGTCGGCACCCCGGAGACGGTGCCGACGACGTCAGCGGGCCACCGCCCGGCGCAGTACCTCGGAGGCAGCCCCTCCGGTGCGCGGCGGCGGGGGCGGCAACTCGGCCGTACCGAAGGGCTCGGGTGCCGAGTCCGCGTTCGGCCGACGGCCCCCGCGGCCCTCGCCGAGGACCTGCCAGCCGTCCCGGGTCAGCGTGATGTACGCCCCGCAGCGCAGTCCGTGCAGGGTGCAGGCGTCACGCAGACCCCACATCCACGCACCGTCCTCCTCCGTCCAGCGTGAGTCTCCGTCGCGGCAGTAGAGCAGTACGGCGGTGCGCACCGGAGTGCGGCGCCGCAGATCGTGCGGAATGACCCGGCGCAGCTGGGCGAGCAGCGCGTTGCGGAGCATCCAGCCGTCGGCGGGCGCCGGCCGGCGGGTGAACGACGCGCTCGCCCGCAGCCGGTCGTCCGGGTCGAGGACCGCGATCACAGCGGTGGCCGGCGCGGGCCGGTGCCGGGCGTGCAGCCCGCTGACGACCTCGCGGGGATTGCGCAGCAGAGGGATGCCCGCGGCGGCCCACTCCGCGGGTTCGAGCACGCGATGGGCGGAAGCGGCGGGCATCGGCAACGATGCCGCCGAGGACGGAGCGAATCCGAAGGTCACGTTCCTCCCTTCGGCAACGCGCCCACACTGCGGGCGTGGTCGGATTCGGGGACGCGCACACCGCAGGAGAGCCCTACCGGATCACGGCCGAGCCGTGCGGGGAGCGGACTTCGATTCTCCCTGTCGAACTTGGATGCGGCAACGAGCGATTGAGGGCACCGGCCCTTGTCGGGCACCCCGCGGCTCATATTCCTACCCGCCGTGCCGCCGTACGACTCCCGGGACCGGCTCCGCCGCGACGGACCGGAGTGGCTGATTGTCCGTGCCATCGGGTTGCATGGAGGCATGGACGATCTGGAACTCCGCGCTGAAGCCGATGCCGTCCTCGCCGAGCTCGTCGGCGAGCCGGGGGGCTCGGCGCGGTTGCGGGAGGACCAGTGGCAGGCGGTGGCGGCCCTGGTGGAGGAACGGCGGCGCGCCCTGGTGGTGCAGCGCACCGGCTGGGGCAAGTCGGCGGTGTACTTCGTCGCCACCGCTCTGCTGCGCCGGCGCGGCTCCGGACCGACGGTGATCGTCTCACCGCTGCTGGCGCTGATGCGCAACCAGGTCGAGTCGGCGGCACGGGCCGGTATCCGGGCGCGCACCATCAACTCGGCCAACCCCGAGGAGTGGGACGTCATCCACGAGGAGATCTCGCGTGGCGAGACCGACGTTCTCCTGGTGAGTCCGGAGCGCCTCAATTCAGTGGACTTCCGCGAGCAGGTGCTGCCCGGGCTCGCGGCCACGACCGGTCTGCTGGTGGTCGACGAGGCGCACTGCATCTCCGACTGGGGACATGACTTCCGGCCGGACTACCGCCGGCTGCGGGCGATGCTGGCCGAGCTCGCCCCCGGCGTCCCGGTGCTGGCCACCACGGCGACCGCCAACGCGCGGGTCACCGCGGACGTGGCCGAGCAGTTGGGTACCGGCGCAGGCGAGGCCCTGGTGCTGCGGGGCCCGCTGGAGAGGGAAAGCCTGCGGCTGGGTGTGGTCCGGCTGCCGGACGCCGCGCACCGCCTGGCCTGGCTCGCCGAGCACCTGGACGAACTGTCCGGCTCCGGGATCGTCTACGCCCTCACCGTCGCCGCCGCCGAGGAGGCCACCGCCTTCCTGCGGCAACGCGGCTTCAAGGTGGCCTCCTACACGGGGCGCACGGAGAACGCCGACCGGCTGCAGGCCGAGGCGGACCTGCTGGAGAACCGGGTCAAGGCGCTGGTCGCGACCTCGGCGCTGGGGATGGGCTTCGACAAGCCGGACCTGGGCTTCGTGGTCCACCTGGGCTCGCCGTCCTCGCCGATCGCCTACTACCAGCAGGCGGGGCGCGCGGGTCGCGGGGTGGCCCACGCCGATGTGCTGCTGCTGCCGGGCAAGGAGGACGAGGCCATCTGGCGCTACTTCGCCGACACCGCCTTCCCGCCCGAGGCACAGGTCCGCCAGACCCTCTCGGCCCTCGCGGACGCGGAACGGCCCCTGTCCGTGCCGGCTCTGGAGGCCCTGGTCGACCTCCGGCGCAGCCGGCTGGAGACGATGCTGAAGGTGCTGGACGTCGACGGCGCGGTGAAGCGGGTGAAGGGCGGCTGGATCTCCACCGGCGAGCAGTGGGTCTACGACTCCGAGCGGTACGCCCGGGTCGCCCGGCAGCGGGCGGCCGAGCAGCAGGCCATGCGCGAGTACGCGAGCACGGCACAGTGCCGGATGGAGTTCCTGCGCCGGCAGCTGGACGACGAGGGGGCGGCCCCGTGCGGCCGCTGCGACAACTGCGCGGGGTCCTGGGCCGACGCCTCCGTTTCGGCGGAGACGCTGGCGGGGGCGGCGAAGGAACTGGACCGCCCGGGGGTGGAGATCGAGCCGCGCCGGATGTGGCCGACGGGGATGCCCGCACTGGGCATCGACCTCAAGGGACGTATCCCGGCCGAGGAGCAGTGCTCCACCGGGCGTGCCCTGGGGCGGCTCTCGGACATCGGCTGGGGCAACCGGCTGCGCCCGCTGCTGGCCGAGGACGCGCCCGACGGGCCGGTTCCCGACGATGTCCTGCGGGCCGCGGTGGCGGTCCTCGCCGACTGGGCGCGCTCCCCGGGCGGCTGGGCGCTGGATGCCGCGGATGCCGCCGCCCGGCCCGTGGGCGTCGTCGCCGTACCGTCCCTGTCCCGCCCTCACCTGGTCGGTTCCCTCGCCCAGGGCATCGCGACCGTCGGGCGCCTCCCCTTCCTGGGGACCCTCGCGTACACCGGGCCGGGTGGCGAGCACGCGGTACGCCGCAGCAACTCCGCCCAGCGTCTCAGGGCGCTGTTCGGTGCCTTCACCGTCTCCGAGGAGCTGGCCGGTGCCCTGGCCCGCTCTCCCGGCCCCGTCCTGCTCGTGGACGACCGCACCGACTCCGGCTGGACCCTCGCGGTCGCCGCCCGCCTGCTCCGCCGGGCAGGCAGCGGACAGGTCCTTCCCCTGGTCCTCGCTGCGACAGGCTGAGATCTCCGGGATCTCCTGACGTGTCCCTGCCCGGAGTTGTCCACAGGGTCAAGCAGGCTTCTGCGTTCTGCGAGATCGTCGACGCATGACGAATCACAGCGAAACGACCGGACCCTTCGAAAACGGCGACATCGCCTACGACGGACCCGGCCCCGAACACCAGGTCACCCTCCGCACCCCGGCCGAGCTCGCCGACGCCCTGCCGTATCTGCTCGGGTACCGGCCCGAGGACAGCATCGTCCTGGTCGCGCTGCACGATCGCGGTGGGCGCGGCAGGTTCGGCGGGAGGGCCAGGCTCGGCATTCCCCCCAGCAGTGACGACTGGCCGGCCGCGGCCCGTCAGCTGGCCCACGGCCTGATCACGGGCAGCGAGCGCAGGGGCGCCAAGCCGGAGCAGATGGTGGCTTTCGTCTGCCAGGAGCCGACTCCGGGGGAGACGGGACGACAGGTCATGCGGCGGCTGGAGCCGCTGGCCCGGAAGCTGCGCACGGAGTGCGGCCGCCTCGACGTCCCCGTGATCGAAGCGCTCTGCATCTCCGGCGGCCGCTTCTGGTCGTACTGCTGCCCGACCGAGAGCTGCTGCCCCGAGGACGGGCTGCCCATGGGACTGCCCGGCACCTCCGTACTGGCCGCCGCGGCCACCTACGCCGGCATCCGGGTACGGGGCAGCCTGAAGGACCTGAGGGCCAGACTGCTTCCCTGGGAGACCTCCGCGGCGCTGGAGCAGGAGATCGCCCTGGACGCTGCCGGGATGTCCCTCGTGCCCAGGATCCTCGACGAGGTGGACCGCGCGGCGGTGGCCGAGGAGACCCTGGAGCTCGCCGGGCGCGTGATGCGCCGGTTCGCCGAGGCACCCCTCGTCCCCGACACCGTTCCCGCGGACCTCCGTGACGACCAGCTGCTCGAGCACGAAGAGGCCGCGTCGCTGATCCTCGGCCTGCAGGACCGTACGACACGCGATCGCGCGGCGGAGTGGATGGAAGGAGACGAGGCAGGCCCGGCACTGCGGCTGTGGCGGGCCCTGGCCCGCCGTTGCGTCGGTCCGTACAGTGAACACGCGGCGGCGCCACTGACGCTCGCGGGCTGGGTCGCCTGGTCGGCCGGGGACGATCTGGAGGCCCGGGAAGCCCTGGCCATGGCGCTGGGCGCGGACCCCGACTACCTCTTCGCCCGCCTCCTGCACCAGGCCTGCAACGAGGGGCTGGACCCCGAATCCGTCCGGCGCTGCCTGCGTGCGGAGCGCCAAGGGCGTACGGGACCGAAAGCCGAAGACAGTGACACCCGGGAAACGGACACCCGGGAAACGGACACCCGGGAAACGGCAGGAGCCGCCATGCCGAAGGGGGAACCGGCCGGCGCGGACACCGCTGTGCCCCACGGGGCGACCGGGACCGAAGGCGGTTGTGCGCAGGCGGAGCCCGGCGAGGTGTCCCGCCGTCGGCGCCGGACGCGGGTGGGCGGACCGGTCCCGGACGGGGCGCGCCCGGCGGCCGCACGGACCGACGGCACGCGCCCGGGCCCCTCCAGGGCATCGAGCCGCACACGTACGCGTACCTCGACGCAGGACGGTACACGCCGTCGAGGCGCCGGCCGGCCGGGCACCGACGCGGGCAGCGACATCCCCGAGGGGCACGTGTGAACGAACACTCACCCGAGCGGTGGTTCCCGCCCGACTGGCGGGACGCCCGGCGAGGCGCGCCACCGCGGCTTTCCGGTACCGCCGGAGCCCGCCGGAAAGCCCGCGGACCGATGTGGACCAGCCCTCGGTGCGACCGGAGAAGGGAGTGCTTATCGTCAGGCAGACGACTATGATCGCCGCATGCCCTACGACCCGTCAGCCTTTCCGCCCTTCGCCGTCACCGTGGACCTGGTCGTGCTGACCGTGCGCCGCCATTCCCTGTGCGCGCTGGCGGTACGCAGGGGCGAGCCCCCCTTCCAGGGACGGTGGGCGCTGCCCGGGGGGTTCGTACGGGCCGACGAGGACCTGGCGCAGGCGGCGGCGCGGGAGCTGGCCGAGGTGACCGGACTGCGCGTCCACGACCCGTTCGCCCCGGTGCAGGACAACGGTGCGCACCTGGAGCAGCTCGCGACCTACGGCGATCCCAAGCGGGATCCCCGCATGAGGGTCGTCAGTGTCGCTCACCTCGCCCTCGCCCCCGATCTGCCCGCGCCCCGGGCGGGCAGCGACGCCGGCGACGCCCGTTGGGCGCCCGTGGAGGAGCTGCTGCAGCAGGGCGGCTACGGCCGCGACGGGGAGCCGGTGGCGCCGCTCGCCTTCGACCACACCCAGATCCTCGCGGACGGAGTCGAGCGAGCCCGCTCGAAGATCGAGTACTCGTCGCTGGCGACCGCGTTCTGCCCGCCGGAGTTCACGGTCGGAGAACTGCGCCGTGTCTACGAGGCGGTGTGGAGCGTGGCCCTCGACCCGCGCAACTTCCACCGCAAGGTGACGGGCACGCCGGGCTTCCTGGTGCCGACCGGGGGCACGACCACTCGGCAGGGCGGCCGGCCCGCCCAGCTGTTCCGGGCCGGCGGAGCCACGCTGCTCAATCCGCCGATGCTGCGCCCGGAAGTCTGACCCCCGGCCCCGGCGAGTCGCCGAGTGCGCCGGGCCGGAGAACCCGGAAGAACGGAGAGATCCTCCGAAAAATGGACATAGCGCGCTATCTTGCTGCGGGTGATCCAGGCCTTCGGATTGACCAGCGATTCCCGTAAGGGCCTTCCGCCCGCCGTCGACGACGTCTCCTTCGAAGCGCACGCGGGCCGCGTCACTGCGCTCCTCGGAACGGCGGGCGCGGGCAAGACGACGGCGCTCAGACTCATGCTCGAGCTCCAACAGGGCCGTGGTATCGCCTACTTCAAGGGCCGCCCTCTGCATCGCATCGCCCATCCCGCGCGCGAGGTCGGCGTCCTCCTCGGTGACGTCCCGGGGCACCCCTCACGCACGGTCCGCGGCCACCTGCGGATGCTGTGCGCCGCTGTGGGGCTTCCCGCCCGGCGTGCCGACGAAGTCCTTGAGGTCGTCGGGCTCGTCAGCCTCCGGGAGGAGCGCCTGGGCACTCTGTCGCGGGGGATGGACCGCCGGCTGGGTCTGGCCTGCGTCCTGCTGTCCGATCCGCACACGCTGGTGCTCGACGAGCCGGCCGGCGGGCTGTCCGCGCGGGAAAGCCGTTGGCTGCACGGCATGCTGCGGGCCCACGCCACCCAGGGCGGTACGGTCCTGTTCACCACGGCCGACCCCAAGGAGGCGGCACGCACCGCCGACCGCGTCGTCACCCTCGAGGGCGGCAGACTCGTCGCCGACCAGGAGGCCGGGGAGTTCGCCCGCAACCGCCTGCGTCCCCGTGTCGCCGTCCGCAGCCCGCACGCCGCCCGGCTCGGGGCCCTGCTGGCCAAGGAGGCCCGCACCGCCCGTCGCTCCGTGGAGGTCGTAAACGAGGGCGGCAACCGTCTGTCGGTCTACGGCAGTACGTGCGCCGACATCGGGGAGGCCGCGTTCCGTCACGGCATCCTTATCCACCAACTCGCGGACGAAGTCGGTGACATGGGCCCTGGCGCCGGGGCGGCGCCCTCGGGTGCGAACCCGGCGGCCGGAGATCCGTGGGCCCGGGCGGAGCCCACGACCACCGGCAGGCGGCAGGTGTCCGCCGCCGTGCCGGCCTTCGAGAAGGGACCGCCGCCGGCCGCTGCTCCTTCGGCGCACGCGGCAGTCGCCGCGCGCAGCGAAGGAGGAGGGGGCACAGAGGGCCCGGAGGGCGTGCCCGTCCCCCCGGTCGCCGACAGCGGTTCCGTCACCACGGACCCGGAACCGGCGCGCGCCGCCGGACTGCCCAGGGATACGCATGTCCCCGCGGGTCCTTCACCGGCATCCGTCATCGCGCACGAGAACAGCGTGCCGCTGGAATCGCGCGCGAAGGTCGGCGCCGCCGCGGCCCACGCAGGGAACAGGGTCCGCGCCGCCGGTCCCGACGGCGGGGCGCCCGCCACCTGCCCGGACGACCCGCACCTGGCCACCGGCCCGCACCTTTCCACCCGTCCCGGCCACCCGGACTCAACGGCCCACTCGGAAGCCCTGGACCTCACCACCGCTTCCAGGTCCCCGGACGCCGCGAACGGCACCCAGGCCCCGTATGTCACCGCCCGCTCCCACGGCCCGAGCCTGACCCTCGTTTCCGGGGGCCTGGACACAACCGGCGGCTCCGAGGCCCGCACCACCCCTTCCGAGGCCCCGGCCGCCACCCCCGAGGCCGCCCCCGCGTCATCGCGATCCGACGACAACCCCGCGCGTGCGCACACCCCGGCGACCGCGCGGCCTCCTCAGCCCCCTGCCTCGCAGCGGGCGGCAGCGGACTCCGCCCAGCCTCCGATCCCACAGCGCGCGGCAGCGCACCCCGGTACCGAACATCTCGGCACCGGGCATCTCGGTACCGAACGTCCCGGTACCGAACATCCTGCCGATACCCAGCCCTCGATCCCGACCCCGCGTCCGGCGGAGGCCGTCGTGCTCGACGCCTCGTCCCCTCTGCCACCCCCCATCTCGGTCCGTCCCGCGCCCGGCCCCCTGCGCCCCCTGCGCTACGAACTGCGCCGTGCCACCGGTATCGGCACGAGCTTCGTCACCTGTGCCGCCGTCCTCGCCGTCTCCGCCCTCACGGCGCTGGTCATGGGGCGCATGGGCCACACCCCGCAGCCGCGACTGATCGCGGCGTGGCCGCAGCAGCTGCCCCTGCCCCCGGCGGCGCTCGGTGCCGGGCTGCTCGGCGCGCTGGCCTCCGGCGACGAGTTCCGCCACCCCGCGCTGGCGGCGGACCGGGGGACCGTCCCCCGGCGGCTCGGACTGCTCGCCGCGAAGCTCGTCGTCGCCACGGCCACCGCGCTGATGCTGGCCTTCCTCACGGTCGGCTGCGACGCCGAGGTGCTCTATGTCGTGTACGGACAGGAGCTCACCCAGGTTCCCGGCGACTGGCTTTCGCTCGGTGCGAGTTGGACGGGCCTCGTGGTCGGCTGCGCCTGGACCGGTGTGCTGGCCGCGGGGCTGTTCCGGTCCACCACGGCCGGGCTCGCGTCCGTAGTGGCCGTACCGGTGCTCGTCGTACCGCTGGTGCAGGCGGTCATGGGCGGGAAGGCGTGGGACGCCACCGGACTTCCCGCGCGGCTGCGCCAGGTGTTCCTGCTGCAGTGGCCCTTCGGAGGCGACCGCTACCTGACCGCCGCGGTTCGCGTGATCGCCCAACCCGTCGGGGGCGCGCTGACGTTGTCCCTCACCGCGTTGCTGTGCGCTTATCTGCTGACGGTCCTGCGGGGCAGGACCCGTTGACCACCCTTTGCGCCTATCCGCTCGCTCTCTGTACGCAATTCCCCGAGAGGGGTCCGTTTCTTTCTGATAAGGCGTCAATTGCGGCGAAGTGAGCGATCACCCTTTCGTGTGCTTTTCACCAAAGACCTCAAGGCAGTTGGAGGCGACGCCGACAAAGGATCCGTGAGTACCCTTGCGCACACCATGATGACCGCCGCCCGCTCCGCAGACTCCGGCCCCGTCGGCCCGGGCGGACTCGACCGTTACCCCTACGCCGAGACACCCGTCCCCGGCCGCGTCGCAAACCCTGCCTGGGAGGGCGCGGACCCGGAGCTGGGGCGCGTGGGCCGCCGCACCGCGGGCAGCCGCGGCCGTGGACTGCACGGCCAACTCGTCCAGCAGCTCGGTCAGATGATCGTCTCCGGGGATCTGGGAGCCGACCGCCCGCTGGTGCCCGAGGAGATCGGCCAGCGCTTCGAGGTCTCCCGCACCGTCGTCCGCGAGTCGCTCCGCGTCCTGGAGGCCAAGGGCCTGGTCAGCGCCCGGCCGAACGTCGGCACGCGCGTGCGCCCGGTCAGCGACTGGAACCTGCTCGATCCGGACATCATCGAGTGGCGGGCCTTCGGGCCGCAGCGCGACGACCAGCGCCGCGAGCTGAGCGAGCTGCGCTGGACGATCGAACCGCTCGCCGCGAGACTCGCCGCCGGGCACGGGCGCGAGGACGTCCAGCAGCGCCTGTGCGACATGGTCGAGATCATGGGGCACGCCCTCGCGCAGGGCGACACGCTCACCTTCTCCCGCGCGGATGCCGAATTCCATACGCTGCTCATCCAGATGGCGGGCAATCGGATGCTGGAGCACCTCTCCGGAATCGTCTCCGCCGCCCTCCAGGTCTCCGGCGGCCCTGTCACGGGCTGCGACCGGCCCACCGAGGCCTCGCTGGCTCAGCACGCGCGGATCGCCGACGCCCTCGCGGCGGGCGACGGCGCGGCGGCGGAGGGAGCCATGCGTCAACTGCTCACGGTGCACCCCGAGGTCGAACGGGTGGTCCCCGCGCCGCGCGAGCACTGACCTGCTCGAGCCCTGGTCCCTGCGTGGGCGGTACGGCCGGGCCCTGCCGTCCTCCGCGGCCTCGTCCGGCCGGTGAACCGCCTCCCGCAGGACCCGGCCGAACCCTCCGCGAACCGGCGGGGTCCGTGCGCGGCCGAGGGGAAATTCGTTGGTCAGACCGCTTCCATGGTGGCCATTGACGCTATGTGCCCATCTCTGACCGTTTTTACACGCTTACGGGGTGTGACTCGGGCCACGTGGATTGGGCGTAACGCTCGTGGGAAGAACGCGATGACCTAATTAGTGGCAGCCGCGGAGGGAATACGGACGTCGTTCACGGCGCTGTGCCTCTTCCCGGCCTCCGCCCGTACCGTCGGCCCATCCCCAGGTCGATGGTCGGCTCCTGTCCACTGTGGACGGGGCCGGAAGCCGCTTTCCAACGTTCCGAGAGGTTGTTCGTGTCGGCCAGCACATCCCGTACGCTCCCGCCGGAGATCGCCGAATCCGCCTCTGTCATGGCGCTCATTGAGCGGGGAAAGGCTGAGGGGCAGATCGCCGGCGACGATGTGCGTCGGGCCTTTGAAGCTGACCAGATTCCGGCCACTCAGTGGAAGAACGTACTGCGCAGCCTCAACCAGGTCCTCGAGGAAGAGGGTGTGACGCTGATGGTCAGTGCCGCGGAGCCCAACAAGCGCACCCGAAAGAGCGTCGCAGCGAAGAGTCCGGCCAAGCGCACCGCCGGCAAGACGGTCGCGGCGAAGGCGGTGACCACCCGGAAGGCCACCGCCACCGCCACCCCGGAGGCCCCCGCCGCCGACACGCCCGTCGAGGGCGAGGCCCCCGTCAAGAAGGCCGCTGCCAAGAAGACGACCGCCACCAAGAAGACGGCGGCGAAGAAGACCGCGGCCAAGAAGACGGCGGCCAAGAAGACCGCGGCCGCCAAGAAGGACGACGCCGAGCTGCTCGAGGACGAGGCACTCGAGGAGACCAAGGGCACGGAGGAGCCCGAGAGCACCGAGAACGCCGGTTTCGTCCTCTCCGACGAGGACGAGGACGACGCCCCCGCCCAGCAGGTCGCCGCGGCCGGCGCCACCGCCGACCCGGTGAAGGACTACCTCAAGCAGATCGGCAAGGTCCCCCTGCTCAACGCCGAGCAGGAGGTCGAGCTGGCCAAGCGGATCGAGGCGGGTCTGTTCGCCGAGGACAAGCTGGCCAACTCCGACAAGCTCGCCCCCAAACTCAAGCGTGAGCTCGAGATCATCGCCGAGGACGGCCGCCGCGCCAAGAACCACCTCCTGGAGGCCAACCTCCGTCTGGTGGTCTCCCTGGCCAAGCGCTACACCGGCCGCGGCATGCTCTTCCTGGACCTGATCCAGGAGGGCAACCTCGGTCTCATCCGCGCGGTGGAGAAATTCGACTACACCAAGGGCTACAAGTTCTCCACGTACGCCACCTGGTGGATCCGTCAGGCGATCACCCGCGCCATGGCCGACCAGGCCCGCACCATCCGTATCCCGGTGCACATGGTCGAGGTCATCAACAAGCTCGCGCGCGTGCAGCGCCAGATGCTCCAGGACCTGGGCCGCGAGCCCACCCCGGAGGAGCTGGCCAAGGAGCTCGACATGACCCCGGAGAAGGTCATCGAGGTCCAGAAGTACGGCCGCGAACCCATCTCGCTGCACACCCCGCTGGGTGAGGACGGCGACAGCGAGTTCGGTGACCTCATCGAGGACTCCGAGGCGGTCGTCCCGGCCGACGCGGTCAGCTTCACACTGCTGCAGGAGCAGCTGCACTCGGTGCTCGACACCCTGTCCGAGCGCGAGGCGGGCGTCGTCTCCATGCGCTTCGGTCTCACCGACGGTCAGCCGAAGACCCTCGACGAGATCGGCAAGGTGTACGGCGTCACGCGCGAGCGGATCCGTCAGATCGAGTCCAAGACCATGTCGAAGCTGCGCCACCCGTCGCGCTCGCAGGTACTGCGCGACTACCTCGACTAGATCGACCAGCTCCGGCCCTGCGGCGCGCAGGTCCGGTACGTACGACACGAAGGGCCCGCTCCCCACCCGGGGAGCGGGCCCTTCGTGCTGCCGGGCCCTTCGTGCTGCGGGGCGCGTCGCTCTGCATGACTCTGGGTGTCCGATGATCGTCCCAGAGTGAGGAGCATCATGCGACGCCGTGTTGCCCGGGCACTGGCCCGGCCGCTGGTCCTGGCGGCCGTGGGAGCCGCGATACCGTTGGCCACCGCCGCTCCCTCCGCCGCCGACAGCGTTGTCATCGGCGGCTTCCCCGTCGATGTGTCGCACAGTCCGTGGGCCGTGGCCCTCGCCAGCCGTGACCGGTTCGGAGGCACGCGGGCGGGGCAGTTCTGCGGTGGCGTGGTGGTCGGCCGGACAGCGGTGCTCACCGCGGCCCACTGTCTGGGCGGAGATGTCGTGGGCGCGCCACCGACGCGGGATCTGAAAGTGATCACCGGGCGTACGGATCTGCTCTCGCGCCAGGGCAAGGAGATCCCGGTGCGCGCCGTCTGGGTCAACCCGCACTATGACGCCGACACCAACGCCGGTGACTTCGCCGTGCTCACCCTCGCCGAGCCGGTGCCCCAGAGCTCCGTCATACCTCTGGCGGGCGCGGGCGACCCGGCGTACGCGCCCGGTACGAGCGCCACGGTCTACGGCTGGGGGGACACCGCCGGCACCGGTGTCTACGCGCACAGTCTGCATGCCGCGCGGGTCCATGTCCTGCCCGACGCGCAGTGCGAACGGGCCTATCCGGGCGGCAGCGAGGACGGCACGTACCTGCCCGGCAGCATGCTGTGTGCGGGGGAGGCCACGGGGGGCCGGGACGCGTGCCAGGGGGACAGCGGGGGCCCGCTGGTCGCGCGGGGGCGGCTGATCGGGCTCGTGTCGTGGGGGAACGGCTGTGGGCGCGCGGAGGGCCCTGGCGTCTACACGCGCGTGTCCGACATCGTACGGACGCTGAGCCAGGTTCTTGGCGTCAAGGCGTCGCGCGGGGCGCCCGACGAGCCCTGACCGGCGTCACCGGCCACGAGGACGGGCGGCCGCTCCTGACAACCAGGGGCGGCCGCCCGTTCGCCGGCCTGTGCCGGAGCTGGCTCGTCGTGCGAGATGTCAGCGCTCTTGGGCGGACGCGCTCGTGCCACCGGGCATCAGGCGCCCCGTCTCGTCCTGTATCTCAGCGGCGATCTTCTTGAGTTCCGGCTCGAACTTGCGACCGTGGTGGGCGCAGAAGAGCAGTTCTCCACCGCTGAGCAGGACAACGCGCAGGTATGCCTGGGCGCCGCAGCGGTCGCAGCGATCGGCGGCCGTCAGCGGGCTCGCGGGGGTCAGAACAGTAGTCACGTCGCCTCTTCTCTAGCTCGACGAGCTGTCGTACCAGGGTCAACATCCAACCAGCCCCAAACGTTCCCGATCGTGGCTTTTCCTCGAAAAATCTTTCCGGGACGGCTGGCTGTTGCCGGTTTGGCGGCGAATGTGCCGTATTGCGTTTCTATGTGTCGTACGGGTTCGCGCTGTCGGTCATGGTCGGTCCTCCCCGGCCGGGTTGCCGGTTGCTCATGAGGACGTGCCCGGAGCCTAAATGGTTCATGCCTCCGAAGGGAACGTGATATGTGCTTCACTCCGTCGAAGCATCGAACACTCATGCGACTCTCTACTACTCTGGGTCCCTGCCGAGGGTTGCGTTGCAAGGGCTCTACCAGGCCTCGGTACCCTCTGAGCGGCGACCCAAGCCGCGCCCTTGTTCACCAGGGCCCCATTTGAAATTCAGCGAGGAGCGAACCGCGTGACCGCCGAGACGTCCGTGCCGTCCACAGCGCTGCTGACAGGAGCAGACCGGGACAGCTCCAACTACACCGCGCGGCACCTGCTCGTCCTCGAGGGCCTCGAAGCCGTGCGCAAGCGCCCGGGCATGTACATCGGCTCCACCGACAGCCGCGGCCTGATGCACTGCCTGTGGGAGATCATCGACAACTCCGTGGACGAAGCCCTCGGAGGCTTCTGCGACCGCATCGAGGTCGTCCTGTACGACGACGGTTCCGTGGAGGTGCGGGACAACGGCCGCGGCATCCCGGTCGACGTCGAGCCCAAGACGGGCATGTCCGGCGTCGAGGTCGTCATGACCAAGCTGCACGCGGGCGGAAAGTTCGGCGGCGGCTCCTACGCCGCCTCCGGTGGTCTGCACGGCGTCGGCGCCTCCGTGGTCAACGCCCTGTCCGCCCGGCTGGACATCGAGGTGGACCGTGGCGGCCACACCCACGCCATCAGCTTCCGGCGCGGCGTGCCCGGCGCGTTCACGGGCAACGGGCCCGACACCAAGTTCGAGGCCAAGGGCGGTCTGCGCAAGGCCAAGAAGATCCCCAAGACGCGCAGCGGCACGCGCGTGCGTTACTGGGCCGACCGCCAGATCTTCCTCAAGGACGCCAAGCTCTCCCTGGAGACCCTGCACCAGCGCGCCCGCCAGACGGCCTTCCTGGTGCCCGGACTGACCATCGTCGTCCGTGACGAGTACGGCCTCGGCGAGGGCGGCAGCAAGGGCGAGGAGTCCTTCCGCTACGACGGCGGCATCAGCGAGTTCTGCGAGTACCTGGCGAGCGACCGGCCCGTCTGCGACGTCCTCCGCTTCACCGGGCACGGCACCTTCAAGGAGACGGTCCCGGTCCTCGACGACCACGGCCAGATGACGCCCACCGAAGTCACCCGCGAGCTCGGCGTGGACGTCGCGATGCGCTGGGGGACCGGCTACGACACCACGCTCCGGTCCTTCGTCAACATCATCGCCACCCCCAAGGGCGGCACCCATGTCGCCGGCTTCGAGCAGGCGGTCACCAAGACCGTGAACGAGGTGCTGCGGGCCAAGAAGATGCTGCGCGTCGCCGAGGACGACGTCGTCAAGGACGACGCCCTGGAAGGCCTCACCGCGGTCGTCACGGTCCGCCTGGCCGAGCCGCAGTTCGAGGGCCAGACCAAGGAGGTCCTCGGCACCTCGGCGGCCCGCCGCATCATGAACAACATCGTCACCAAGGAACTCAAGGCGTTCCTGACGTCCACCAGGCGCGACGCCGCACAGCAGGCGCGCGTGGTGCTGGAGAAGGCCGTCGCCGCCGCCCGTACGCGCATCGCCGCCCGCCAGCACAAGGACGCGCAGCGCCGCAAGACGGCCCTGGAGTCCTCCTCGCTGCCGGCCAAGCTCGCCGACTGCCGCAGCGACGACGTCGACCGCAGCGAACTGTTCATCGTCGAGGGCGACTCCGCGCTCGGTACGGCGAAGCTGGCGCGGAACTCCGAGTTCCAGGCGCTGCTGCCGATCCGCGGCAAGATCCTCAACGTCCAGAAGTCGTCCGTCACGGACATGCTGAAGAACGCCGAGTGCGGCGCGATCATCCAAGTGATAGGAGCCGGATCGGGCCGGACCTTCGACCTGGACGCCGCGCGCTACGGCAAGATCATCATGATGACCGACGCCGACGTGGACGGCTCCCACATCCGCACCCTGCTCCTGACGCTGTTCCACCGCTACATGCGGCCCATGGTCGAGTCGGGCCGGGTGTTCGCCGCGGTGCCGCCGCTGCACCGCATCGAGCTGGTCCAGCCGAAGAGGGGCCAGGACAAGTACGTCTACACCTACTCGGACCGCGAACTGCGCGACAAGCTGCTCGAGTTCCAGAGCAAGAAGATCCGGTACAAGGACTCGATCCAGCGGTACAAGGGTCTCGGTGAGATGGACGCCGACCAGCTGGCCGAGACGACCATGGACCCGCGCCACCGCACCCTGCGCCGGATCAACCTCTCCGACCTCGAGGCCGCCGAGCAGGTCTTCGACCTCCTGATGGGCAACGACGTGGCTCCCCGCAAGGAGTTCATCGCGAGCTCGGCCGCGACACTGGACCGCTCACGCATCGACGCATAGTGACGCCCCCTGTCCCCTGAGTCACCTGATGGGGTGAAGAGCGGGGGAAGGGAAGTCAGGGATCTTCCCGTTCTGTCCATCCTTGGGCATGCAGTCGAGCAACGGCCGTCCCCGCGGGGGCGCGGATGACATGAGGTATCGCGACCCCTGGTACGACGCGCTGGCCGCCGGCTGGGGCGAGGGGGACGGCACGGCGGTCCCCTCCGCACCGGTACCGGCGGCCCGCCGCGAGGGGCGGGCCGGACCGGCCGGCGGCGCGGCGGCCGAGGTGTACCTCGAGGTGCAGCGCAGCGCGGCGTTCCAGGAGGTGCGCAGCCGGTACCGGCGGTTCGTCGTCCCGGCGGTCGCGGTCCTCCTCGTCTGGTACGTGGCGTACGTCGTGACCGCGACGACCGCGCCCGCGCTCATGGCGCGGCCGGTGGCGGGCGCGGTGAACGTGGCGATGCTGGCCGGTCTCGGACAGTTCCTCAGCACCTTCCTCCTGGCCTGGGCCTACGCCCGGCACGCACGGCTGCGCCGGGACCGGGCGGCGCTCGAACTGCGGTGGGACACGCAGGAGCTGACGCGCGGCGTCCGGGGCGGTGCGTCGTGACCGGCGACCACCAGACACTGGCGCTGCTGCTGTTCAGCGCGTTCGTCGCGGTCACTCTGGGAATCACCACCTGGGTGAGCCGCAACCGGCACGGTTCGGCGGAGGAGTTCTACGCGGGCGGGCGGCTGTTCTCGCCCATGGAGAACGGCTTCGCCGTCGCGGGCGACTACGCGTCGGCCGCCTCCTTCCTGGGCGTTCCCGGGCTGATCGCGCTGTTCGGCTACGACGGGGTGCTGTACGTCGTGGGCTTCCTCGTGGCCTGGCTGGTGGTGCTGTTCCTCGTCGCCGAACTGGTGCGCAACTGCGGACGGTTCACGCTCGCCGACGTGGTCGCGGCCCGGATGAGCGAGCGGCCGGTGCGGATCGCGGCGGGAACCTCTTCGGTCACCGTGTCCGTTCTGTACCTGGTGGCGCAGATGGTGGGCGCGGGCAGCCTGGTGGCGCTGCTCCTCGGGCGGACCGGCGGGGGAGCGCAGGCCTGGACCGTCGTCGGCGTCGGCGCGCTGATGGTGATCTATGTGTCGTTGGGAGGGATGCGGGCCACCACCTGGATCCAGATCGTCAAGGCGGTCCTGATGATGGGCGGCACCGTCGTGCTGACCGTGCTCGTCCTGGTCAGGTTCCACGGCGACCTCGACCGGCTGCTGCTCACCGCGGCCGAACGCAGCGGGCACGGGGACGCCTTCCTGGTTCCCGGACTGAAGTACGGCGGGGACCTGACCGCGAGCCTGGACTTCATCAGCCTCGGGCTCGCACTGGTGCTCGGCACGGCCGGGCTGCCGCACATCCTGTCCCGCTTCTACACCGTGCCGACCGCGCGGGCCGCCCGGCGTTCGGCGATCTGGTCCATCGGGCTCATCGGCGGCTTCTACCTGATGGCGATCGTCCTCGGCTTCGGCGCGGCGGCGATCGTCGGACCGGACGCCCTGCGGGAGTCCAACGCGGCCGGGAACACGGCGGTCCCGCTGCTGGCCCTCGACCTGGGCGGCGGCGCGGGCTCCACGGCGGGCACGGTCCTGTTCGCGGTGGTGGCCGCGGTCGCCTTCGCCACGATCCTCGCGGTGGTCGCCGGGATCACGCTCTCCTCCTCGGCGTCGGTGGCCCACGACCTGTACGCCTCCCTGCGGCGCCGCGGTGCCCGGCAGCGCAGTGAGGTCGCCGTGGCGCGCGTCGCCGCGGCCGGCATCGGCGTGCTGGCGATCGCCCTCGGCCTGCTCGCCCGCGACCTCAACGTCGCCTTCCTGGTGGGCCTCGCCTTCGCCGTGGCCGCCTCCGCGAACCTGCCGGTGCTGCTGTACTCGCTGTTCTGGCGCGGTTTCACGACCCGCGGCGCGGTGTGGGCCGTCTACGGCGGACTGATCCCCGCCCTGGTGCTCGTCGTGCTCTCCCCAGTGGTCTCCGGAAGCCCCGACTCCCTCTTCCCGGGCGTCGACTTCCAGCTCTTCCCGCTGCAGAACCCCGGCATCGTCTCCGTCCCGCTCGGATTCCTCGCCGGCTGGCTCGGCACCGTCACCTCCACCGAACTGCCGGACGAGGCCAAGCACGCGGAGACGGAGGTGCGGTCACTGACGGGAGCGGGCGCCGTGTGACGTCGGCCGGCGCCGCACCGTCGTACCACCGCACCGCCGCCCGGACCGGACTACGGCGCCCCCCACGCGTACCGGTGCTCGGGCCGCCCCGTGTCGCCGTGCTTCAGGGACAGGCGCAGACGCCCGGCCTGCTCCAGGCGGCGCGGACAGCGCTGGGCGGTGGAGCGGCTCAGGCCGGTCCGGGCGGCCACCGCGACGGCCGCCCGGACCCCGCCGGCGTAGGCGTGCAGTCCTGGGATCGCGCCGATCAGCTTGGCGCGCACGCTGTTGTAGGCGATGCCGACGAAGACCGCCCCGACGATGCGGTGGCTGTCGCCGTACAGCGGCACCTTGCCATGCGCCGAGCGACCCAGCGTGCCGGTGTCGATCTCCATCACGATGTACTCGGCGCCGGCCACCTTGCGGATCCGTTCCGCCTCCAGCTGCACGGGCCCGTCGGCGCTCGGGGCGGTGTGCTGCGGATCCAGCGCGAGCTGCCGGTTCTCGGCGGTGGTCGCCGCGATGGCGAGCGCGCGGCGCATCGCCTGCTCGTCCAGCTGACGGCCGAGCGGCGCGAGGAACAGCCCGGTCGCGAGCACCGCGACTCCCTCGGCGATCGCCGGCCGCATCAGCAGCACCCGCGAGAACACCCGCCGTGGCAGGCGGAGCCGGCGGCGGCGTGCGGGAGGCGGGAAACTCATGCCCCATGGCGGTACGTCGACAGGCGTGGGCCGCCACAGCGGGTGTGGTACGGATCGCCGGCTGCGCGGCGGTGCCGTCATCCGGTGAGCCGGGTGCCCGCCGGTTCGCGGACGGCGACCACGTCCATGCGCGTCGGCCCGCCCAGTACCGAGGCGCCACAGCTCTCCGGCCGGGGCGGCTGGGCGGCCCCCTGGGCCACGGTCACCTCCCAGCGGCGCCCGTCGGCGTGGGCGACGGTCACCTCCCAGCGGGGCGCGGCGCCGTCGGTGCGTACGACGCTCAGCGCGTCCGCGCGGTACTCGCCCGCCGCCTGCCGCACGGCCAGCTCCGCGGCCTGCTCGTGCCGCTCCCAGGCCGTACGGCCCCGGCAGCCCTCGAGGACCACCCGGCCCTCCCGCACGCCGTGCAGGACCTCCTTGACGGTGTGCGCCTCGGCCCGCCCGTACGCGTAGCCGTACGGCAGCACGAGGAGCGTCGGCGAGAAGCGGTGGCCGCCCAGGTGCGTGACCTCCCAGACCTCCTGGACCCCGGAGGAGGTCAGCTCGGCCGCGAGGGGACGGCCGAGGAGGGCGCAGCACCGGTCGCGCTTGCCGTTGGTGCACACCAGTGTGAGCGGATCACCTGTGTGGGGCGCGCCCTGCAGTGCCGCGTCGAAGGTGTGGTGGTCACCCCTGCCCAGTGCGGCGAAGTCGAGGTCCAGCAGCTGTTCGGGGTCGGCGGTCATGGCGCTGTGCAGCCATACGTTCCCCGGAACGGTGTGGGCCGCGTACACACGCCGCAGGGACGACGTGCCGCGGTCCGGGTGGCGGCCCGGGCGGCGGATGAGCGCGATACGGACGCCGGTGCCCTGCGCGGCCCGCTCCAACGCACGGCCGGCAGCGGGGTCCAGGTGGCTCGAAGTGAGCGCCTTGGCACCCCATGGGCCGGGTTGTTCCAGCAGCAGCCACGTCGTCGCCACGGGCGCGGTGGCGGCCAGCGGCTCGTCGGACTGCCGGGAAAGGGTTGAGCACGTACTCACGCAGGTAAGCCTAACCTGACCGGATGCGAAGCGGCTTTCGGCCGTGTGAGTGACCCGCTCCGGGCGCCGCCGCGGGACAGGCGTCGGCAGGTGGCTCGTATCCTTGATCGGCATTCCACCTTCGTGCGTGCACCGCGGTCGTGAGCCGGTGCACGCGTCGGCGTGAGAGAGGTCGCACGGTGAGTCAGCCGAGCCGGGACTCCAGTCCGAGCCGGAACCCGAGCCCAAGCCCGCAGCCAAGTCCGGGTCCGGGTCCGGGTCCGCAGCCAAGTCCGAGTCCGGCCGTGCCGCAGATCCCGGTCGTCGTGCTCGCCGGATTCCTCGGCTCCGGGAAGACCACGCTGCTCAACCACCTCCTCCACCACAGCGGCGGAAGCCGTATCGGCGCGATCGTCAACGACTTCGGCGCCATCGAGATCGACGCCATGGCGGTCGCGGGAGCGCTCGGGGACTCCACCGTCTCCCTCGGCAACGGGTGCCTGTGCTGCGCGGTCGACGTGAGCGAGCTCGACGTGTACCTGGACCGGCTCACGAGCCCCGCCGCCGGTATCGACGTCGTCGTCATCGAGGCCAGCGGACTCGCCGAACCCCAGGAGCTCGTCCGCATGGTGCTGGCCAGTGACAACCCCAGGGTCGTCTACGGCGGGCTCGTCGAGGTCGTCGACGCCGCCGAGTTCGACGCCACCCGCGCGCTCCACCCGGAACTCGACCGGCATCTCGCGCTCGCCGACCTCGTCGTCGTCAACAAGGCGGACCGGGCCGCCGACGTGGAAAAGGTGCTCGACCTCGTGGCGTCCCTCGTCGACGGGGCCGCCGTCGTCCCGGCCTCCCACGGCCGTGTCGACCCCGAGTTCCTCTTCGACTGCAGGCCCGGCGAGGAGCGCATCGGGCAGTTGTCCTTCGACGATCTGCACGAGGGCAGCGACGACAGCGGCCACGCCGGGCACCTGCACACCGGCTACGACAGCGGCCACGCCGGGCACCTGCACACCGGCTACGACAGCGGCCACGCCGGGCACCTGCACACCGGCTACGACAGCGGCCACGCCGGGCACCTGCACACCGGCTACGACAGCCTCTCCTTCGCCGCCGACGTGCCGCTCGGCCCCCGCCGGCTGATGCGGTTCCTCGACAGCCGCCCCGACGGGCTCTACCGGATCAAGGGGTACGTCGACTTCGGCCCCCACGACCCCCGCAACCGCTACGCCGTGCACGCCGTGGGCCGCTTCCTGCGCTTCTATCCCGAACCCTGGCCGGCCGGCGAACCCCGCCTCACCCAGCTGGTGCTCATCGGCTCCGGCATCGACACGGGCGCCCTCGGCAAGGAGCTGGAGGCGTGCAAGGACGACGCCCCGCACGCCGACGAGCACGGCATGTGGGGCGTCCTCCGCTACGTACGAGGCTCCGAGGAACCGGATCCCGGGGATCCGGACCTGCAGGAGCCCCCGGTCTAGGCCGGCCCCGCCACCACCGCCAACGTCTTCGGCAGCGACCCGCCCGAGCCGTCGCGGCGCGGGTCGGCCTCCGGGAGTTCGGCCGGGCTGCCGTTCTTCTGCGCGGCCCGGGCCGGCGTGGGGCCGGCCCAGGCGAAGGCCAGGCAGTCCTCGCCCTTCAGGAACCGCTGGCAGCGGACACCGCCGGTCGCCCGGCCCTTGCGCGGGAACTGGTCGAACGGGGTGACCTTGCCCGTCGTCTGCACGGAGTCGTCCAGCGTCCCGCGCGAGCCGGCGACGGTGACGACGACCGCGTCCGCGGCCGGATCGATGGCCGTGAACGAGATGACCTTGGCGCCCTCGGCGAGCTTGATGCCGGCCATGCCGCCGGCCGGGCGGCCCTGCGGGCGGACCTGGGAGGCCTGGTAACGCAGGAGCTGGGCGTCGTCCGTGATGAAGACCAGGTCCTCCTCACCGGTGCGCAGCTCCACCGCGCCGACGATCCGGTCGCCCTCCTTGAGGGTGATGACCTCCAACTCCTCCCTGCTCGAGGGGTAGTCGGGGACCACACGCTTGACGACACCCTGTTCGGTGCCGAGGGCCAGGCCCGGCGACGACTCGTCCAGCGTGGTCAGGCAGACCACGCTCTCGTCTTCCTCCAGGGTGACGAACTCCGCCAGGGGTGCGCCGCCGGAGAGGTGCGCCGCCGAGGCCGTCTCCGGCAGCTGGGGCAGGTCGATGACGTTCACCCGGAGCAGGCGGCCGGCGGACGTCACCACGCCCACCTCGCCGCGGGCGGTCGCCGGAACCGCCGAGACGATCAGGTCGTGCTTGTGCCGCTTGCCGTCCGTGCCCTGCGGGAACGGATCGCTGTTCGCCGTACGGGCCAGCAGACCCGCCGAGGACAGCAGTACGCGGCACGGGTCGTCCGCCACCTGCAGCGGCACCGCGGCGGCCGGGGCGGCGCCCGCCTCCAGCAGCATCGTGCGCCGCGGAGTGCCGAACTTCTTGGCGACCGCGGCCAGTTCGGCCGACACCAGCTTGCGCAGCTCCGCGTCCGACTCCAGGATCCGGGTCAGCTCCTCGATCTCCGCGACGAGCTTGTCCTTCTCCGCCTCCAGCTCGATGCGGTCGAACTTGGTCAGACGGCGCAGCGGCGTGTCGAGGATGTACTGCGTCTGCACCTCGCTCAGCGAGAAGTGCTCCATCAGGCGCTCCTTGGCCTGCGCGGAGTTCTCGCTGGAGCGGATCAGACGGATGACCTCGTCGATGTCCATCAGCGCGGTGAGCAGGCCCTCGACCAGGTGCAGCCGGTCGCGCCGCTTGCCGCGCCGGTACTCGCTGCGGCGCCGTACGACGTCGAAGCGGTGGTCGAGGTAGACCTCCAGGAGCTCCTTGAGGCCCAGGGTGAGGGGCTGGCCGTCGACGAGCGCGACGTTGTTGATGCCGAAGGACTCCTCCATCGGCGTCAGCTTGTAGAGCTGCTCCAGGACGGCCTCCGGCACGAAGCCGTTCTTGATCTCGATGACCAGGCGCAGGCCGTGCTCGCGGTCGGTGAGGTCCTTGACGTCGGCGATGCCCTGGACCTTCTTCGAGCCGACCAGGTCCTTGATCTTGGCGATCACCTTCTCCGGGCCCACGGCGAAGGGCAGTTCAGTGATGATCAGCCCCTTGCGGCGGGCCGTCACCGTCTCCACCGAGACCGTCGCGCGGATCTTGAAGGTGCCGCGGCCCGTCTCGTAGGCGTCCCTGACCCCGGACAGGCCGACGATCCGGCCGCCGGTGGGCAGGTCCGGGCCCGGGACGTGCTTCATCAGGGCGTCCAGGTCCGCGTTCGGGTAACGGATCAGGTGGCGGGCGGCCGCGATGACCTCGTTGAGGTTGTGCGGAGGCATGTTCGTGGCCATGCCGACGGCGATGCCCGAGGAGCCGTTGACGAGCAGGTTCGGGAAGGCGGCGGGCAGGGCGACCGGTTCCTGTTCCTGGCCGTCGTAGTTGGGGGCGAAGTCGACGGTGTCCTCGTCGATGGACTCCGTCATCAGGGACGTCGCCGCCGCCATACGGCACTCGGTGTACCGCATGGCCGCCGGCGGGTCGTCGTTGCCCAGCGAACCGAAGTTGCCGTGGCCGTCGACCAGGGGAACGCGCATGGAGAAGGGCTGCGCCATGCGCACGAGGGCGTCGTAGATCGACGCGTCGCCGTGCGGGTGCAACTTGCCCATGACCTCGCCGACGACGCGGGCGCACTTCACGTACCCGCGCTCAGGCCGCAGGCCCATCTCGTTCATCTGGTAGACGATGCGGCGGTGCACCGGCTTGAGACCGTCCCGGGCGTCCGGCAGGGCGCGGGAGTAGATGACCGAGTACGCGTATTCGAGGAAGGAGCCCTGCATTTCATCGACGACGTCGATGTCGAGGATCTTCTCCTCGTACGAGTCGTCGGGCGGCGGGGTCTTCGTGCTGCGGCGGGCCATCGCTGCCGGCTCCTTGCTGAAGCGTGACGGGATCTGACGCGGACCATTGTGGACCGCCCGACTGACAACCCGGACCAGCCCCCGCCCCACCGGCTCCGCCGCACCGGCCTCTGCCCCACCGTATGGGAGCCGCCGGCCTCGCGTCCGAAGTCACCGTCACCACCACGATTCCGGGCGCGGGCCGCCCTCGTACCCCGAGATGCTCCCGCCGCGCGTTGCCCGTCCCACGCGCACGCGTGCCCCGCGGACCCGCGGAATTTCCGCGGGTCCGGTGCAGTGCCCGCCCGGCCGGAAGCGCGTGCCTCGCGCACGCGTGGAATTCCGTCCAACGCCTGGCCCTACGCCCCGGACGGCACCGTGTGCCTCGCGCGCGTGGAATTCCGCCAGTGGAGCGCGGACTCCGCCGGACTGGGGACGTGTGCCTCGCGCACGCGTGGAATTTCCGAACCCGACTCCGAGCCGCGCCTCGGCCTCGTGCCAGTGCCCTGCACACGCGCGGCATTCCGGCCGCGGCGCCCGCCGGGCCCGGGGAGCCGGCGGCACCTCCTGGCCCGGCGATCCCGCCCGACGCTGCCGCCGCCTGCGCGGTGCAGCCGCTTCAGCGGCATGGCCCGCTCCTGTGGGGCGACCGCAGCGGCTCAGCAGTGACGTCCGATGCCCCGGCCCCCGAGGCCGGTTCCGCGCCCGGGCGCCTTGGCCGGGCCCACGGAGTCCCGGAACGGCCGGCCCGTCCTCCGCGCGCGCGTCGCCCCCAGAGGATGGCCATCCCCACGCCGACGATCGCGGCCCCTCTCCCGCGCGCGTGCCGCCCCGCCCGAACCCGCAAAGACCGACCGGTGCCACGCCCGCGCCACGCACGCGTGCCCGTGCCCGCGCACTCTCGCCGCAGCCGCTTCCCGGCCTGCCCCGCGCCACGCACGCGTGCCTGCGCCGCGGGCGTGGGACGCCGTGGCGGGTTGTCCACGTCCATCGCCACTGTTTCGTGCCCGCGCCGCGGGTGTGGGGCGCCGGCCTCGACTGCCCCACCGCGCCCCGGAGGCGTCCTGCGCTCGGGGCGCGTCCGACGGCTCGCTCGCCCCGCTTCCGATCTCGCTCTCGGCGTACGACCTCCGGGAACTTCGCCAGGGGTCCGCACGCTTGCATACAGTGGCAGGACTGGCAGGAAACGGGCGGTTCGCACACCGCCATCGCGATCGAAGGGATGTACATGCCCATGGGTCACACGGCCACAGCCGAGGCAGGCTCCGGCGGCCTGACAGCGACCGAGCACCGCCTGGCCAACGGCCTGCGCGTGGTGCTCTCCGAGGACCGCCTGACCCCGGTCGCGGCGGTGTGCCTCTGGTACGACGTCGGCTCGCGCCACGAGGTCAAGGGACGCACCGGCCTGGCTCACCTTTTCGAGCACCTGATGTTCCAGGGCTCCGCCCAGGTCAAGGGCAACGGTCACTTCGAGCTGGTGCAGGGCGCGGGCGGCTCGCTCAACGGCACCACCAGCTTCGAGCGCACCAACTACTTCGAGACCATGCCCGCCCACCAGCTGGAGCTCGCCCTCTGGCTGGAGGCCGACCGCATGGGCTCCCTGCTCGCCGCGCTGGACGACGAGTCCATGGAGAACCAGCGGGACGTCGTCAAGAACGAGCGCCGCCAGCGCTACGACAACGTCCCCTACGGCACCGCCTTCGAGAGGCTGACCGCCCTCGCCTACCCGGAGGGCCACCCGTACCACCACACGCCGATCGGTTCCATGGCGGACCTCGACGCGGCCACCCTGGAGGACGCCCGGCAGTTCTTCCGGACGTACTACGCGCCCAACAACGCCGTCCTGTCGGTCGTCGGCGACATCGACCCGCAGCAGACGCTCGCCTGGATCGAGAAGTACTTCGGCTCCATCCCGTCCCACGACGGCAAGCCCCAGCCCCGCGACGGCTCCCTGCCCGAGACCATCGGCGAGCAGATGCGCGAGGTCGTCGAGGAGGAGGTCCCGGCCCGTGCCCTGATGGCCGCCTACCGGCTCCCGCACGACGGCACGCGCGCGTGCGACGCGGCCGACCTGGCGCTGACCATCCTCGGCGGCGGCGAGTCCTCCCGCCTGTACAACCGGCTGGTGCGCCGCGACCGTACCGCCGTCGCCGCCGGCTTCGGCCTGCTGCGGCTGGCCGGCGCGCCCTCCCTGGGCTGGCTGGACGTGAAGGCCTCCGGCGACGTCGAGATCCCCGTCATCGAGTCGGCCATCGACGAGGAGCTCTCCCGGTTCGCGGAGGAGGGACCGACGGCCGAGGAGATGGAGCGCGCCCAGGCCCAGTTGGAGCGCGAGTGGCTGGACCGGCTCGGCACGGTCGCGGGCCGCGCCGACGAACTGTGCCGGTACGCCGTCCTGTTCGGCGACCCGCAGCTCGCCCTGACCGCCGTCAAGCGCGTCCTGGAGGTGACCCCGCAGGAGGTCCAGGAGGCCGCCAGGGCCCGCCTGCGGCCCGACAACCGCGCGGTGCTCGTCTACGAGCCGACCGCCGCCGACACGGCCGAGGCAGTCGAAGCAGCCGAAGCCGCCGACGCCCAGGACGCGGACGCCGCGGCCACCGACGACACCGAGGAGGCGGCGAAGTGACCGAGCTCGCCACGATGGAGTTCCACCCCCGGCCCCAGGCGGGCGAGGCCAGGCCGTGGGCGTTCCCGGCACCCGAGCGCGGAACGCTGGACAACGGCCTGACGGTGCTGCGCTGCCACCGCCCCGGCCAGCAGGTCGTCGCCGTCGAGGTGCTGCTGGACGCGCCCCTGGACGCCGAGCCGGACGGCCTGGACGGCGTCGCCACGATCATGGCCCGGGCCTTCTCCGAGGGCACCGACAAGCACTCCGCCGAGGAGTTCGCCGCCGAGCTGGAGCGCGCGGGCGCCACCCTCGACATGCACGCCGACCACCCCGGCGTACGGCTCGTCCTGGAGGTCCCGGCCTCCCGCCTGGCCAAGGGGCTCGGCCTGCTGGCCGACGCCCTCAGGGCACCCGCCTTCGCCGACTCCGAGGTCGAGCGGCTGGTGCGCAACCGGCTCGACGAGATCCCGCACGAGCAGGCCAACCCCGCCCGCCGTGCCGCCAAGGAGCTCTCCAAGGAGCTGTTCCCGGCCACCGCGCGCATGTCGCGCCCGCGCCAGGGCACCGAGGAGACGGTCGGCGCCATCGACTCGGCGGCCGTCCGCTCCTTCTACGACCGGTACGTACGTCCCGCCACGGCCACCGTCGTGGTCGTCGGCGACCTCACCGGCATCGACCTGGACGAGCTGCTGGGCGAGACCCTGGGCGCCTGGACGGGGGCGCCCGCCAAGCCGCGGCCCGTGCCGCCGGTGACCGCCGACGACACCGGGCGCGTGGTCATCGTCAACCGGCCCGGCGCCGTCCAGACACAGCTGCTCATCGGTCGTGTCGGCCCCGACCGGCACGACCGTGTGTGGCCCGCCCAGGTGCTCGGCACGTACTGCCTCGGCGGCACCCTCACCTCCCGCCTGGACCGTGTCCTGCGCGAGGAGAAGGGCTACACCTACGGTGTGCGGGCGTTCGGCCAGGTGCTGCGTTCCGCCCCCGACGGCTCGGGCGCCGCGATGCTCGCCATCAGCGGCTCGGTCGACACGCCGAACACCGGCCCGGCCCTGCGGGACCTCTTCACGGTGCTGCGCAAGCTCGCCGCCGAGGGCCTGACCGACACCGAGCGGGACGTCGCCGTGCAGAACCTCGTCGGCGTGGCGCCGCTGAAGTACGAGACGGCGGCCGCCGTGGCGAACACGCTGGCCGACCAGGTCGAGCAGCACCTGCCCGACGACTACCAGGCGACGCTGTACCAGCAGCTCGCCGCCACCGGCACGGTGGAGGCCACCGCGGCCGTCGTCAACGCCTTCCCGGTGGACCGGCTGGTGACCGTCCTCGTCGGTGACGCCGCGCAGATCAAGGAGCCCGTCGAGGCTCTCGGCATCGGCCGCGTCACCGTCGTGGCGGCCGAGTAGCGGCACGCGTGCGTGGGGCCCTGGTGACCGAAGCGTCACCAGGGCCCCACGGTGTCTGAATTGAGGCGAAGTCTTCCTCTCTGCCCTGTGGTCTGCGCTACAAAACCTCTGTTCCGTTTGGGAATCAAAAGCACCCCCGTCTAGCGTCGGTCCGGCTGTTCGTCGGGCAGTGCGCCGCACCCGCGGCACCGGGCAGCCATCGCCGAGTCCCCGTACGGCGCGAGCCAGGGGAGCCGGGGACCCACGCAGTCCCTGAGGTGAATCGGACGCCCGCGCGTGTCGCGAGGGTGTCCGTAGGAGACCTTCCTGCTCCGAACCTGTCAGCTAACCCGGTAGGCGACAGGGAAGGAAAGGACCAGCGTCTACATGGCGTTCACTCGCGCCACCGGGAAGCACCGCCGGCCCAGCCGGATGCACCGCACCACCGCCCGCGCGGCGGGCGTCGCGGCCCTCACCACCACCGGCGTCGTCGGCACTCTCGCCGCCTCCCCGGCCCTCGCCGCCGAGGCTCCCGCTCCCGAGGACACCGGCCTGACCCCGGTCGTCACCATCGGCGACAGCATCGCCGAGAAGATCGGCGCCCAGGCCGCCGCCCAGAAGCAGGCCGCCGAACAGAAGCTGGCCGAGGCGGCCGCCCGCAAGAAGGCCGCGGAGCAGGCGGAGAAGGAGCGCGAGGCCGAGGCGCGCGCCGCCCGTGAGGCCGAGCGCAGGCGTCTGAACACCTTCGTGTCGCCGATCTCCGGCTCCTACGTCTCCACCGGCTACCGGAGCGGTGGCTCCCTGTGGTCCTCCGGTTCCCACACCGGCATCGACTTCCACGCCGCGAGCGGCGCCGCCGTCCACGCGGTCGGCGTCGGCACCGTCGTCCAGGCCGGCTGGGGCGGGGCGTACGGCAACCAGGTCGTGATCAGGATGGCCGACGGCATGTACACCCAGTACGGCCACCTGTCGTCCATCGCGGTCTCGGTGGGCCAGACGGTCGTCCCCGGCCAGCGGATCGGCCTGTCCGGCGCGACCGGCAACGTCACCGGAGCGCACCTGCACTTCGAGGCCCGTACGGCCCCGGACTACGGCTCCGACGTCGACCCCGTGGCCTACCTCCGCGGGCACGGCGTGAACATCTGACACACCGCGCCCGGAAAACGGAGAAGCCGTGCCGTCCGGAGAGGACGGCACGGCTTCGGCGCCTGATCAGCCCGATCAGCCGGACCGGAAGAATCAGCCGGATCAGTCGGCCGTCCTGCCCCGTCCTGCCGACGGTCAGACCGTCTCGGGAAGCTCCTCGAGCCCCTCGGACACCAGCTTGGCCAGCCGGTCCAGCGCGGTGTCCGCGCCCTCGGCGTCGGAGGCCAGGACGACCTCCTCGCCCCCCTGGGCGCCGAGGCCGAGCACGGCCAGCATGGAGGCCGCGTTGACGGGGGTGCCGTCGGCCTTGGCGATCGTCACGGGGATGCCTGCGGCCGTGGCGGCCCGGACGAAGATGGAGGCGGGGCGGGCGTGGAGGCCCTCGGCCCAGCCGACGTTGACGCGGCGCTCAGCCATGTGATGCTGCCCTTCAGGTGATCAGGGTTGTCTAGACCAGTTTCCCACACGTGAAGCGTCCCGGGGCGGGTCGTCGTTCCGCTCCGGGACGCGTCGGACCGCGGCCTCGGTCCGACGTGTGTCCTCCACAGACTGCCTCCCCCCGCTGTCGGACGCTAGCCGTACTCTGGGCCCATGCAGACCTCGCCGGACCGGCACGAGTACCCCGCCCACTGGGAGGCCGACGTGGTGCTGCGCGACGGCGGCACCGCGCGCATCCGCCCCATCACCGCCGACGACGCCGACCGTCTGGTCAGCTTCTACGAGCAGGTGTCGGACGAGTCCAAGTACTACCGCTTCTTCGCGCCCTACCCGCGGCTGTCCGCGAAGGACGTCCACCGCTTCACGCACCACGACTTTGTGGACCGGGTGGGACTCGCGGCCACGATCGGCGGCGAGTTCATCGCCACCGTACGCTATGACCGCATCGGCACCGACGGCATGCCCGCCACGGCGCCCTCCGACGAGGCCGAGGTCGCCTTCCTGGTGCAGGACGCCCACCAGGGACGTGGGGTCGCCTCCGCGCTCCTGGAGCACATCGCGGCCGTCGCCCTCGAGCGCGGCATCCGCCGCTTCAGCGCCGAGGTGCTGCCCGCCAACAACAAGATGATCAAGGTGTTCACGGACGCCGGGTACACCCAGAAGCGCAGCTTCGAGGACGGCGTCGTACACCTGGAGTTCGACATCGAGCCGACCGACCGCTCGCTGGCCGTGCAGCGCGCCCGGGAGCAGCGCGCCGAGGCGCGGTCGGTACGGCGACTGCTGGTGCCCGGCTCCGTCGCCGTCATCGGCGTGGGCCGCACGCGCGGGGGCGTGGGCCGCAGCATCCTCGACAACATCCGCGACGGCGGGTTCACCGGCCGGCTCCACGCCGTGAACCGGGCCTTCGGCGAGGACTGCAAGGAGATCGACGGCGTACCCGCCCACCGCTCCGTGCGGGACATCGACGGGCCCGTCGACCTCGCCGTCGTCGCGGTGCCGGCCGAGCACGTCCCGGAGGTCGTCACCGAGTGCGGCGAGCACGGCGTGCAGGGACTCGTCGTGATCTCCGCCGGGTACGCGGAGAGCGGCCCCGAGGGCCGCGAGCGCCAGCGCGCCCTCGTGCGGCACGCGCGCACGTACGGCATGCGCATCGTCGGACCGAACACCTTCGGGATCATCAACACCTCGCCGGACGTCCGGCTGAACGCCTCCCTGGCCCCCGAGATGCCGCGGCCCGGCCGGATCGGGCTGTTCGCGCAGTCCGGGGCGATCGGCATCGCGCTGCTGTCCCGGCTGTACCGGCGCGGCGGCGGGGTCACGGGGACCACGGGCGTGTCGACCTTCGTGTCGGCGGGCAACCGGGCGGACGTCTCCGGCAACGACGTCATGCAGTTCTGGTACGACGACCCCGACACCGACGTCGCCCTGATGTACCTGGAGTCCGTCGGCAACCCGCGCAAGTTCACCCGCCTCGCCCGGCGTACGGCGGCGGTGAAGCCGCTGGTCGTGGTGCAGAGCGCGGGGTCCGCCCCGCAGGGGCACGCGGTACGGGCGACGCGGCTGCCGCACGCGACGGTGTCCGCGCTGATGCGGCAGGTCGGCGTGATCCGCGTGGACACCATCACCGAACTGGTCGACACCGGCCTGCTGCTCGCCCGGCAGCCACTGCCGCCCGGCCCGCGGGTGGCGATCCTCGGCAACTCCGAGTCGCTGGGCGTGCTCACCCACGACCGCTGCCTCGCCGAGGGACTGCGCCCGCAGCCGCCGCAGGACCTGACGACGGCGGCGTCGGCGGAGGACTTCCGGCTGGCACTGTCCCGCGCACTCGCCGACGAGACCACCGACGCCGTCGTCGTCACGGCGATACCGGCCGTGGGCGAGGGCGCCGCCGAGGACGCGGCCCTGGCCGCGGCCCTGCGCTCGGCCGCGGAGGCGGTGCCCGGCAAGCCGGTCCTGGTCGTCCACGTCGAACTCGGCGGCCTGGCGGAGGCCCTGTCGGCGGCGGCCAGCACAGGCCCGCAGACGGCCCAGCCGGGGACGGCCCCACAGACAGCTCAGTCGGGGACAGCCCCGCGAACGAGCACGGCACCGCCGCCCGGCGCGGGCCCCGAGGCCGGGACAGGGCCGCAGGCGGGTACTGGCTCCCGGCCCGCTTCGAGCGGGAAATCCGTCACGGGACCGCAGTCCGGTCCGAACCCCGGGACAGGAACGGGACCCGAGGCGATCACAGGGCCCCAGCCCGGTCCGGGCCCCGAAGCCGGTACCGGCGCGCAGACCCGCACGGGATCCCGGCCCGGGACGGGACCTCAGACAGGAACGGGTTCCCGGCCCGGTCGGGAGCGTGAGGCCGACACGGCAGGCCCGGGGTCCCGGTGGCCGGCCTCCGCCGGGGCGACGTGGGGCGCGGGGCCCGAGGTCGCGCAGCCGTCCGAGGCCGCCCACGAGGAACCTCGCGCCGGCTCCCGCCTCATCACCGCCTACCCCGCCGCCGAGCGTGCCGTCCGGGCGCTCGCCGAAGCCGTCAGGTACGCCCAGTGGCGGCGGGAGGCCGCCGACCCCGGCAAGGTGCCCGAGTACGAGGACATCGACGAGAAGGGCGCCGCCGCGCTCATCGACGGGCTGCTCGCGCGCGGGCAGGGGCTGACACTGGGCACGGAGGAGACCTGCGAGTTGCTCGGCCGGTACGGCGTCCACGTCCGCCGCGTCCTGCCCGCCCCCAGCCCCGAGGCCGCCGTCGAAGCCGCCCGCACCCTCGGTTACCCCGTCGCCCTGAAGGCCACCGCCCCGCACCTGCGGCACCGCGCCGACCTGGGCGGCGTACGGCTCGACCTCGCCGACGAGGAGCAACTGCGCCGCACATATGCTGAATTGACCGACCTCTTCGGCAGGCCCGAACAGCTGCGGCCGGTGGTGCAGGCGATGGCACCCAGAGGAGTCGACACCCTGGTCCGCGCGGTCATCGACCCCGCGGCCGGCGCCGTGCTCTCCTTCGGGCTCGCCGGAGCCGCCTCGCAGCTGCTCGACGACATGGCGCACCGCCTGGTCCCGATCACCGAACGCGAGGCCACCTCGATGATCCGGTCCATCCGCACGGCCCCCCTGCTGTTCGGCTGGCGCGGCTCGGACCCGGTCGACACGCCCGCGCTGCAGGAGCTGCTGCTGCGCGTGTCGAGGCTGGTCGACGACCATCCGGAGGTCGTCGCCGTCACCCTGGAGCCGGTCGTCGTCGCCCCGCGCGGGCTGAGCGTCCTGGGCGCCACCGTGCGCCTGGCACCCCCGCCGGCCCGCGACGACCTCGGCCCGCGCACCCTCCCGGCGTACTGACCGGGGCTCCCCGCCCCACGGCGGTGCCTCGCAGTCAGCGCGCCACCGTAGGATGGACCGCATGGCCAAGACCAGTACGACGACCCAGGGGCTGCGCGCGGCGATCGAGCGCAGTGGCTACTACCCGGCTCTCGTGGCCGAGGCGGTGGAGGCCGCCGTGGGTGGTGAGCCCGTCCGGTCGTACCTGGTCCACCAGGAGACCACGTTCGACCAGAACGAGGTGCGACGGCACGTGACGGTGCTCGTCCTCACCGGCAACCGCTTCATCGTCAGCCACACCGACGAGCAGGCCGCCGACAGCACCTCCCCGACGCCGTACGCCACGACCTCCACCGAGTCGGTCAAACTCGGCCGGATCTCCTCGGTCGTGGTCAGCCGCGTGGTCGCCAACCCGGAGCAGTACACGCCGGGCACCCTGCCCCGCGAGATCGTGCTGACCATCGGCTGGGGCGCCGTCTCCCGCATCGACCTCGAACCCGCCGCCTGCGGCGACCCCAACTGCGAGGCGGACCACGGCTACACGGGCAACTCGACGGCCGACGACCTGAGCCTGCGCGTCAGCGAGGCCGGGGACGGCCCGGAGACGGTGCGCCAGGCCCTCGCCTTCGCGCAGGCCATCTCCGAGGCGACCGCGGACCTGACCCGCTGATGACCCGCCCGTCTCCCGCTGCTGCCCAGGGACCCGCCGCCGCTCAGGGCCGGGGGCTCCCCGTGCCCGCCCCCGCCGACGCCCCCGCCTGGGACCAGCCGCAGCCCCTGGCCGTCGAGTCCGCGCCCGTCCCGCAGTACGGCTCCGGTTCGCTCGCCGACCTGCTGCCCACGCTGGCCGCCGGCATGGGCGTACCGGAGATGACCGCCGCGATCCCCGAGCTGACCCCCGCCGACCGCGTCTGCGTCTTCCTGGTCGACGGCCTCGGCTGGGAGCAGCTGAAGGCGCACCCCGAGGACGCCCCCTTCCTCACCTCCCTGCTCGCCGGCTCCCGCGGCGGCACCGGCCGCCCGCTCACCGCCGGCTACCCGGCGACCACGGCGACCTCCCTCGCCTCCGTCGGCACCGGCCTGCCCCCCGGCGCCCACGGCCTGCCCGGCTACACCGTGCGCAACCCGGCCACCGGCGAGCTGATGAACCAGCTCCGCTGGCATCCGTACACCGACCCGGGCTCCTGGCAGCCGTACCCCACCGTCTTCCAGCTCGCCCACCGGGCGGGCGTGCACGCCGCCCAGGTGTCCTCCCCGATCTTCGAGGACACCCCGCTGACCAAGGTCGCGCTCAGCGGCGGAACGTTCCTGGGACGGCTGACCGGCGAGGAACGCATGGACGTCGCGGCCGAGCAGCTCGCCGCCGCCGACCGCGCCCTCGTCTACACCTACTACTCCGAGCTCGACGGCGCCGGCCACCGCTACGGCATCGACTCCGACACCTGGCGCGGCCAGCTCATGCACGTCGACCGCCTCGCCCAGCGCCTGGCCGAGCAACTGCCGCCCCGCAGCGCGCTCTACGTCACCGCCGACCACGGCATGGTCGACATCCCGTTCGACGAGGAGCACCGCTACGACTTCGACGAGGACTGGGAGTTGCGCGCCGGAGTCGCCCTGCTCGGCGGCGAGGGACGCGCCCGGCACGTCTACGCGGTCCCGGGCGCCGAGAGCGACGTCCTCACCTGCTGGCGCGAGGTGCTCGGCGAGCAGTTCTGGGTCGCCTCCCGCGAGGAGGCGGTCGCGGCGGGCTGGTTCGGGCCGCGGATCGACGAACGCGTGTACGAGCGGATCGGCGACGTGGTCGCCGCCGCCCGCGACGACGTCCTGCTCATCGCCTCCGAGCGGGAGCCCAAGGAGTCGTCGATGGTCGGCAACCACGGCTCGATGACCCCTGCCGAGCAACTGGTCCCCCTGCTCGAAGTACGCTCCTGACGCCGCCCGCACACCGCACGCGCACTCGTACCCGCACTCGCACTCGCACTCACCGAAAGGTGCCCAACTGCTCATGCCCGAGCTGGTGTTCTTCTCCGGAACCATGGACTGCGGGAAGTCGACACTGGCTCTGCAGATCGAGCACAACCGCTCCGCCCGCGGACTGGCCGGCATGATCCTCACCCGGAACGACCGCGCCGGCGAGGGCAAACTGTCCTCCCGCCTCGGCCTGGTCACCGACGCGGTGGAGATCGAGGACGGCATGGACCTCTACACCCACATCGTCGACCACCTCTCGCAGGGCGGACGTGCCGACTACGTGATCGCGGACGAGGCCCAGTTCCTCGCCCCCGGGCAGATCGACCAGCTCGCGCGCGTGGTCGACGACCTGGAGATCGACGTCTACGCCTTCGGTATCACCACCGACTTCCGCACCAAGCTGTTCCCCGGCTCCCAGCGTCTGATCGAACTCGCCGACCGGGTCGAGGTGCTCCAGGTCGAGGCCCTGTGCTGGTGCGGCGCCCGCGCCACGCACAACGCCCGCACGGTGGGCGGTGTCATGGTCGTCGAGGGCGCCCAGGTGGTCATCGGCGACGTGACCCGCTCCGCGGACGAGATCGGCTACGAGGTCCTGTGCCGCCGCCACCACCGCCGCCGCATGACGGCCGCCTCGGCGCGGGCGGCGGCGCTGTCGCCGGACGTGCTGCCGGTGACTGCCGACTGACCGGGCAACCCCACTCACGTAAAAGCCCTGCCGCCCGACAAGGGGCCGACAGGGCTCTCGCGCGCGTACGACCGTCGGACGCGCCGCTCCGATGAGGCCGCCCGATGAATCCCGCCCACGCCTCTCGCGAGACCGTGAGCATGGGCCCGGCAACAGCCTTGGAGTCCCTGACATGCACAACTGCCGTGGCAGCCGCGACCTCTACGCACTGCCCGCCTTCGGCTCCGCTGTAGCTGCTCTTGAACCAGGGGAGGCAGAAGTGACGGTCGAGGTCTCAGCGTTGTTCATAGTGATCCCAGCAACCCTTCGACGAACGCCATCGACTCTCGCGGAGTGAGAGCTTGTGATCGGATGATCCCATAGCGTGAGGAAGTGAGAGCAGTGCGTGCGGCGTCCGTTTCAAGTGCGCTGGTTCCCTGTGTTTCCGCGTACACGAACTGCTTGCCGTCGTGACGGATGACGACGGTGAACGGCCCGTCCACACCTGCGCTTTCCACACAGCTGAGCGGCATGACCTGGAGCTCGACGTTGCGCCTTTGCCCGATGACGGGAAAGTGATCCAACTGTCCCCGGTGCACGTCCGGTCCCCCGTACCCGCGTCGCAACACCGACTCGTCCATCACGAAGCTCAGCAGTGGTGCCGGCTCCCGGTTGAGGATGTCCTGCCGGACCAGCCGCGCTGCCACCCGTTGCTCGATGGTGTCCTGCTTCAGCGGTGGACGCCGCATTGTGAGCAGCGCCCGCATGTATTCCTCGGTCTGAAGTAGGCCGTTGACCACAAGGGTGTCGTACGCAAGCAGCTCCACAGCCTCCTTCTCCAAGGCGGCCATTCCCTGAAAGAACGCCGGATACTGAGCCCGCTCGACCTGCTCCTTCCACACGGTCAGCAACCCGTCCGCCCGCAGCACCTCATCGGCCCGATCGATCGTCCGCGGCAACGGAATCCTCCGCCCCTGCTCGAACGACGCCACCGTGGACGCCGAGCAGCCGAGCCGACGGCCGAACTCCTCGCGGCGCAGGCCCTCCCGCACCCGCAGTGGACGCCGTTACGGGGCGCAGCTCCTACTCGTGCGAATACCACACGTACAGTCGCTCTCTGTCGCTGCGTCACCACTGGTTACGCTAAGCGGTCAACAGGGCAAGTGGTGCGCATAACGACCAAACCTCAGTCCAGTGCCTCAGCGGGAAGTGCATGGATGCGGAATGCCGCGGTCGATGTCACAGTCACGGACCCAGACTCCGGTTCCGCGCGTTTCACGCTGGCGGATATCCGACGTCGACACCGGCCCATGGGCAGCGCTGTCACCGGACGTCTTGCCGGTATCACCCCCCTGGGTGACACCCGCTGTCAACGCGGGCCGCCGGAGTCACCGCGGGTCCTGGATCAGCGCGAACCGGGCGCCCTCCGGGTCGGTCACCGTGGCCACCCGGCCGTGGGCCGAGTCCCGCGCCGGGGTGAGTGCCCGGCCGTCGAGAGCGACGAGCCGTTCGAGTGTGCTGTCCACGTCGGCGACCTGGAAGTACGTCAGCCAGTGCGAGCCCCGGTCACGGGGCAGGGCGTGACCCATGCCGTGCACGCCGGCGACCGGGCGTCCGTTCAGGTGCAGGGTCACGTAGTCGAAGCCGTCGGGCCCCGCCGCCCTCCCCTCGTAACCGAACAACGTTTCATAGAACTTGACCACGCTCTCCGTCTCGAAGGTCACCAACTCGCTCCACGCCGGGGTGCCGGGTCCGCCGGCGACACGTGTGCCCAGGCGTGCGGCGGTCTGCCAGACGCCGAACACCGCGCCCGACGGGTCCGATCCGATCACCAGACGCCCCGCCTCACCGGCGTCCAGCGGGCCCACCCCGATCGTGCCGCAGCACAGGCGTACCGTTTCGGCTGTCAGATCCACGTCGTCCGAGGCGAGATATGGCGTCCAGGCGACGGGCAGGTGCCGATCGGGCGGCAATTGCCCGATGTCCGCCACCTCGTGACCGTCCAGCAGGGCCCGTACGGAGGGGCCTGATCCGCGGGGGCCCGGCTGGAACTCCCAGTGGAAGAGCTCTGTGTAGAAGGCCTGGGTGGCGGCTATGTCATGGACCATCAGGCTCACCCGGCACGGTGTGCCGGGCGTGTACCGCGTGTGTGCCCGGCCGTTCGGACCGGTCGGCTCCGACGCCTCGGTCATCGTCACTCATCTCCCGGCCCCTCGTGGCGGCCGCCTCGAATCCCGCCCTCCCCCGAAAGCACGTCCCCGAAGGCGTGTCCCCGAAGGCGGTGTCCTGTCCGTTTCCGTGCGCTTGCCGAAGGATGTCGGTCAGCTGTACAGCACGTGTCCGATCCCGTACGCGTCGTGATCGGACCTGTCCGGCGGGCAGAGTAGTCGGACTCGGACGATGCGGCCACCCCGTGCGCAAGGATGGTCACCATGAACGCCATCATCTCCGCATCCGATCTCGCGACCGCCCTCGCGGGGCCGAACCCGCCGGTGCTGCTCGACGTCCGCTGGCAGCTCACGGCAGCCGGTGGGCCGCCCTTCGACGGGCGCGCCGCCTACGAGGCCGGGCACATCCCCGGCGCCGTCTTCGTCGACCTGGACCGCGAACTGGCCTCGGCGCCGGGCGGCAACGGCCGCCATCCGCTGCCCGACCTGGAGGTCTTCGGCGCCGCGATGCGCCGTGCCGGGGTGTCCGCGGGCCGGCCGGTCGTCGTGCACGACGGCGGGCAGGGCTGGGCGGCGGCCCGCGCGTGGTGGCTGCTGCGCTGGACCGGGCACCCCGACGTACGGGTCCTGGACGGGGGGCTGGCGGCCTGGGAGGGGCCGCTTCGGACCGCCGCCGCACCCGAGCCGGCCGAGGGCGACTTCTCGCCGGAGCCGGGCGCGCTGCCGCTCCTCGACGCCGACGCGGCAGGGGAACTGGCGCGCTCCGGCGTGCTGTTCGACGCGCGCGCGGGGGAGCGGTACCGGGGCGAGGTGGAGCCGATCGACCGGGTGGGCGGACACATCCCGGGCGCGGTGTCCGCGCCCACGACCGAGAACACCGGCCCGGACGGGCGTTTCCTGCCCGCCGAGGAACTCGCGGCCCGGTTCGAGGCGCTGGGAGCGACCAGTGGCAGGGACGTCGGCGTCTACTGCGGCTCGGGCGTCTCCGCGGCCCACGAGGTGCTGGCACTGGCCGTCGCGGGAATCCCGGCGGCGCTGTACGTCGGCTCCTGGTCGGAGTGGTCCTCGGACCCGTCCCGCCCCGTCGCGGTGGGCCCGGACCCGCAGTGACCGACCGCCGGCCGTCATGCGGGCGCAGGTGATGCCCCGTCTGTCGTGACGTCGGGTTCGTCCCGAGGTGCCCGGAGCGGACCCTGCGTCGCACTCGTCGGGATCATGGGTGGGCGGAGGGGAGGACCGCACCCGGCAGGCGCGGTCCTCCCCTCCACGGCCCCGCTACTCCTGCTTCTTGCGGCGTGTGCCGAAGACGATCTCGTCCCAGCTCGGGACAGCGGCCCGGCGGCCGGGGCGGACGCCGTCCGCCTCCGCCTGGCGGTCGGTGGCACCGATCAGGCGGTCGCGGTGGCTGCTGACGGAGCGCGGCATGAGGACGTCCGCGTAGGCCGCCCCGGCGGAGGCCGCGGGGGCCGGGGGCTCCTCCACCTCAGGTTCCTGTGTGGGCTCCTCCAGGGGATCCGGCGCCCGCTCGGGCACCACCAGGTCGCCGCGGAAGCTCGGCACCGCCTCCAGCAGGCTGGTCAGCGAGTCGCGCTCGCCCGTGCTCTCCTCGGCCGGCTCGGGGGCCTGCGCGGGCAGCATCGGACGGTCGCGGTCACGGTCCTTGTCCCGGTCGAAGGAGCGCTCGCGCGGCAGACGCGCGATGCGCGGCACGAACGGAAAGGTGGGCTCCGGGGCGCCGAGGTCGTCGGACTCGCCGATCAGGGCGCGCGCCTCGTCGTCGACGGCCTGCACCAGGCGGCGCGGCGGGTCGTACGTCCAGCTCGCCGAGTGCGGTTCGCCCGCGACCCGGTAGACCAGCAGTACTTCCCACGTGCCGTCGTCGCGCCGCCAGGAGTCCCACTGGACGGTGTCCTTCTCGGCGCCGCGCAGCAACAGCCGCTCCTGGACGGCCTCGCCGAGCGGCGGGCCGGAGTTCTCGCCGGGGCGGCGGACCGGGGTCTTGCGGGCACGCTCGGCCATGAAGGCGCGCTCGGCGAGTACGGGGCCCTCGAAGCGCCGTACCCGGTCGACGGGGATGCCGGCGAGCTGGGCGACCTCTTCCGCGGACGCGCCGGCCCGTATCCGTGCCTGGATGTCGCGGGGGCGGAGATGGCTCTCCACCTCGATCTCGATCTGGCCGAGGCGGGGACGGTCGCCGCGCACGGCGGCACGGAGCCGTTCGTCGATCGGAAGCGTGTACTCCGTGCTGTCCGCAGCCTTCAGCACCAGCCGTGTGCCGTCATTGGAGACGGCCACGACACGCAGTTCGGGCATGGGGACCTCCCGGGTGGTGCCTGCCGACGTCACGTGCGTCGCTGCTTCCGCTAGTCGAGTGTGGCCTGCCCGGGTGCAGCCTGCCACAACCTTGCCGAGTTGCCCGGCGTGTCGGGCGGGGGCCCTGGATCGCCGTTATGGCACGGTTACCTGTTGACAACGCTAAGTGACCAACTCCGTCACCCTGTGCAACCAGCTCCCTCCCGGCGGTCCAGCCGGGCCGCGGACACCCCGAAGGGAGGCCGGGCCCAGGGCTCACAACGGTACTCCATTTGGACCATGTGCGTGGATGGGCGCGCCGCCCAACTTCTGGCAAGGGGTGGGACTTGACCGGCCCTGACCAATTTTTTCGATCACGAACGTGGCGTATTTCACGTAATCACCGGAAACGGAACTAACGGTTTCGTCCGTACGTCCCTTTCTCGTGCAGTCGGCTGATCACACACGAAAGATGCGGCCATGTACGCATGTGCGACAGAGGGAGGCAAGGTCCGGGAATGCGCGAAAGGCCCGATGGTGATGGTGGGTCGAGTGTGGGGGAGGAGGCGAGGAGACGGCGGATCGACCTGACCGTGCCTCAAGTCGCGGGCAGCGCCGTCGCGGCGGTGGTGGCCGCGAAACTCGCCTCCTCCTTCGGCGTCTACGGCACGATCCTCGGGGCCGGTGTCGTCAGTGTCATCGCCACCTGCGGCGGCCCGGTCTTCCAGCACTTCTTCCGGCACACCGGCGAGCAGTTGCGGGAGAAGGCCGCCGCCGCCAGGCCGGTTGCCATGTCCGTCCCCGCCGGGCGGACCCCGCCGCCGCCCGGCGAGTTCACCGAGGGGACCGTCCACCGTGCCCGCGGCAGGAGCTGGAAGCGGCCCGTGCTCGCGGCCGCCCTCGTCTTCGGGCTCACCCTGGTCGGCATCACCGCGTACGAACTGGTGTCGGGCAGCACCTTCAGCGGCGGCAGGGGAACGACGGTCGGCGAGGTCGTGACCGGCGACCACCCTTCTTCCTCGCGGGAGCCGGGCGACCCGGCGCCCGAGTCCTCCCCGACGCGGACTCCTCCGGCCGGGACCGACGCAGGGACACCACGGGGCGACACCGACTCCGGCCACACGGACAGCGTTACGGAGGTGAGCCCGACGCCGGCACCGGAACCCACGGGGAGCCCGGGGAACCCGGGGAGCACGGGTAGTACGGACACCGGGAGCACCGGAGCGGACGACCCGGCCGGCACCGGCACCACCGCCCCGGCCCCCACCGCGACCGCTACGCCCCCAGCACCCGCCGCAAGTAGTCGTTCTGGAACCGGCGCCGGGGATCCAGCCGGTCCCGCAGCGCCGTGAACTCGGCGAAGCGCGGATAGACGCCGGCGAAGTAGTCGGCGTCCCGGGTGTGGATCTTGCCCCAGTGCGGACGGCCCTCGTGCGCGGTGAAGAGGCGCTCGGCGGCGGTGAAGTACCGCTGGTAGGGGGTGCCCCGGAACATGTGGACCGCCACGTACGCGCTGTCGCGGCCCGAGGCGGTGGACAGGGTGATGTCGTCGGCCGGAGCGGTGCGCACCTCCACCGGGAAGCTCACCCGCAGGCCGGAGCGGTCGACCATCGCCTTCAGTTCGCGCAGCGTGTCCACCAGGGCCGCACGTGGGACGGCGTACTCCATCTCCACGAAGCGCACCCGGCGCGGGGAGGTGAAGACCCTGTAGGGGATGTCGGTGTACGTCCGCGCGGACAGTGCCCGGCTGGAGATCTGCGCGATCGACGGGATGGTGGCGGGCACGGCGCGGCCCACCCAGTTGGCCACCTGGAAGACGCCGTTGGAGAGGAACTCGTCCTCGAACCAGCCGGACAGCTGCCCGACCGGCTGCTCGGGTCCGGCGCTGCGGTTGTTCCGCTTGGTGTTGGTGTTGCCGGTGTGCGGGAACCAGTAGAACTCGAAGTGCTCGTTCTCCGCCCAGAGCTGGTCGAACTCCGCGAGCACCCGCTCGAGCGCCATCGGCTCCTCGCGCGCGGTGAGCAGGAAGACGGGCTCGACGGCGAAGGTGATCGCCGTGACGATCCCGAGGGCGCCCAGTCCGATGCGCGCGGCCGCGAAGACCTCGGGATTCTCCTTCTCCGAGCAGGTGAGCACCGAGCCGTCCGCCGTGACCAGCTCCAGGCCCTTGATCTGGGTGGCGATCGAGGCCGACTCGCGCCCCGTGCCGTGGGTGCCGGTGCTGGTCGCCCCGGACACCGTCTGCTCCATGATGTCGCCCATGTTGGTGAGCGACAGGCCCTCGCGCGCGAGAGCGACATTGAGTCTCTTGAGCGGAGTGCCGGCCTCCACGGTGACCGTCATGGCGTCGCGGTCGATCCCGCGTATGCCGGTCAGCAGGTCCGGGCGGACCATGACGCCGTCCGTCGCCGCGATGGACGTGAACGAGTGACCGGTGCCGACGGCCTTCACCCTCAGGTCGTCCTCGGCGGCCTTCCGTACGGCCGCCGCCAGCTCCTCCACGGAGGCCGGCGTGACCTCGCGCGCGGGGCGGGCACCGACGTTGCCGCCCCAGTTACGCCATGTGCCGTTCTTCGTGCTCGTCGTGCTGCTCAACGGAGCCTCCCCGACCCGGAGCCGGCCTGCTGAGCCGGCGGTACCCGAGGAAACCGACCGCGACCGCGACGGCCCCGGACACCACCGGAACCCCGTACCCGGCCCGCGCGCCGGCCGCGTCGATCACCCAGCCGGCCACCGAGGAGCCGAGCGCCACCCCGACCGCCAGCCCGGTGCTCACCCAGGTCATGCCCTCGGTCAGCTGCGTGCGTGGTACGTGCTCTTCGACGAGGGCCATCGTCGTGATCATCGTGGGAGCGAAGGACAGGCCCGCAACGAACAGCGCCACGGCCAGAAACGGCAGGTTTCCGACCAGTAGGAGGGGGATCATACTCACGGCCATCGCACATACGCCCAGCAGCCAGCGGCGGGCGGGCGGCCCCGCGAAGCGCAGCAGTCCGAAGACGATCCCCGCCGTGCAGGACCCCACCGCGCACGTGGCGAGCACGATGCTCGCGGCGCCCTTGTGGCCCCGCTCGTCGGCGAAGGCCACGGTGACCACGTCCACCGCCCCGAAGATCGCCCCGGTGGCCACGAAGGTGGACACCAGCACCTGCAGTCCGCCTGCCCGCAGGGCCGAACCGCCGCCGCGCTGCTCGCGCGGGTGCGGCTCGGGCTCGGTGGCGCGCTGCGCGGTCAGCCAGAACACGCCCACCGCCAGGAAACAGGCGGCCAGCAGCGGCCCCGCCTCCGGGAACCAGGCCGTCGACAGCCCGATGGAGACGATCGGCCCGAAGATGAAGCAGACCTCGTCCACCACCGACTCGAACGAGTAGGCGGTGTGCAGCTGCGGAGTCCCCCGGTACAGGGCCGCCCAGCGGGCGCGGACCATCGCGCCCAGACTCGGCACCGAGCCGATCCCGGCGGCGCACACGAACAGCACCCAGTCCGGCCACCGGAAGGACGTGGCGAGCAGCAGCCCCGTCGCGGCGGTCAGCGAGACGAGCGTCGCGGGCCGCAGCACCCGGCGCTGTCCGTACTGGTCGACCAGCCGGGATATCTGCGGTCCGATGAGGGCGGCGGCCAGCGCGATGGTGGCCGACAGCGCGCCCGCGAGCCCGTAGCGCCCGGTGAGCTCGGAGATCATCGTCACCACGCCGATGCCCATCATCGACAGGGGCATCCGGCCGATGAACCCCGCGGCGGAGAAACCCCTGGAGCCGGGGGCGGCGAACAGGGCACGGTAGGGGCTGGGCACAGGGTCTCCGGGAAGCCGGTTGTCCGGTAAGGCGTGAAGAAAGCTGATACAGCTTACAAGTGCGCCGCTCTGTGCGGGTCGGGATCTCGGCTGTCAGTGGGAAGTGGCAGGATCGAGACATGCCTGACGTGCTCGATCCCACCCCGTACGACGCCCTGCTCCTGCTCTCGTTCGGCGGCCCCGAGGGGCCGGACGACGTGATCCCGTTCCTGGAGAACGTGACGCGGGGGCGCGGTATCCCCACCGAACGCCTGAAGGAGGTCGGCGAGCACTACTTCCTGTTCGGCGGTGTCAGCCCCATCAACGACCAGAACCGTGACCTGCTGGCCGCCCTCCGCAAGGACTTCGCCGACCACGGTCTGAACCTGCCGGTCTACTGGGGCAACCGCAACTGGGCGCCCTACCTCACCGACACCCTGCGGGAGATGGTCCGCGACGGCCACCGCCGCATCGTGGTCTTCGCCACCAGCGCCTACGCCTCCTACTCCGGCTGCCGCCAGTACCGCGAGGACCTCGCGAACGCCCTCGGCGCCCTGCGGGACGAGGGCCTGGAGCTGCCGAAGGTCGACAAGCTGCGGCACTACTTCAACCACCCCGGGTTCCTCGAGCCCATGATCGACGGTGTGATCGAGTCCCTCGCCGACCTCCCCGAGGACGTCCGCGACGGCGCGCACATCGCCTTCTGCACCCACTCGATCCCGAACTCCGCCGCGGACACCTCCGGCCCCGTGGAGGAGCACGGCGACGGCGGGGCGTACGTCCGCCAGCACCTGGACGTGTCCCAGCTGATCGCCGACGCCGTCCGCGAGCGCACCGGCGTCGACCACCCCTGGCAGCTCGTCTACCAGTCCCGCTCCGGCGCCCCGCACATCCCGTGGCTCGAGCCCGACATCTGCGACCACCTCGAGGAGCGGCACGCGGCCGGCGTCCCGGCGGTCGTCATGGCGCCCATCGGCTTCGTCTCCGACCACATGGAGGTCATCTACGACCTCGACACGGAGGCCAAGGACAAGGCCGACGAGCTGGGCCTGCCGGTGCGCCGCTCGGCCACCGTCGGCGCCGACCCGCGCTTCGCCGCCGCCGTCCGCGACCTGATCGTGGAGCGCGCCGCCACCGAGCGCGGGCAGCAGGTCACACCGTGCGCCCTGGGCGCCCTGGGCCCGAGCCACAACCTCTGCCCGGTGGGCTGCTGCCCGGCGCGCGCGCCCCGCCCCGCCGCCGCGGGCGCCGACAGCCCCTTCGCGTGAGGAGCCCTGTGACCGACGCCCTGCACACGGAGCTGCTGCAGCTCGCCCTCCAGGCCGCCGCACGGGCCGGAGAGCTACTCCGGGACGGCCGCCCGGCCGACCTCGCGGTGGCCGCCACCAAGTCCAGCCCGATCGACGTCGTCACCGAGATGGACATCGCCGCCGAGAAGCTGATCACCGGCCTGATCGCCGACCGGCGCCCCGACGACGGCTTCCTCGGGGAGGAGGGCGCCGCCACCGAGGGCACGAGCGGCATCCGCTGGGTGATAGACCCGCTCGACGGCACGGTGAACTACCTCTACTCCCTGCCGACCTGGGCGGTGTCCATCGCGGCCGAACAGGACGGCGAGGTCGTCGTGGGTGTCGTGGCCGCCCCGATGCGTGGCGAGACCTTCCGCGCCATACGCGGCCGCGGCGCCTGGGCCACCGGAAACTGGGCCGGCGAGCGCAAGCTCGCCTGCCGCCCCGCACCGCCTCTGGACCAGGCCCTGGTCGCCACCGGCTTCAACTACGTCACCGAGGTCCGCACCCACCAGGCCGACGTCGCCCGCCGCCTGATCCCGCGACTGCGCGACATCCGGCGCAGCGGCTCGGCCGCGGTGGACCTCTGCGACCTGGCGGCCGGCCGCCTCGACGGCTACTACGAGCGCGGCCTGAACGCCTGGGACTTCGCAGCGGGCGACCTGATCGCCAGAGAGGCGGGCGCACTGACGGGCGGCCGCCCGGGAGAGCCCCCGTCGGGCGACCTGACGGTAGCGGCCACTCCTGGCGTCTTCGAGCCGCTTCAGCGGCTCCTGGACGAGTTCGGAGCCTGGCACGACTGAGGGCCCACTCAAGCCCCCATGGCCGAGCAAGCCCAAGAACGAGTGGGGTCCCGGCGCTGGATTCGCCGGGACCCCACTCGCATACAGGCTGATCAGACGCCAGACGCGCCGACCTCCACACCGTGTTCGGCGGCGAGGCGGCGCAGGTCGTCGAGTTCGCCCAGCTCAACCTCGACGAGGAAGTCGTCGCCCTCGTCACGAGCCCGCGTCAGGTCGGACTCGGTCGCCTTTATGCGCTGCAGAAGTCCTGCGGTGAATGCGTCCATGCTGCGCCCCCTCGTCCTGGGTCGTGGGTCGGTGGCACGGGGGTGTGCCGTTCGGAAGGGGCGATCACGTCTCAGCAGGTGCCCAGTGCTGCCCAGTGTTGCCCTGCAGGGCGGCGACGGCGCCGGACACCCACACCCACTCTGCGCAAGCGGATCGCGGAGTACCACATGGTGGTGCGGCACATGCAGAGCGTGATCGCGGGGTGTAAAGCCGTCCTCCCCCGGCTCCCTCCCGCGGAAACCTCAACCCGGTGAGAAAATTCGACATTCCCGCACCCTTCATCCGTCCGTCACCTCTTGCCCGGCGGCCGCTTCCCCGGCTTACAGCCGACTTAGGCCGAAAAGGGCAGGATGGAAACCCACACCCATGAAGACACCCCTGCCCGCGTGTGCCCGAGCGGCGCTGCGCGGGCGGACACAGGAAGGACAAGCGACGTGCGCGTACTCGTCGTCGAGGACGAGCAACTGCTCGCCGATGCGGTGGCCACCGGACTGCGCCGGGAGGCCATGGCCGTCGACGTCGTGTACGACGGTGCGGCCGCCCTGGAGCGCATCGGCGTCAACGACTACGACGTGGTCGTCCTCGACCGCGACCTCCCCCTGGTGCACGGCGACGACGTCTGCCGCAGGATCGTCGAGCTCGGCATGCCCACCCGCGTGCTGATGCTGACCGCGTCCGGCGACGTCAGCGACCGTGTGGAGGGCCTGGAGATCGGCGCCGACGACTATCTGCCCAAGCCGTTCGCGTTCAGCGAGCTGACGGCGCGCGTGCGTGCCCTGGGCCGGCGTACCAGCGTGCCCCTGCCGCCCGTCCTGGAGCGCGCCGGGATCAAGCTCGACCCGAACCGCCGCGAGGTCTTCCGCGAGGGCAAGGAGGTCCAGCTCGCGCCGAAGGAGTTCGCCGTCCTGGAGGTCCTCATGCGCAACGAGGGCGCGGTGGTGTCCGCGGAGCAGTTGCTGGAGAAGGCCTGGGACGAGAACACCGACCCGTTCACCAACGTCGTGCGCGTCACGGTGATGACGCTGCGCCGCAAGCTCGGCGAGCCCCCGGTGATCGTCACCGTGCCCGGCTCCGGCTACCGGATCTGATCCGCCGTGGCCGCGACCCCGGCGCCGCCCCAGGCGCCCCCGAAGCCCACCTGGGACCCGAGGAGGCCGGAGCCGGTCTTCCCGTGGCTGCGTCCGACCATCCGGATACGGCTGACGCTGCTGTACGGCGGGATGTTCCTGATCGCCGGCATCCTGCTGCTGTTGATCATCTACCTGCTCGCGGCGCACGCCGTGCAGGTGGGCAGCGAGCTGCCCTTCAAGATCATCTCGGGTCAGGTCACCAGCGAGAACTGCAACTTCCCGACCCAGACCACCGCGACGCAGCTCAACCACGCGATGAACGACTGCGTGAACCAGCAGCGTCAGCACGCCCTGGACGACCTGCTCAGCCGCTCTCTGCTGGCGCTGCTCGGCCTCGCCGTGATCGCCTTCGCCTTCGGCTACGCGATGGCCGGCCGGGTGCTGGCGCCGCTCGGCCGGATCACCCGCACCGCCCGCGCGGTGGCCGGCTCGGACCTGTCCCGGCGGATCGAGCTGGACGGACCGGACGACGAGCTGAAGGAGCTCGCGGACACCTTCGACGACATGCTGGAGCGGCTGCAGCGGGCCTTCACCGCCCAGCAGCGCTTCGTCGGCAACGCCTCCCACGAACTGCGCACACCGCTCGCGATCAACCGCACGCTCCTGGAGGTGCAGCTGTCCGATCCGCACGCGCCCGTGGAGCTGCAGCAGCTCGGCAAGACCCTGCTGGCCACCAATGAGCGCAGCGAGCAACTGGTGGAGGGCCTGCTGCTGCTCGCCCGCAGTGACAACCAGATAGTCGAGCGCAAGCCGGTGGACCTCGCCGAGGTGGCCTCCCAGGCCATCGACCAGGTGCACGCGGAGGCCGAGGCGAAGGGCGTCAGGATCCGCGGCGAGCGCAAGCCGGCGGTGGTCCAGGGCAACGGCGTACTGCTGGAGCGGATCGCGCTGAACCTGGTGCAGAACGCGGTGCGGTACAACGTTGCCCATGAGGAGGTGCAGCGCGAAGCGCTTCCGAACAAGGGTGGTGGCGGGCGACGGGAGGGCGGGTGGGTGGAGGTGGTGACCGATGTCCAGCACGGGCAGGCGGTGCTGGTGGTCGCGAACACCGGGCCGGTGGTCCCGGCGTACGAGATCGACAACCTCTTCGAGCCCTTCAGGCGGCTGCGAACCGAGCGCACGGGCAGCGACAAGGGCGTCGGCCTGGGCCTGTCCATCGCCCGCTCCGTGGCGAGGGCGCACGGCGGGCACATTTCGGCTCAGCCGCGCGAGGGGGGTGGACTCGTGATGCGGGTCGCGTTGCCGATCTGAGACCATGGCGCCGACACGCGGGGATGTTCGCTTTGCGCGGAATTTTCGGGGCCCGTTCCCGGCTTTTCCGTGTGTGATCGATCACATGAGCGGTTTTCCGGTCATCCACTCTCCGTGATCACAAAGGCCATGGAAAAGCCGGGAAAATCCGGGTTTTCAGGCCTCCTGATCACGGGAAGTACACGGGGAGACCGCTTTGAAGTGCGGCATACGGACCGTGTACGGTCCCGATCGCCATCCAAGCCGATCACTCTTGAGGAGTGCGGTTGGGTGTCGATTGAGTAACAGACCTTGATGTGAGGCAAAATCTCCGCCTCGGGTCGGGCACAAGTCCGGCCTCTCACGCGTTACGTGCGCTGGAGACACCGCAGACACCCAGAGGGGGAGAGCGACATGGCAACCGATTACGACACCCCACGCAAGACCGACGACGACGTCGACTCGGACAGCCTGGAAGAGCTGAAGGCCAGGCGGAACGACAAGTCGGCTTCGTCAGTGGACGTCGACGAGTTCGAGGCCGCGGAAGGACTGGAGTTGCCCGGCGCCGACCTCTCCAACGAGGAACTGGCCGTCCGGGTACTGCCCAAGCAGCAGGACGAGTTCACCTGCATGAGCTGCTTCCTGGTGCATCACCGCAGCCAGCTGGCCCGGGAGAAGAACGGCCAGCCGATCTGCCGCGACTGCGACTGAGGCAGGGTCGGCCGTGACTGGCTCGACCCCTCCTTGGAAGCGCCGCTTCTCCCACGGGAAAGCGGACCCGGGGCCGTCCGACGGCCCTCACGGCGCGCGTGACGACGAGCGAGGCCCGTCCCGTACATCCGACTCCGACAGGAGCGGACCGGCGGGATCGGCCTCGCTCGCTCCCGTCTCCGGGCGCGGCGACCCCGCCACGGCGGGAAGGCCCGCGCCCGCCGCCCGCCGGACCGCGGTGATCCGGAGCAGGGCCGGGGAAGCCGCCAGGACGGGCGTCCGCAAGAGCGGGAGCCACGCCAGGGCGGCTCTGTCGTACCTCGCCGACCGGATCATCGACATGGCTCCGCGGGTCCCCGTACGGGACCTCACCACGCTCCGCCGGCAGTTCCCGGGCCTCGGGCCCGAACAGCTCGCGGACAAGCTGGTGGCGGGTGCCGCGGCCGCCTCCTCCACGGTCGGAGCGGGCATCGGGGCAGCGGCCATGCTGCCCGTGCCGCCCGCGATGCCGACCGAACTGGCCACGGAGGTCACCGGGGTCGCGGCGATCGAGCTCAAGCTGATCGCCGAGCTCCACGAGGTGTACGGGGTGCGGCCTCCCGGAAGTCTGAAGGTCCGCAGCACCGTGTATCTGTCCTCCTGGTCACAGGAGCGCGGCGTCGACGTGCACAAGCCGTCCACGATCGACACGGCCCTCGGCGGCCGGATGAGGCGCCGGCTGCGCCGACAGGTCATGAAGCGCACGGTACGGAACCTGCCGAACCTGATGCCGTTCATGGTGGGCGCCGCCGTGGGTGCCGTCATGAACCGGTACGACACCCGCAGGCTCGCGGCCCACGTCCGCGCCGACCTGCGCAAGATCCAGGTCCCCTGGGACGAGCTGCCCACGCTGCCGCCCCTGGACCGGCCCGAGAACCCGCCGGCACTCCAGAACGGCCCCGATGGCCCCGACGACTCCGACAGCTCCGGGAAAGCAGGGGAGGAACCCGGGCGCTGACGCCGGCCCCGGAGCACCCGCCCCGCATCACCCCGTACGGGCGCTGTGCCCTACGCGGTCTCCGACGCCGCGGCCGCCCGCGCCGTCCGCAGTGCCTCGGCCAGCCGCTCCGGCTCCCGCGTCGACAGGTACAGGTACGGCGTCGGGTCCTCCGGGTCGGTGACCTCCACCCGCAGCGCCCCGGGAATGTAGGCGCGCAGCAGCAGGAAGGCCCGGGTGTCCGCCTTGTGGGTGCGCCAGGCGCGCGCCTCCTCCGCGTCCAGCACATGAGCCTCGCCCAGCGCCGTGACCGGGATCTTCGCCTCGCCCGCGATCAGCAGGCCGCCCACGACCCGGATGCGCACCGAGCCGTAGGAGCTCACCACGACCGCCGTCGCCGCCGTGCCGCCGGCCAGGCCGGCCAGCATCGGCAGGGTGCCGAAGGGAAGCAGGACAAGGGCGACCGAGACACCGATCAGCAGGCTGATCAGCCACCAGGAACGGGGTGCGGTGAGACGTTCTTCGTACGGCTGCGCGGAGAGCTGCATGCACCAAGCTTGGCACGGTGTCCGGTCGGCGCCGACGCGCGGGTAAGGTCTGCGCCTGTGAGTGCCAGTTCCGCAGCCCTTCAGCCCCCCGCCGACGCCGTGAAACCCCTGCGGCACCCTGACGCCCCCGCGCCCGGTGAACTCCTCGGCGCGCACTACGGAGAGTGCTTCGGGTGCGGCGGTGAGCAGCCGCACGGGCTGCACCTGCAGGTGCGGGCCGGGGACGGCGTCCGCATCACCGCCGAGTTCACCGTGCGGCCCGCCCACCAGGGCGCGCCCGGCCTCGCGCACGGCGGCGTCCTCGCGACCGCCCTCGACGAGGCCCTCGGCTCGCTGAACTGGCTGCTGCGCACGATCTCCGTGACCGGGCGGCTGGAGACCGACTTCGTGCGGCCGGTGCCGGTCGGCACGACCCTGTACCTGGAGGCCGAGGCCATCGCGGTGGCCGGCCGGAAGATCTACGCCAGGGCCACCGGACGCGTCGGCGGCCCCGACGGGCCGGTCGCCGTGCGCGCCGACGCCGTCTTCATCGAGGTCAAGGTGGAGCACTTCGTGGAGCACGGCCGCGAGGAGGAGATCCGGGCCGCCATGAACGACCCGGACCAGGTCCGGCGTGCCCGTGCCTTCGAGGTGAACCCGTGAGCGGCGAGCCCCTGAACGTGCTGATCCGGCGTGTCGACCCCGACGTACCGCTTCCGGCGTACGCGCACCCGGGCGATGCCGGCGCCGATCTGCGCACCACCGTGGAGTGCGAACTGGCGCCGGGGGAGCGGGCCGTGCTGCCCACGGGCGTGTCTGTCGCGCTGCCCGAGGGGTACGCGGCGTTCGTGCATCCGCGCTCCGGCCTCGCGGCCCGTTGCGGTGTCGCCCTCGTGAATGCCCCGGGGACGGTTGATGCCGGGTACCGTGGGGAGATCAAGGTGATCGTGGTGAATCTCGACCCGCGCGAGTCCGTGCGGTTCGAGCGCTTCGACCGGATTGCCCAACTGGTCGTCCAGCAGGTCGAGAGGGTCCGCTTCCAGGAGGTGGCGGAGCTTCCCGGCTCGGCGCGGGCCGAGGGGGGCTTCGGGTCCACGGGTGGCCACGCCGCCGTGGACGACGCGAGCGGCACGAACGGCCGGGCCGCCGTGGGCGGCCCGGCGGGTGGGAATCGATACGCTTCGGTCGTATCCGACCGGGAAGGACAGTGACGTGTTCGGACGTCGCAAGAAGAAGGGTGCCGCCGAGGACGCGGCCGGCGAGGCCGAGCAGGTCGTCGACAGCGTCGACACCGAGGCGGACGACGAGGGCGAGCGCGAGCGGGTGAGGCTCGAGCCCGCACCGCGGCCCGACGGGCCCTGGGACAGCTCCGAGGTGCGTGACCCGGCCGAGGGCCGCGTGGACCTGGGCGGCCTGTTCGTGCCCGGCGTCGACGGCATGGAGCTGCGGGTGGAGGTCGCGGGCGACGCGATCGTCGCGGCGACCGTCGTCCTGCAGGACAGCGCCGTTCAGCTGCAGGCCTTCGCCGCGCCCAAGCGCGAGGGCATCTGGGTCGAGGTGCGTGAGGAGATCGCCTCCGGCATCACCCAGCAGGGCGGCATCGTGGACGAGGTCGAAGGGCCGCTGGGCTGGGAGCTGCGCGCCCAGGTCCCGGTGCAGCTGCCGGACGGCACGGGCGGCTACCAGGTCGTGCGGTTCGTCGGTGTGGACGGTCCCCGCTGGTTCCTGCGCGGGGTGATCTCCGGGCAGGGCGCGGTGCAGCCGCAGGCGGCAGGGCTGCTCGAGGAGATCTTCCGGGACACGGTCGTGGTCCGTGGCGAGGGTCCGATGGCGCCCCGCGACCCGATCGTCCTGAAGCTGCCGAACGACGCGCAGATGGTGCCCGAGGGCGTCCAGCAGGACGACGACGGTCAGTCCCGCTTCGCCGGCGGCCTGGGCCAGCTCCAGCGCGGCCCGGAGATCACCGAGGTCCGCTAGGGCCCGCCGGCCGGACCGGGCGGGGCTCCGGGCCACGGGGTCCGTCGGCCCGGGTGAGCGGGGGCTGGGGGTTCTGCGCGCGCGGGGTCCGGGTGAAGGTGTGCCCGGCTCCGCGGGGCCCGGCGTGGTCTGCCGGAGCAGTCTGGTCCTGTGGGCCGGGTCAGGGGCTCTGTGCGGCTGGGGTCCTTGTGCGCGGGGCTCGGGTGAGGGTGTGCCCGGATCCCGCGGTTTCCGATGTGCTCCTTCCGAGGGGCGCCGGCCGTCGCCGTCGCTTCGTCGCAGACCTGAAGGGCCGCGCCCCTCACAGGGACGCCGTTGGTTGATCCGGCCCGCCAAAGGGGGCGGCCCTTCGGCGGGTAAGGCCGCCCTCCAGCACGTACGGCCGCCCGCCAGGGCCCCACTCGCACCAGGTACGCGGTCTCCACGCCCGCGCCGACGGATGTCCGCCGCGCTCCGGGGCGAAGCCCCCGCCGCGGTCCCGGAGGGGACTCGCGCCGCCGGACAGTGGTCCCGCCCGAAACGGGATTCCTGAAGCGGAACCATCGTGGGCGCGCGTCCGTTGGGGGCTTGAAGGGACCGGCGGGGGTCGTGATACTGACGCCCGGTCCACGGGGGACCGCAGCGGGGAGGGCACATGAGCCAGGTCGTCACCGAGACCATGGTGCGCGTCGAGAACGTCCACAAGTCCTTCGGGCACGGAGCCGGCACCGTGCACGCCCTGCGGGGAGTCTCCTTCGAGCTGCCGCGTGGTGAACTCGTCGCCCTCAAGGGCCGCTCCGGCTCCGGCAAGACCACCCTGCTCAACGTCGTCGGCGGGCTCGACGAGCCGGACGAGGGACGGGTCCACGTCGACGGCCGGGACCTGTCCGAGCTCGGCGAGGACGGCCTGCTCGCCCTGCGCCGGGACCGCATCGGGTTCGTCTTCCAGTCCTTCGGGCTCATCCCGATCCTCACGGCCGCGGAGAACGTCGGCGTGCCGCTGCGGCTGCGTCGCGCCGACCCGCGCGAGCGGGAGGAGCGCGTCGAGCTGCTGCTGTCCCTGGTCGGCCTCGCCGACCACGCCCGGCAGCGGCCCGGTGAGCTCTCCGGCGGCCAGCAGCAGCGGGTGGCCATCGCCCGCGCCCTCGCGAACGAGCCGGCGCTCCTCATGGCCGACGAGCCGACCGGTCAGCTGGACGCGGAGACCGGCCACGCCGTGATGGAGCTGCTGCGCGCCGTCGTCCGCAGCGAGGAAGTCACCGCACTGGTCGCCACCCACGACGCGACCCTGCTGGACCTCGCCGACCGGGTCCTGGAGCTGCGCGACGGGAGGATCGTCGAACCGTGACGCACCGACGGATCCGTGACGTGCTGACAGATCCGTGACGCACCGACGTCAGAGTCGCGCCAAGGGCCGTCCCCACCCCCGCACGGGCCCCTCGGGCCGCGCTGAGCAGCCGTAAGGTCGACGCTGCGTCCCCACGCACGACGGGAAGACAATGAGGCCATGGCACGCGGCAAGCTCCGGATCTACCTCGGTGCGGCGCCGGGCGTCGGCAAGACGTACGCGATGCTGTCCGAGGCGCACCGCCGGGTGGAGCGGGGCACCGACTGCGTCGTCGCGTTCGTCGAGCACTACGACCGCCCGCGCACCGAGGTGATGCTGCACGGCCTGGAGCAGGTGCCCCGCAAGGAGCTGGAGGACCGCGGCGGCACCTTCACCGAGATGGACGTCGACGCCGTACTGCGCCGCGCCCCGGCCGTCGCCCTGGTGGACGAGCTCGCCCACACCAACATCCCCGGCTCCCGCAACGCCAAGCGCTGGCAGGACGTGGAGGAGCTGCTCGCGGCCGGCATCGACGTCGTCTCCACGGTCAACATCCAGCACCTGGAGTCCCTCGGCGACGTGGTGGAGGCGATCACGGGCGTACGGCAGCGCGAGACCGTCCCGGACGAGGTGGTGCGGCGGGCGGACCAGGTCGAGCTCGTCGACATGTCGCCGGAGGCCCTGCGCCGCCGGATGGCGCACGGCAACATCTACCAGCCGGACAAGGTCGACGCGGCCCTGTCCAACTACTTCCGCCCCGGCAACCTCACGGCGCTGCGCGAGCTGGCCCTGCTGTGGGTGGCCGACCGGGTCGACGAGTACCTGCAGCGCTACCGTGCCGAGCACCGGGTCTCCAGGATCTGGGGCTCGCGCGAGCGGATCGTGGTCGGCCTGACCGGCGGCCCCGAGGGGCGCACCCTGATCCGCCGGGCCGCCCGCCTGGCCGAGAAGGGCGCCGGCGGGGAGGTCATGGCCGTCTACATCGCCCGCAGCGACGGACTGACCTCCGCCTCCCCCAAGGAGCTGGCCGTCCAGCGCACCCTCGTGGAGGACCTGGGCGGCACCCTCCACCACGTCGTCGGCGACGACGTACCGGCCGCGCTGCTCGACTTCGCCCGCGGGGTCAACGCCACCCAGATCGTGCTCGGCTCCTCGCGCCGCAAGAGCTGGCAGTACGTCTTCGGGCCCGGCGTCGGCGCCACCGTGGCCCGCGAGTCGGGCCCCGACCTCGACGTGCACATCGTCACCCACGCACAGGCCGCCAAGGGACGCGGGCTGCCGGTGGCCCGAGGCGCACGCCTCGGCCGGGCCCGGATCGTGGGGGGCTGGACCGTCGCCGTCGCCGGCCCCGTGGTCCTCGCGCTGCTGCTGAACGCCGGGGACCTGGGCCTGGCCAACGACATGCTGCTGTTCCTCGCCCTGACGGTGGCCGCGGCCCTGCTCGGCGGGCTGCTGCCGGCGCTCGCCTCGGCGGCCGTCGGTTCGCTCCTGCTGAACTACTACTACACCCCGCCCCTGCACCGGCTCACCATCGCCGACCCCAAGAACATCGTCGCCCTCGCGATCTTCTTCGGGGTCGCCGTGTCCGTGGCCTCGGTGGTGGACCTCGCGGCCAGACGCACCCACCAGGCGGCCCGGCTGCGCGCCGAGGCGGAGATACTGTCCTTCCTCGCGGGCAGCGTGCTGCGCGGCGAGACCAGCCTGGAGGCGCTCCTGGAGCGGGTCCGCGAAACGTTCGGCATGGAGTCGGTGGCACTGCTGGAGCGGAAGAGCGACGTCGACCCCTGGACGTGCGCCGGCCACGTGGGCACCGGCCGGCCCCTGGAGCGCCCCGAGGACGCGGACGTCGACATGCCCGTCGGCGACCACATGGCGCTGGCGCTGACCGGACGGGTGCTGCCCGCCTCCGACCGCCGGGTGCTCGCCGCCTTCGCCGCCCAGGCCGCCGTCGTCCTGGAGCGCCGCCGCCTGCAAGAGGAGGCCGACCGGGCCCGCGCCCTCGCGGAGGGCAACCGGATCCGCACCGCGCTGCTCGCCGCCGTCAGCCACGACCTGCGCACCCCGCTCGCCGGGATCAAGGCGGCCGTCTCCTCGCTCAGGTCCGAGGACGTCGAGTGGTCCGAGGAGGACCGCGCGGAGCTGCTCCAGGGCATCGAGGAGGGCGCCGACCGGCTCGACCACCTCGTGGGCAACCTGCTGGACATGTCCCGCCTGCAGACCGGCACCGTCACCCCGCTGATCCGGGGGATCGACCTCGACGAGGTGGTGCCGATGGCGCTGGGCGGGGTCCCCGAGGACAGCGTCGACCTGGACGTGCCGGAGACCCTGCCGATGGTGGCCGTCGACCCCGGGCTGCTGGAGCGCGCGGTGGCCAACCTGGTGGAGAACGCCGTGAAGTACAGTCCACCGGACGAACCGGTCCTGGTGTCCGCCAGCGCCATGGCCGACCGGGTCGAGGTCCGGGTCGTCGACCGCGGTCCGGGCGTCCCGGACGAGGCCAAGGACCGTATCTTCGAGCCTTTCCAGCGCCACGGCGACGCCCCGCGCGGAGCCGGCGTCGGCCTCGGTCTCGCGGTGGCGCGCGGCTTCGCCGAGGCCATGAGCGGCACGCTCGACGCCGAGGACACGCCCGGCGGCGGACTGACGATGGTCCTCACCCTGCGGGCCGCGAAGAGCCCTCGCGTGCCCGCACGACTCGCCGAACCAGAAAGGCAAACCACATGACGCGGGTGCTGGTGGTCGACGACGAGCCGCAGATCGTGCGCGCCCTCGTGATCAACCTCAAGGCACGCAAGTACGAGGTCGACGCCGCCACCGACGGCCGCGGCGCCCTCGACCTCGCCGCCTCCCGCCACCCCGACGCGGTCGTCCTCGACCTGGGCCTGCCCGACATGGACGGCGTCGAGGTGATCAGGGGCCTGCGCGGCTGGACCCGCGTGCCGATCCTGGTGCTGTCGGCCCGGCACTCCTCCGACGAGAAGGTCCAGGCACTGGACGCGGGCGCCGACGACTACATCACCAAACCCTTCGGCATGGACGAGCTGCTGGCCCGGCTGCGCGCCGCCGTCCGCCGCGCCGAACCGGTCGGCGGCGGCGAGGACGACGTGCTGGTGGAGACCGAGGACTTCACCGTCGACCTGGCCGCCAAGAAGGTCCACCGGGCCGGCAGGGACGTACGGCTCACCCCCACCGAATGGCACCTGCTGGAGGTGCTGGTGCGCAACACCGGCCGCCTGGTCGGCCAGAAGCAGCTGCTGCAGGAGGTGTGGGGGCCGTCGTACGGCACGGAGACGAACTACCTGCGCGTGTACATGGCCCAGCTGCGCCGGAAGCTGGAGGCCGACCCCTCGCACCCCAAGCACTTCGTCACCGAGCCGGGGATGGGCTACCGCTTCGAGAAGTGAGCCGTTACGGCACCGTCGGTGCCCCCCGGTACGCTTCAACACATGAGTGCTGTTCCTGGTTCCGAAAAGCCGGCGGGCCGGTTCCGGCGCATGCTCGACCGGCTCTCCTCGTCGCGGGAGGACCTGGAGTCCGAGGAGCTGCGGGAGGACACCGAGACCGCCGGCTGTACGCGGATCTGCGACTGCCACGACCGGCAGATCGTCACGGTGACTGGTACGTTGCGCACGGTCACCCTGCGTCCGCGTGCCGGAGTCCCGGCCCTGGAGGCCGAGCTGTTCGACGGTTCCGCCGCCCTGGACGTGGTGTGGCTCGGCAGGCGCTCCATCGTCGGGATAGAACCGGGGCGCAAGCTGATCGCATCGGGCCGGATCTCGATGAGCCGGGGCCGCCGGGTGCTCTTCAACCCCAAGTACGAACTGCGACCCCTCGGACGGGAGTAGCCGGTGACGTCACTCGACAAGCCGACCGAAGAAACGACGGCCGACGATGCCCGGGCGGTGACGGAGGCCGCGCTGTTCGAGGCGTTCGGCGGGGTCCGGGGCATGGTCGAGACGGTGCTGCCCGGCCTCATCTTCGTCACCATCTTCACGATCAACAAGAACCTGCACTGGTCCGCGATCGCCGCCCTGGCCGTCTCGCTGGTGCTGGTCGTGGTCCGGCTGGCGATGCGGGACACCGTCAAGCACGCCTTCAGCGGTGTCTTCGGTGTCGCCTTCGGCGTGGTCTTCGCGATGATGACCGGCAACGCCAAGGACTTCTACCTGCCGGGCATGCTCTACACGCTGGGCCTGGCACTGGCGTACATCATCACCACCCTCGCCGGCGTGCCGCTGATCGGCCTGATGCTCGGCCCGGTCTTCCGGGAGAACCTCTCCTGGCGGACCCGCAACCCGGGCCGCAAGAAGGCGTACGCCAAGGCCAGCTGGGCCTGGGGCCTGATCCTGCTCGCCAAGTGCGCGATCCTCTTCCCGCTGTACTGGTGGGCCGACACCACGCAGCTCGGCTGGGTCCTGGTGACGCTGAAGATCCCACCGTTCCTGCTGGCGGTCTGGCTGACCTGGGTCTTCCTGGCGAAGGCGCCCCCTCCGATCGACGTGTTCGCGGAGATGGAGGCGGAGGAGAAGGCCGAGGAGGAGCGCGAGGCGGCCCTCGCGCGGGAGCGCGGAGACACGCCGGCCGGCGGCCGCCACCGCCGTCAGGCCTGAGCAACGCCCATACGACGGTGAGGGGCGCCCGGAGACCTCCGGGCGCCCCTCACCGCTGTCCACCCGTCAGCCCCGTCAGTCCTTCCGGCGCACCGACAGCAGGTCCTCCAGCTGCCCCTCACGCGCCTGCGCGGCCACGAACAGCAGCTCGTCACCCACCTCCAGGGAGTCCTCCCCGGACGGGGTGAGCACCCGGGCGCCCCGGATGATGGTGACCAGCGCGGTGTCCTCCGGCCACTCGACATCGCCGACCTGGGTGCCGGCCAGCGCCGACTCCTCCGGCAGGGTCAGCTCCACCAGGTTGGCGTCGCCGTGGCTGAAGCGCAGCAGACGGACCAGGTCGCCCACGCTGACCGCCTCCTCCACCAGCGCGGACATCAGACGCGGGGTGGACACGGAGACGTCCACGCCCCACGCCTCGTTGAACAGCCACTCGTTCTTCGGGTTGTTCACGCGGGCCACCACCCGCGGCACGCCGTACTCCGTCTTCGCCAGCAGGGAGACGACCAGGTTCACCTTGTCGTCACCCGTCGCGGCGATCACCACGTTGCAGCGCTGCAGCGCCGCCTCGTCCAGCGAGGTGATCTCGCAGGCGTCGGCGAGCAGCCACTCCGCCTGCGGGACGCGCTCGACCGAGATCGCGGTCGGCGCCTTGTCGATCAGAAGGACCTCGTGGCCGTTCTCCAGCAGCTCGCTCGCGATCGAGCGGCCGACCGCGCCGGCACCGGCAATGGCGACCCTCATCAGTGACCGCCCTCCTCTTCGGGACCCTCGGCGAACGCCGCCTCGACCTTCTCCACGTCGTCCGTCCGCATCATCACGTGCACGAGGTCGCCCTCCTGCAGCACCGTCTGCGAGGACGGCAGGATGGCCTCGCCGAGGCGGGTCAGGAACGCCACCCGGACGCCCGTCTCCTCCTGCAGCCGGCTGATCCTGTGGCCCACCCACCTGGTGGAGGCGTGCACCTCGGCGAGCTGGACGCCTCCGGTCGGGTCGCGCCACAGCGGCTCCGCGCCCGAGGGCAGCAGCCGGCGCAGCATCTGGTCGGCCGTCCAGCGGACCGTGGCCACGGTCGGGATGCCCAGGCGCTGGTACACCTCGGCGCGGCGGGGGTCGTAGATACGGGCCACGACGTTCTGCACGCCGAACATCTCGCGGGCCACGCGCGCGGAGATGATGTTCGAGTTGTCGCCGCTGGAGACGGCCGCGAAGGCACCGGCCTCCTCGACGCCCGCCTCGCGCAGCGTGTCCTGGTCGAAGCCGATCCCGGTGACCCGGCGGCCGCCGAACCCGGGGCCCAGCCGACGGAAGGCGGTGGGGTCCCGGTCGATCACCGCGACCGTGTGCCCCTGTTGCTCCAGGGTCTGGGCGAGAGCGGAGCCCACTCGCCCGCAGCCCATGATGACGATGTGCACGACCGTCCTTCCGGTGTCAATGGCCACTGCTCAGCCCCATCAGGGTCTCAGACAGGGGACAAGCTACACACGCACCGTGCGGGGCGGGCACCCCCTGCCGCGTGCCGGGCGGTTCCCGGCACCCGGTCTCCCACCCGGCTTCTCACCCGGTCTCTCGCTTGGTCACTCGGTCTCGAACGGCCTGCGCCGGATGATGCTGCGCACGCTGCACAGGGTCAGGAGTCCGAGGCCGAGCAACGCGGCGGCGGCACCGATCAGCTCCGCGGTCGGGGGCATGGGACCTCCGGGGTTCGGCGAGGAACGAGGTCCGGACATCTAGGCACGGCGCACCCTCCCGCCTGCCCGATCCCCGGGCCTTGAACCCCGGATTTCACCCGTGAGGCAGAGCCCGGGCAGGGGTGCCCCCGCACGAACGCGTTCGAGCACGGGGAAGGTGGGCCATCGGGGGCCGGAAGGCTTACGATCCTCTGTTGTGTCCAAACTGACCGACGTGCCCAAACGCATTCTGATCGGGCGCGCACTGCGCAGTGACCGGCTGAGCGAGACGCTTCTGCCGAAGCGGATCGCACTCCCCGTCTTCGCCTCCGACCCGCTGTCCTCCGTGGCGTACGCGCCGGGGGAGGTCCTGCTGGTCCTGTCCATCGCGGGCCTGTCGGCGTACCACTTCAGCCCCTGGATCGCGGTCGCGGTCGCCGTGCTGCTGTTCACCGTGGTCGCCTCCTACCGGCAGAACGTGCACGCCTACCCGAGCGGCGGCGGCGACTACGAGGTGACCGGCACCAACCTGGGCCCCAAGGCGGGTCTGACGGTCGCCAGCGCGCTCCTGGTCGACTACGTCATGACCGTCGCGGTCTCCATCTCCTCCGGCATCGAGAACCTGGGCTCCGCGATCCCCTTCGTCGTCGAGCACAAGGTGCTCTGCGCGGTCGCCGTGATCGTGCTGCTGACGCTGATGAACCTGCGCGGAGTGAGGGAGTCGGGCAAGCTCTTCGCCGTCCCGACGTACGTCTTCGTCACGGGCGTATTCCTCATGTTCGCCTGGGGCGCTTTCCGCGGACTGGTGCTCGGCGACACCATGCGGGCGCCGACGGCCGACTTCGAGATCAAGGCCGAGCAGCAGGGACTCGCCGGCTTCGCCCTCGTCTTCCTGCTGCTGCGCGCCTTCTCCTCCGGCTGTGCCGCGCTCACCGGAGTCGAGGCGATCTCCAACGGCGTGCCGGCCTTCCGCAGGCCCAAGTCGAGGAACGCGGCGAACACGCTGGCGATGATGGGCCTGCTGGCCGTGACGATGTTCTGCGGCATCATCACCCTCGCCATGTCGACCAAGGTCCGTATGGCCGAGACCCCGGCCACCGACCTGCTCCACAAGGGCGTCCCGGTCGGCCCGGACTACGTCCAGGACCCGGTGATCTCCCAGGTCGCCGAGGCGGTGTTCGGCCGGAACAGCTTCCTGTTCGTCGTACTCGCCGCGGCCACGGCCCTGGTCCTCTTCCTCGCGGCGAACACCGCCTACAACGGCTTCCCGGTGCTCGGCTCGATCCTCGCCCAGGACCGCTACCTGCCCCGCCAGCTGCACACCCGCGGCGACCGCCTCGCCTTCTCCAACGGCATCGTGCTGCTCGCGGGCGCCGCCGCGCTGCTGGTCGTCGTCTACGGCGCCGACACGACCCGGCTGATCCAGCTGTACATCGTCGGCGTGTTCGTGTCCTTCACCCTCAGCCAGATCGGCATGGTCAGGCACTGGAACCGGCACCTGGCCACCGAGCGGGACGCGGCCAGGCGCCGCCACATGATCCGCTCCCGCGCCATCAACACCTTCGGCGCCTTCCTCACCGGCCTGGTGCTGGTCGTCGTCCTCGTCACCAAGTTCATGCACGGCGCCTGGGTGGCCGTGCTCGGCATGTGCCTCTTCTTCGTGACGATGACCGCGATCCGCAGGCACTACGACCGTGTCTCCGAGGAGATCGCCGCCCCCGAGGGCCCGAGCGACGACGTGGTCCGTCCCTCCCGCGTCCACTCCGTCGTCCTCGTCTCCAAGATCCACCGCCCCGCCCTGCGCGCACTGGCCTACGCCAAGCTGATGCGCTCGGACACCCTGGAGGCGCTCACCGTCAACGTCGACCCGGCCGAGAGCAGGGCGCTGCGCGAGGAGTGGGAGCAGCGCAACATCGACGTACCCCTGAAGGTGCTCGACTCGCCCTACCGCGAGGTCACCCGGCCGGTCATCGAGTACGTCAAGAGCCTGCGCAAGGAGTCCCCGCGGGACGCCGTCTCGGTGATCATCCCCGAGTACGTCGTCGGCCACTGGTACGAGCACCTGCTGCACAACCAGAGCGCGCTGCGCCTGAAGGGCCGGCTGCTGTTCACGCCGGGCGTGATGGTGACCTCGGTGCCCTACCAGCTCGCCTCCTCCGAGGCCGCCAAGCTGCGCGCCCGCAGGCGCCAGGAGTGGAACGCGCCGGGTGCGGTACGGCGGGGCCCGGCCCAGGACCGGGCGAAGGAGGCGAAGGAGTCGAAGGAGCCACCGGCGGCGAAGCGCTGACGGAGCTCTCACGTAGACTGGTGGGCTGTTGTCCGGCCGTTCCCCTTTCTGGATCTGGAGTCACCCCACCATGCAGGCAGAACCGAAGAACTCGCAGGTGGGGCCGGAGAAGGGCGCGCTGGTGGGACAGGAGTACGAGGTCGAGATCGGCCCCGTCGCCCACGGCGGCCACTGCATCGCCCGCACCTCCGAGGGCCAGGTGCTGTTCGTACGGCACGCGCTGCCCGGTGAGCGGGTCGTGGCGCGGGTGACGGAGGGCGAGGAGGGCGCCCGTTTCCTGCGCGCGGACGCGGTACGGATCCTCGACGCCTCCAAGGACCGCGTCGAGGCCCCCTGCCCCTACGCCGGCCCCGGCCGCTGCGGCGGCTGCGACTGGCAGCACGCCAAGCCGGGCGCCCAGCGGCGGCTCAAGGGCGAGGTGATCGCCGAGCAGCTGAAGCGGCTCGCGGGCCTCACTCCCGAGGAGGCCGGCTGGGACGGCACGGTGATGCCGGCCGAGGGCGACAAGCTGCCCGCGGGCGAGGTCCCGCAGTGGCGCACACGCGTGCAGTACGCGGTCGACCCGGCCACGGGCAAGGCCGGCCTGCGCCGCCACCGCTCGCACGAGGTCGAGCCGATCGAGCACTGCATGATCGCGGCTCCCGGGGTGAGTGAACTGGGCATCGAGCGACGCGACTGGACCGGCATGGAGTCGGTCGAGGCGATAGCGGCGACGGGCTCGCAGGACCGCCAGGTGATCCTGACCCCGCGCCCCGGCGCCCGCCTCCCGCTGGTCGAGCTGGACCGTCCGGTCTCCGTCCTCCGGGTCGACGAGAAGACCGGCGGCGTCCACCGCGTCCACGGCCGCCCCTTCGTCCGCGAACGCGCCGACGGCCGCACCCACCGCGTCGGCGCCGGCGGCTTCTGGCAGGTCCACCCCATGGCGGCGGAGACCCTGGTCACGGCGGTCATGCAGGGCCTCCTTCCCCGCAAGGGCGACATGGCTCTGGACCTCTACTGCGGCGTCGGCCTCTTCGCCGGAGCCCTGGCCGACCGCGTCGGCGACAAGGGCGCGGTCCTCGGGGTCGAGTCCGGCAAGCGCGCGGTCGAGGACGCCCGGCACAACCTCGCCGGCTTCCCCCGCGTCCGCATCGAACAGGGCAAGGTCGAGTCCGTCCTCCCGCGCACCGGCATCACCGAGGTCGATCTGATCGTCCTCGACCCGCCCCGCGCGGGCGCGGGCCGCACGACGGTGGCCCACCTGTCGTCCCTGGGCGCCCGCCGGATCGCCTACGTCGCCTGCGACCCGGCGGCCCTCGCCCGCGACCTGGCGTACTTCCGCGAGGGCGGCTACCGGGTACGGACACTGCGGGCCTTCGACCTGTTCCCGATGACGCATCATGTGGAGTGCGTCGCGATCCTTGAGCCTACTGAGAAGGGTCGTTGACCTGCGGTTTTGTGGAAGCGGGGGATGAATTCGACGTCCTTCCCCGGTGGAAACAGTTCGAGGCGTGATGGCTTGGCCCCATGGACCCTGGTCTGGGCTTTTCCGGCGCGGTGGCTGATTGTTGCCTGGTCTGCAGATGGGGCGTCCTGGAAGTCCTGACGCTGAAATGACGCTCGTCCTGACGGGCTTTCAGGTGGGGTAGTACGCGGACACGGGCGGCTATCAGGGGCGGGACGGGCGCGGTGAAGCGGGTGGCCGAGACGCTGCGGCCGAGGTCGTCGCCCGTATCGCCGACCGGCTCGACTTCCCCGGCCCCACCCACTTCAGCAAGTTCTTCCACCGGCACACTGGCCAGTCCCGGATCTGGATTCCGGCGGCAACCGGGAGCCGATGCTGAACGCCGGGCTGATCAGGTCCGTAACCGGCCCGCCCTTGTCGATGCCGGCGGCGGACGGCTGACGCGGGATTTCACGTGCCGCCCATGCATCGAAGTCGACGAGGATGGCGAGGAACTGTTCGACCTCCCGTCGCAGCCGCGACGGATCCTCCTCCGCGAGGCAGATGTGAAATCGAGCATCCGCTTCGGTGTGGGCGGTGCTCATGCGCGTGATTCCCTCTTGGCTCTGCCGTGTGAGATCCACACGGGCCGATGGCGTGAGCGCCTGCCGCTGACAGTCGTTTCCTCTGTATCCGAAACCTGCTGGTCAAGGGCGTGAAAGAGAGGGTTGTGCGCCTGCCGCGCCGACGGTTGGGAATGCGTGCGCACGGAGACGTGACAGAAGCCGCATCGGTGTGCGGCGGAGGAGGCACCTTGGTGCCCCGGCCGGGCGGCGAGGCGGACAAGTTCGGCAATCGTTACGAGACGGCCTGGACCCAGGTCATCCTCCGCCTGGCCCGGCAACGCGTGAACGTCATCCACGCGATGATCCGCACCGGCGCCCTCTACGGACCGCGCGCCCACGGCGACGTCGGCCTCGCGGCCTGACGACTCCACCGCTGCTGCCCTCCAGGCCTCATCACGTCCGCGCACCGGCGCGGCCAGTCCAGCCCTGCCGGCCACCGGGCCGCCCACCACGCACCCGATCCGCCGGGAACGTCCCGCTTCGCGGGACGTTCCCGAAAACCAGGACCAATCCCTGTCGACCGACCCTGGCGGGGTTGACGAAACGGATAGGGGCACCCCCTCGGCAGGCACGCTCCTGCCGGCCGCTGTTCCACCCGCCGCAGTGAGAGGCCGGGTCGTCCGTCGGCCCGGCCTTTCGTGTGCCCGAGGGGGCGGGGAGGGGCCCCGGGAACCGGGTGCCCCATGTTCGACATTCGCTGTGTGCCCGACCATTGACTATGGACATCCCTATACCTACGATCTTGCTTGTTCATGGTTGTCCATACACAAAGTGGTGTGTCGATGAAGATCGCGGTTGTCGGAAGTTATGGAGCCGGCCTCACCATGCGGGTCCCCAAGGCGCCCGCAGCCGGTGAGACCGTCTCGGGTGGCCTCTTCGACTCGGGTGCCGGCGGGAAGGGCAGCAACCAGGCCGTCGGCGCTGCCCGGCTGGGCGCCGAGGTCACGCTCCTCACCGCTGTCGGCGACGACGAGTTCGGCCGCTCCGCGCGCGAGCTGTGGCGGCGCGAAGGGGTGAGCGCCGAACACGTGGTCACCGCCGGGGCGCCCACCATGGTCGGTTTCATCCTGGTCGAGCCGTCCGGGGAGAACCGCATCGCCATCGCCCCCGGCGCCCTGGACGAGCTGGACGCCGCCGCCGTCGACGCCTTCCGCGCCGAGATCGCCTCCGCCGACATCCTCGTCGTCTCCATGGAGATCCCCGAGGAAGCCGTCGTCGCCGCCCTCCGCGCCGGACGCGAGAGCGGCACCCGCACCCTGCTGAACCCGGCCCCCGCCCGGCCGCTGCCCGACGCGTGCTGGCCCCTCATCGACGTGCTCACGCCCAACCAGACGGAGGCCCCCGTCCTCCTCGGCCTCGACGAGGGACACGGGCTCGGCGACGAGGACCTGGCCCGCGCGCTGCACGAGCGCACCGGCGGCACCGTCGTCATCACCCGAGGCGGCGAGGGCGCGCTGGTCGCCCAGGACACCGGCATCACCACGGTGCCCCCGCACCCGGCCCGGACGGTCGTGGACACCACGGGCGCCGGGGACTCCTTCACCGCCGCCTTCGCCGTCGCCCTGGCCGAGGGCCGGCCCGTCGACCGGGCCGTGGAGTTCGCCGCCGTCGCGGGCTCGCACACCGTGTCGATCGCGGGCGTCATCCCCGCCCTGCCCACCAGAGCCCAGCTGAACGCCCTGATTGGAAGCGCCTCGTGACCTCGACCACCACCAAGCCGCCCGCCACCGCGGCCCCGTCGTCCGACACGAACCCCCGGCAGTTCCCGCTCGCTCTGCGCAGACTGCTGCACGCGCGGGAGGCCGGCGTCTTCGCCGCGCTCGTCCTGCTCTTCCTCCTGGGCACCGTGCTCTCGCCGACCTTCGCCCAGTCCGACAACCTCCTCTCGGTGGGCCAGCAGATCGCGCAGATCGGCATCATGGCCGTCGGGGTGACCTTCGTCATCCTCAACGGGGAGATCGACCTCTCGGTCGGCTCCACCTACGCCCTCTCCGCGATCTCCACCGGCATGCTCATATCGGACGGCTGGAGCTGGCCCGCGGCCATGTTCGTCGGCCTCGCGGTCGGCGTCCTCGCCGGACTCTTCAACGGCCTGGCCGTGGTGGTCCTCGGCGTCCCCTCCTTCATCGTCACCCTCGGCACGCTCAGCGTCTTCCGCGGCATCGCCCTGCTCATCTCCGACGGCGCCCCGATCTCGCTGAGCTCCTCCCAGCCCGGCGTCGCCGAGTTCAACCTGCTCGGCCAGGGACGGCTGTTCGGCCTCGTGCCCATGCAGTTCGTCTTCTTCACCGCCGTCGCCGCCCTCGGCGTCGTTCTGCTGGCCCGCTCCCGCTTCGGCTTCAACACCTACGCGGTCGGCGGCAACCAGGAGGCCGCCCGGCTCGTCGGCGTCAACGTCAAGCGGGTCAAGCTGACCGCCTTCGTCCTCTCCGGCTTCACCGCGGGCCTCGCCGGCGTCCTCGGCCTGTCCTTCCTCTCCTACGTGCAGGGCGTGACCGGACAGGGCCTGGAACTCACCGTCATCTCGGCCGTCATCATCGGCGGCGCCGCCCTCTTCGGCGGCTCCGGAACGATGTGGGGCACCGTCATCGGCGTCGCCTTCATCGGCCTCCTCCAGAACATCCTCAACATCAAGGGCATCTCGTCCTTCTGGCAGACCGTCGTCACCGGCCTCGTCATCGTCGCCGCCGTCGCGGCCGACACCTGGCAGCGCAAGCGCAAGACCCGCGCCTGACCCACGCCGCCCGGCACCTCCCACACGCTCCGCACCCCGCCGTACGCCTCGCGGAACGCCGTACCCCCGGCCCTCGCACCCGCGTACACCCCGCGGAAGTCCGCACACCGGCACCGCCGGCGGTTCGGACCACCCCGCCACCGCCGCCCCACCGACCCTTTCTCTCTCCCCCCGCCCGCCTGCCGACCCACGGACTCGACGAAGGAGCCCCCATGTCCCCGCGCACCCTCCTCAGGAGCCTCGCCGCCGCCACCGCCGCCGCGGCGGCCCTCTCCCTCACCGCCTGTGGCGCCGTCACTTCCGCCGACGGCGGCTCCGGCGGCTCCGGCGACGGCTCCTTCAAGCTCGCCTCGTACATCCAGCAGCGGATCGACGACGACAAGCCGATGCGCATCAAGCTCAGCTACCACGACCCGTCCCTCGCCTTCGCCACGCCGATCGGCGCCGGTATGAAGAAGGCCGGCAAGGAGCTGGGCGCCGACGTCTCCCTCATCGGCCCCACCGGCGGTGACGCCGCCAAGCAGGTCTCCGAGATCCAGACGCTCATCCAGCAGAAGGCGGTGGACGGCCTCGCCGTCTCCTCCGCCTCCAGCGACGCCCTCAAGCCCGTCATCAGCCAGGCGTACAAGGCGGGCATCCCGATCATCTCCTTCAACACCGACAACCCCGACTCCGAGCAGATGGGCTTCGTCGGCCAGGACCTCAAGGGCTCCGGCAAGGCCCAGGCCGAACAGCTCCGCAAGGACCTCAAGGGCGACGTCAACGGCAAGTCCGTCGTGGTCTTCTCCGTCGACACCGGCGCCGGCTGGTCGCACGACCGCTTCAACGGCTTCAAGGAGGGCCTGGACGGCAGCGGACTGAAGATCGTCGGCCCGGTCAACGTCGGCAACGAGCCCAACAGCGCCTACAACACCGTCGAGTCCACCATGTCCGGCCAGTCCGACGTGGTCGCCGTCGCCGGCCTCGACTGCTGCTCCACCACGGCCGCCGCCAAGTGGGTGGCCCAGTCCGGCAAGGCCGACGACATCACCATGGGCGGCTTCGACCTGCTCACCCAGACCGCCGAGTACATCGAGCGCGGCGTCCTGAACTTCAGCATCAGCCAGAACCCGACCGAGCAGGGCTACCAGGCCGTCAAGGTGCTGCACGACTTCCTCGCCAACGGCACCGAGATCAAGGGCGTGGACACCGGCGCCCAGTTCGTCACCCGCGACAACCTCGCCGACGCGGCCGTGGAGGACTGATGACCCCCGCATCCCACGACGCCTCCCCCGGGGGCCCGGACCGCACCGCGGACCCGGGCACCGGCGGGCCGGCCGTCCAGATCCGCGGCCTCACCCGCAACTTCGGGCCGGTCCGCGCCCTGCACGACGTCTCCTTCGACGTGCCCGCCGGCGACATCACGGCTCTCCTCGGGGAGAACGGCGCCGGCAAGTCGACCCTGCTCAAGATCCTGGCCGGTCTCCAGCCGCCCAGCGAGGGCAGCGTCACCGTGTTCGGCGAGGAGGTCACCTCCTTCGAACCGGCCACCATGCTCAGCCGGCACGGCGTGGCAATCGTCCCTCAGGAACTGTCGCTGCTGCCCGACCGCACCGTCGCCGAGAACGTGCTCAGCGGCGTCGAACCGGGCAACCGCTGGTTCCCCTCCCGGCGCCGCATGCTGGAGCGCACCACCGAACTCCTCGCCGAACTCGACCTCCACCTGGACCCGAACGCCTCCGTCCGCACCCTGGACCTGGCCACCCAGCAGCTCATCGTGGTGGCCCGTTCCATCGCCCGGGGCTGCCGCGTCCTGATCCTGGACGAACCCACGGCGATGCTCACCCCCGCCGAGGCCGACCGCCTGTTCGCCCTCATGGACAAGCTCAAGGCCGCCGGGACGACCATGCTCTACGTCTCCCACCGCATGCCGGAGGTCTTCCGCCTGGCCGACCACATCCAGGTCCTGCGCGACGGCGACCACGTCGCCTCCTGGCGCAGCGAGGACACGACCCCCAACCAGGCCGTCGCCGCCATGGTCGGCCGCGAACTGGGCCAGTTCACCCGCCGCGCCGTCGCCGCCGCCACGCCCACCGCGGAACCGGCTCTCAAGGTCCGCGGGCTGAGCGGCAAGCGCCACCAGGACGTCTCCTTCGACCTGCGCCCCGGAGAGATCCTCGGCGTCGCCGGACTCCCCGACTCCGGCCGGGTCGAACTGCTCCACAACCTCTTCGGCGGGGACTCCGGCACCGGCGGCACCGTGGAACTGCTCGGCGAGCCCTACGAACGGCGCAACCCGATCGCCAGCGTCGAACGCCGTCTGGCGTTCGTCCCCGGCGAGCGCCGCGCCCAGGGCCTGCTGACCACGATGAGCGTCGGCGAGAACGTCGGCGCCCTCACCACGAAGGCGTTCAGCCGGCTCGGCCTGATCCGCCGCCGCGCCTTCGACGCGGCCGCCACCGAACAGGCCCAGCGGCTGCGGGTCAAGACCGCCACCATGACCCAGCCCATCACCAGCCTGTCCGGCGGCAACCAGCAGAAGGCCGTCCTCGGCCGCTGGCTCGCCATCAACCCGGGCGTGCTCATCCTCGACGAGCCCACCCGCGGCGTGGACATCGGCGCCAAGGCCGAGATCTACGCCCAGCTCACCGCGCTCGCCGACAAGGGCCTGGCGATCCTCTGCTCCTCCTCCGACCTGCCCGAACTGCTCACCCTGACCGACCGCATCGCGGTGATGAGCGAAGGCCGCCTGGTGGCCGTCGTCGACTCCGCCGACGCCACCGAGGAATCCGTGATGACCCTCGCCACCGGAGCGGCGCCGGCCGCGGCCTGACCCGCCCGCCCCGCAGACCCGCCGGTCCCCGAGGCCCCACCCGAAAGGAACCCACCATGAAGCGCTCCGGCATCCTCAACGCCGAACTCAGCGGAGTCCTCGCCACCCTCGGCCACACCGACCTGCTCCTCGTCGTCGACGCGGGCTTCCCCGTGCCGCGCGACGCGCATCGTATCGACCTGGCCCTCGCCGAGAACCTGCCCGACCTGCGTACCGTCCTCGGCCTGATCGCCGACGAACTGGTCGTCGAGGGCGTGGTCCGCGCCGAGGACGTCCCGAGCCACAACCCCCGCCTCGACTCCTGGCTGCACGAGCGCTTCGCCGGCGCCGAGTTCACCACCCGCCCGCACGCCGAGGTCCTCGGCGACCTCGCCCGCGAGGCCAAGGCCGTGGTGCGCACCGGAGCCTTCGAGCCCTGGGGCAACATCGGCCTCTACTGCGGCGTCGACGCGCCCCGTTGGTTCGGCGGCGAGGGCGTCGTCGTCCCGGAGCAGTACGCCTCCAAGGTCTGAGCCGCGCCGGCCCGCACGCGGGCGCCGACGGCACCGTCAACTCGCGGCGGCAGCCCATGGAGAAGACCCGGCGGCCGATCCGCCGGGCTCCTGCCGCCACCCACCCAAGGGAGATCACCCCGTGTCCGAAACCATCGTCAATCCAGCCGAACTCGACCTCACCCCGGCCGAGTTGGCACCCTTCATCCAGCACACCAAGATCGATCCGGATGCGACGCGCGACGAGATGATCGCCCACGCCCAGGAGGCCGTCACCCACGGCTTCAACGCGGCGATGGTCCCCGCCTCCTGGCTGCCGGTCGTCGTCGCCGAGCTGAAGGGCACCGGCGTCGAGGTGGCCTCCGCCCTGGACTTCCCGAGCGTCGGCGTCATGACCAGTGCCGGGAAGGTCGCCGAGGCCGCCGAGATCGCCCGCCTCGGCGCCAACCAGCTCGACATGGGCGTGCAGGTCGGCTGGCTCAAGAGCGGCCGCTACGACGACTTCCGTAAGGACATCGCGGGCGTCGTGCGCGCCTCCGGCCTGCCCGTCAAGGTCATGCTGGAACTGCCGCTGCTGACCGACGCCGAGAAGGAGGCCGCGGTCGAACTCGCCATGGAGGCGGGCGCGTCCTTCCTGAAGAACGCCAGCAGCGGCCAGATCGAGACTGCGAATCCCACCAGCGTTCGTTACCTTGTTGACCGGGCGCGGGAAGGGGTACGGGTGAAGGCGTCCGGCTCGATCAAGAGCTACAGCCAGGGCCTGGAGCTCCTGCGGGCGGGCGCCTCCCTGCTCGGGACCAGCGCCGGCCTGGCGATCATCACCGACACCGGTGACGCGTCCACCGTCAGCTACTGACCGGACACCACCGCCGTCCCCCGGCCGCCCGCCGCGGCCGGGGTACGGCTTCCACGCCGGAGCGACACACGTCCCCCGGTGAGAGCGGAGAAGGAGATGCGACCACTGTGACGGCCGACAAAGGCGGACTCCCAGGCATCAAGCGGGACGTCCCCACGGCGATCCACGTCCAGATCTCGGAGCACATCCGGTTGCGGATCGCCAGCGGCGAGTGGCCGCCGCACTACCGTCTCAAGAGCGAGCCGGAGCTGGCCCAGGAGTTCGGGGTCAGCCGCGGCACGCTGCGCAGGGCGCTGACCACGCTGATCGAGGAGGGCCTGCTGCGCCAGGTCCGGGGCCGGGGCACGTTCGTGACCTCGACGACGATCGAGCCCGCCATCGCGCAGAAGCTGAGCACCCTGTCCGAGGACTTCGCCGACCAGGGCGTGGTGACCACGACCACGGTGCGCGAGTGTGCGCTGATCGCGCCGCCCAAGCCGGTCGCGGCCCTGCTGGACGTGGCCCCGGGCACCCGTGTCCTGCGTCTGGTGCGGGTGCGGCGCACCGAGCAGGGGCCGGTCGCCCTGCTGTTCAACTTCGTGCGTACCGACCTCGCGCCCGGTATTGAGGAGGTCGACTTCACCTCGGTCAGTCTCTTCGGCGTCCTGGAGGGCACGTACGGGCTGAAGATTGCCACGGCCCGCCGTACCTTCGGCGCCGAGGCGGCCGGTGCCGACGTCGCCGCCTCCCTCGACCTCGCTGAGGGCGCCCCGGTCCAGTACCTCCAGCAGGTCACCTACCTCGCCGACGACCGGCCCGTCGAGTACTCCGACGTCTGGATCCACAGCGGCCGCCTCCGCGTGACGTCCCTCCTGCTGCGCCGCTGAGCACGGCGGAGGCCGCCAGGCCGGCCGGGCACACCAGGCCCCGTCCACCCCGTTGTCCCGGGGAGGGCGGGGCCGTCTCGTCGGCCGGGACCGCCGTCCCGCTCCCCGCGCACCCGGGGGACTTGTCTGGGCCGGGCGGGAGGAAGTGTCCGCATGCCGAGAGGTGTGGTGATGCGTGGCAACGCCGAGTGCGACGAAACGCCCACCGAGGAGCAGGAGCAGGAACGGTACGACGGTGAGGACGTCGACGAGTACGCCGAGGCCGAGCCGTACGACGCCGAGGACGACGGTGCGCCCCGCCCGACCAGGAGCGGGAGGACCCGGACGTCTTCCTGGATGTCACCGTCCTCGAGGCCGAGCAGATCGACCTCGACGGCATCATCCCCGGCATCAACCAGGCCACCGCAGAAGTGACCATCGCGGAGACCGGCGGCGGTGCGGCGAAGGCTGGTGGGATGCCGCCCGGACGCGGTGAAACGAGGTCAAATCTGCGGCAGGGGGAAGGGGGTGTATCCGATGGCGCGGCCGGTGGTGTCGGAGAGCCGGCCCATGCGTGTGCGGGAGTGGAGGAAGGTGGTGCGGTCGCCGACCTTCAGATGCGGGAAGCGTTCCGCGAGCCGTGCTTCGAAGGGGCCGACGGCGTGCAGGCCGCGGAGCCAGACCATCACGAGCAGGTTGTCGGAGCCGCTGACGGACACGGCGAGGCGGACCTACTCCCTCCGGGCCGGCGCGTTGGCCGTGCCGCGAGACGGGTGCGGGGGGCCACCGTGCGGTGGAACACACGTCGAGAGCCCCGCGAGGGGGGTGGGCCAGGTCGCAGCGGAAGGTGATGACACTGTCCCGGGCCATCCGCCGAAGCCGGCGACGGGTGGTGTGCTCGCTCATCCCGGTCGCTGTCCCGCGGTCGAGGGAGCCGAGGCGTCCGTCAGGGCGAGGCTGACGGATCGAGGGTCCGCGCGCGGCACCGCACCTCGGCGTAGGCGACGGTCGCGGATTTCGCCGCGTCGTACGCGGTGCCCCAGGCCAGGCCGTTCGCGCGCAGTCGTTCCCAGTGGGGCTGCCGCAGTCGCGTCCACGCCCGTTCGAAAGTTTCGAACGTCGCGCACATGCTTGCGTTACGTCCCTTCCTCATCTCATTCCAACCCTCACAACGGTTCGCGTGAGAGGTGGCTTGACCAGCGAAGGCGTACTCGCCAAGACCTCTTCTGGTCAAAGGAACATTTCCGAAAGGCTGTCGAAAACATTGACAGGGCCATGGCGTTTTGCGAAAACTGTGGCCACCGAACGACAGGAGACCGTCGTTCCCCTCGCGTCATGTGACCGGGGATGGCGGTCGGTCGTTGCGGCACGACGACGGGCGACCCCCGCCGTGTTCCATGCAAGGCCGCGGGCAGCGGAAGCCGCCCGCCCCCCACCAGCCTTCATCGGGAGGACGCATGCAGCAGGACCAGAACCAGCAGAACCCCGCTCCCTTCAACGGCTTGAGCCGACGAGGTTTCCTCGGCGGCGCCGGCACCGTCGCGCTCGCCACCGCGTCCGGACTGCTGCTGCCCGGCACCGCCCACGCCGCCACCACCATCACCACCAACCAGACCGGCTACGACGGCATGTACTACTCGTTCTGGACCGACGGCGGCGGCTCCGTCTCCATGACGCTCAACGGCGGCGGCAGTTACAGCACCCGGTGGACCAACTGCGGCAACTTCGTCGCCGGCAAGGGCTGGAACACCGGCGGGCGCAGGACGGTCCGCTACACCGGCTACTTCAACCCGTCGGGCAACGGCTACGGCTGCCTCTACGGCTGGACGTCGAACCCGCTGGTGGAGTACTACATCGTCGACAACTGGGGCAGCTACCGGCCCACCGGCGAGTACCGGGGCACCGTCTACAGCGACGGCGGTACGTACGACATCTACAAGACGACGCGGTACAACGCCCCCTCCGTCGAGGGCACCCGCACCTTCGACCAGTACTGGAGCGTACGACAGTCGAAGGTGACCAGCGGCTCCGGCACCATCACCACCGGCAACCACTTCGACGCCTGGGCGCGCGCGGGCATGAACATGGGCCAGTTCAGGTACTACATGATCATGGCCACCGAGGGTTACCAGAGCAGCGGAAGCTCGAACATCACGGTCAGCGGCTGACCTCTGTCCGGCGAACAACCGGCTGCGGGCTCCGTCCTCGTGGCGGGTCCCGCAGCCGTGGCGAACTCGCCACCGCGGTGGGGGCACCCCCGGCCGAAGGCTGGGGGAGGGCCGGCCGGTTCGACAACCAGCACCTCCACACAGCGATCGGCGACATCCCACCCCACGAGCACGAGACCAACCACTACGCTCAACACCGGCCCACGACCGGCAGTTGGAATCAACGCATGGAGCCCCCACCGATCCCGGACCGGTTCAGGTCCCTGCCCGGATGGTTCGGCAACACGCTCCAGTCCGGGTACCTCATCGGCACCGGTGGCCGGTCCCGGATGCAGATCCAGATCGCCTCGTCTTCCGGACCAGGGGCCACGCCGCTACCCCCGCCAACGGCACCACACGCGTCACCTTCTCCGCGCGCTTCCAGCCCCGCAGCGACCCGGCGCGGGTCCCCGTGGGCGAGCTCAACGACATCCTCGGCCGCGGTTCCTCCCCGGAGCACGGGTCCACGGCCGGTCACCTCGTCCGGGCCGTGCGCCGCCGGATCCTGCCCCGCACCCGTCGCCGCGACGGCACCCGTCGTCTCCGATCGGTTTTCCAATCTTCCGTCATCGCGCCGTCACCTGTGATGATGTAGATCAGGGGAGCGACCGGTGAGGTCACGAGGTCCGGGGGGATCGATGAGCAGTACGACGTCGGCGCTGACACGGCTGAAGTCCGCACAGAAGAGCGCGAAGGGCGTATCGCTGTATTCGCGGTTCGTGAACCGGCCCGCGGGCCGGTACCTTGCCGCCGGGGCGTACCGACTCGGACTGACACCCAATCACGTCACCATGATCAGTGCGGTGTTCAGCTTCGCGGCGGTCGTGGTGGCGGCGCTCGCCACGCCCACCTGGGCGGCGGGCCTCGTGGTGTGGCTCGGGCTCGCGGTCGGTTTCGCCTTCGACTCCGCCGACGGGCAGCTCGCCCGGCTGCGCGGCGGCGGCAGCGCGGTGGGCGAATGGCTCGACCACGTGGTCGACTGCGCCAAGATCACCGCGCTGCACGCCGCCGTGCTGATCTCCTTCTACCACCACCCCGGTCACTTCGGGACCGCGGCCGACGGCTGGCTGCTGGTGCCGCTCGGCTTCCAGCTCGCCGCCGTCGTCACGTTCTTCGGCGGACTGCTCACCGAGCAGCTCAAGCCGAAGGCGGCCCCGGGCGACCGTGCCGCGCCCTCCACGGCACGCGCGGTGGCCCTGCTCCCGGTCGACCACGGGGTGTTCTGCCTGGTCTTCCTGCTGCTCGGCGGCGGCGGTGCCTTCCGGTGGGCCTACACCGCCCTCGCCGTCGCCGCCGCGCTCTTCCTCGTCGCCTTCCTCACCAAGTGGTTCCGGGAGCTGTCCGCAGTTCGTCGGTGAACCGCGCCCCGCCGAGGGCGTCGATGGCACGTCGCAGCTGGGTGCTCGACGTGTGCATGGTGTACGGGAAGTAGACGACGTCCACGCCCACGGCGGCGAAGTCCCGCTCCAGCCGCTCTCCCTTCGGCGTGCCCCGCCAGTCGTCGCCCTTGAACAGCACGTCGAAGCGGACCTGCTTCCAGGTCTCCAGCTTGTCCGGCACGGTCTCGACGAACGCGGCGTCCACGTACTGGATGCTGCGGACGATCTCCAGCCGCTCGACCAGCGGGATCATCGGCCGTCTTCCCTTGGCCTGTTCGGCCATCTCGTCCGAGACCACGCCTGCCACCAGGTAGTCGCACCGGGTGCGTGCGTGGCGCAGGATGTTCAAGTGCCCGATGTGGAAAAGATCGTAGGCGCCCGGTGCGTAGCCCACGCGGTACGGCTTGCTCGACGGCACGGATATCCCCCTCGTTCGATGACGACCCCCTGGGCGCGTCCCCTGTGCGAAGACACGCGAACTTTGACGATAGCGTTCATGTCCGGTGCAGGAAGGGTGAACAATCAGGGTGCGTCCCGGTTCACTTCCGAGCAGCGCGCGGGACCGGGGGTCCGTGAGGCACGGACGCACAGGGGAAGCCGCCGAGGCGGCCGGGGGGAAAGGTTTCGTCGCGTGACACAGGCCCACAGACGCCGGCTGCTCCTGGTGTCCACCAACTACGCGCCCGAGCACACCGGTATCGGCCCGTACGCCACCGGAATCGCCGAGCACTGGGCGGGCCGCGGGCACGACACCCATGTCCTGGCCGGGCTCCCGCACTACCCGTCCTGGCGCCTCGACTCCGCCTACCGCGGGGTGTGGCGGGCCACCGAGCAGCGGACCGGGGTCACCGTGCACCGCCGCCGGCACACCGTCCCACCGCGTCAGAGTGCCCTGCGCAGGGCCCTGTTCGAGGGTTCGATCCTCGCCCACGGGCTCGTCGCACCGCCCCGCACCGGCCGCGTCGACGCCGTGCTCGCCCAACTGCCCAGCCTCGCAGGGGGAGTGCTCGGCGCCCGTATCGCCGCCCGGCACCACGCCCCGTACGTGCCGGTCGTGCAGGACCTCATGGGCGCCGCGGCCGCGCAGTCCGGCATCCAGGGCGGAGGCCGCGCCGCCGAACTGGCCGAGCGCGCGGAGTCGTGGGTGCTGCGGCGTGCCACCCTCGTCGGCGTCATTCACGAGACGTTCGCCGAGCGGGTGCGGGCCATGGGCGTGGACCCCGGACGCATCCGCCTGGTTCCCAACTGGTCCCACATACAGGCCCCTTCGGCATCCCGTGCCCGCACCCGTGAGCGCCTGGGCTGGCGACCGGGGCAGACCGTGGTCCTGCACTCCGGCAACATGGGCCTCAAGCAGGGGCTGGAGGTGCTGGTGGAGGCGGCCCGCCGCGACCCGGCCACCCGGATCGTGCTGATGGGCGACGGCAACCAGCGCGAACACCTCGTCCGCCGCGCCGAGGGACTGCCCAACCTGGAGTTCCTGCCCCCGGCGGCCGACGCCGACTTCCCCGACGTGCTGGCCGCGGCCGACGTCCTCGCCGTGACCCAGCGCGCCTCCGTGCTCGACATGAGCGTCCCCTCCAAACTCACCTCCTATTTCGCGGCCGGCCGCCCGGTGGTCGCCTCCGTGGCCGCCGAAGGAGGAACGGCCCGCGAGGTGGTGCGCTCCGGTGCCGGAATGCTCGTGGAACCGGAGAATCCCGATCAGTTCCTGTCAGCAGTGCGTAGACTCGCCGAAGATCCGGCGATGGCGGACGAGTTGGGCGCGGCGGGGCCGCGCCATGTGGCCGCCCACCTGTCACGGGAGGCGGGCCTCGCGCGGATCGACGCGCTGATCGACGAGGCTTTGGGGGGTCTTGGCAGGTGAGCGACTCACATGTTCCCGTCCGGGGGGAGGACGAGCCGGAGCAGTTGCGCGAGCAGTTCCGCCAACTGCTCCGCTACCGCTGGCTGATCGGCGGCGGCGTCGGCGTCGGACTGCTGGCCGGTGCCTGGCTCGGCATCACCGGCGCCGACAGCTACGCCGCCACCACCGACATCGTGCTGCGCGCCCCCTCCAGCGACCCCTTCGCGCCGACCCTCTCCAGCGACAAGGCGATCAACATGGGGTCCGAACGGCAGACGGCGCTCAGCCGCAAGGTCGCCGAAGGCGCCGCGAAGCGGCTCGGGATGAGTGCGGACGAGGCCGACCGGCTCCAGCGCGGGCTCCAGGTCACCAACCCGCCGCAGACCCTCGTGCTGCACTTCACGTACACCGCCTCCGATCCGAAGGAGGCGGCGCGCCGCGCCAACGCCCTCACGCAGGCCTACATCGACCTGCGCAAGGAGCAGTGGGAGTCCGTCCGGGGGGCGATGCTCAAGAGCCTGCAGAACCAGCTCGATCCCGTCGCCAAGCAGAACGACGAACTCTCCGAGCGGCTGAAGAAACTGCCCGACGGCTCCGCCGCGGACTCCGCCTACGCGGTGCAGGCGAACCTGCTCAACCGCATCACCGACCTCCGCTCCAAGATCACCAGTTTGAAGGCGCTCGACATGACGCCCGGCAACGTGATCCGCAACGCCACCGTTCCCACCTCGTCCGACGGGCCGGGCCTGCCGCTCTCGCTCGGGCTGGGCGGCCTCGTCGGCGTCGGCCTCGGCCTGCTCGGCGCCTGGGTGCGCCTGGTCTTCGACCCCGCGCCGCGCTCGGCCGGCGACGTGGTCCGTGCGGTGCGCGGTCCCGTCCTCGGCGCGCTGCCACGCGGCTCGACGGGTGCCCTGGTGGTCGGCCGCACCGACTCCCGGACGGCCGAGGAGTACCGCTCGATCGCCTTCCGGCTCGCCTACGACGAGAGGTTCGCCGACCGACGGCGCCTGCTCGTCGTCGCCGCGCGCGGATCCATGGAGCCGAGCGTGGCCGTCGCGGTCAACCTCGCCGCCTCCTTCGCGGAGACCGGCAAGAACGTGCTGCTCGTGGAGGCCGACCTGCGCACCCCGTCCCTGACCGAACGGTTCGAGGTGTCCGCCGCCTCCCGGCCCCACTGGAGCCGCACCGGTCAGTACGCCGACGGCGAGTGGCCCGGTCCCGGCCGGCTCGTGGTCGACGCGGGCGAGTCCGGGGCCTTCGGCCTCGTCCCCGGCGAGCGGGTGCGCAACGTCCCCCGCGCGCTGACCTCCGCGCGGACCACCCGGCTGATCGCCGAGGCCGACGACCCCGACGCCACCGTCGTGGTCGTCGCCCCGCCCGTCCTCGCCTACGCCGACGCCCTCGCGCTCGTCGACCGTGTCGACGGGGTGCTCATCGTCTGCGACCCGCGCACCGTGCACCGTGCCGACCTCGTCCGCATCCGTGAGCTGATCGTCGGTGCGGGCGGCACCGTGCTCGGCGCGGTGACGCACACCGAGTCGCGCCGGGGAGAACGGGGAGGAACGGCCGCCCCCCGCCGCGGGAACCGGCGCCGCGGCACGGGGAGTGCGGCGTCCCGCCCCGCTCCGGCCGGTACCCGTTCCGAGCCCGAGCGGGACCCGGACGACGACGGCAGCACCACGATCGCTCTGCGCACCGTCCGCTCGGGGGACCGGTGACCGCCCCGGGAGAGCATCCGCCGGCGTCCGGGCCGTCGCGCGTACCGCGGCGTTCGGCGGCCGCGTTCGCCTCCGTGCTCGACCAGGCGGCGTCCAGCCTCACCAACATCGCCGTGCTGGTGATCGCCGCCCGCGTCTCCACCGTGCACGGGTTCGCCGCCTTCTCGATGGTCTACCTGGCCTTCACGGTGCTGCTCGGCCTCAACACGGCGTACGTGGGCCAGGCGGTCGTCCTCACCCGGGGCGACACCGCGGCCACCGGGGCCGCGTGCCGGTCCGCGGTCTCCTTCACCGCGCTGGCCGCCACCGCCGTCGGCGCCCTGCTCGCCACCGCCGGCGCGGTCACCACCGCCGTCACCGGCGGCTGGGCCGGACCGGGCGGAGCCTTCCTCGCCCTGGGGCTCGTCCTGCCGCTGGTACTGGTGCAGGACGGGCTGCGGTACGCGTTCTCCACCCTGCGCCGCCCCGGCCTGGCGCTGGCCGCCGACAGCCTGCGCCTGGTGTGCGTGGTGCCCGCGCTGCTGCTCCAGCCCCGGCACACCGCGCCGGGACTGCTCGTGGCCGTCTGGGGACTGTCGGCCGTGCCGGCGCTGCTGCTCGGCCTGCGCCTGCTGTGGCCTTATGTGCGGAGTGCCCGGACCGACCTGTCGCCCTATGTGCGCCGGGGCCACCTCGGACAGCGCTTCGTGGTGGAGTTCGCCGTGGGCAACGCCTCCAGCCAGCTCGCCGTGCTGGGCCTCGGGCTGTTCGCCGCCCCGCTGGCGGTCGGAGCGCTGCGCGGGGCGACCACGCTCTTCGGCCCGCTCAACGTCCTGTTCAACTCGGTCAACGCGTTCGGGCCGCCGCTGCTGGGCCGTCTCGGAGGCCGCAGGGCAACTGCCCGCGCCGCCGCCGGGGTCGGTCTCGTGCTCTGTGCCGTCGGCCTCGCCTGGGGGCTGGTGCTCCACGCCCTGCCCGACGGTGTGGGACGCCAACTCCTCGGCGCCACCTGGCAGTCGGCCTCCGTGCTGCTGCCCGCCTCGGGCGCCCAGTACGCGGTGATGGGCCTGGGCACCTGTGCCCTGGTGACCCTGCGGGTGCTCAGCCCGCGCGCCACCCTGCCGGTGCAGGTGGTGTTCTCGCTGCTCTCGGTCGTCCTCATGCTCGGCGGATACCTGCTGAGCGGGTCGGCGCTGGGCGCGGCCTGGGGACTGGCCGCGGGTTCCGCGCTGAAGGCGGTGGCGGCCTGGACACGCGTCGTCCGCCTGCGGGCCGAGGAGCGGCCCACGGCCGCTTCCGTCCCGGCGGTCCCCACGGGCTGAGCGCGGGCACCAGGACCTGTTCAGCGCAGCCCGGCCGCCCGGTCCTGCCGGAACGTGGTGATCAGCGCGATGCAGCACGCCGCGATCGCCACACGCCCCGACGCCTGCAGCAGGGGCCCCCGCAGCAGGATGAAGGAGTACCCGGCGACCAGGGGCACGGTCAGCGCGATCAGGCTGCCCGGCGGGGCCCGGCGCACCGCCCGGCGCGCATAGCGGCGGTCGACGCGCGCCGCCGCGTACCCCAGGGCCACGAACCCCGCCGCCATGCCGACCGGGCCGAAGTCGATCCACAGCTCGGCCCACACCGGCGACGAGAGATTGGTGTTGACCGCCCCCATCCACTGGCCGACCACCACCCCGGTGTCCATCGGCTTGCCCGGCCACACCGACCGGGGTACCGCGAACAGCACCGAGCCCGCCAGCTGGCGGCCGTAGGTGTGGCCGCGCCCCGACTGCACATAGGTGAGGGTGTTGGCGAACATGCCGACCTGGTCGTAGTCCTTGAGGGCCAGCGGCTCCAGGGGGGAAGTGGTCTGGATCGGGCGGTAGTGGGCGTCGTCGTAGCGGAACCTGTCGGCGAAGGGGAAGACGATCAGCGCCACCACCACGCCCAGGCTCAGCGCGATCCGGTACAGCGCGGCGCTCACCGGGAAGACGGTGAACAGCAGCGAGAACAGGACGGTGAGGAACCAGAAGCGCGGATTGGAGACCGGGTTGTTGACCACCGCGTTCAGCGCGGCCAGCGCCAGCCACACGGCGATGACCACCACGGAGCGGCGGGCCCGCCGCGAGGTCACCAGCCACCGCGTGTACACCAGCCAGGCGATGAGGGCGGGCACCGTGCCGAAGCCGCGCACGATGGCCTGGCCCGCCTGCGAGTCCGCCTGGGAGAGCCCCGCCTCCGCGACGCTGCTGATGATCTCCTGGCGGCTGGTGAAGAAGACCGCGGGACCGCCCAGCTCGACCACGAGGAGCGCCGAGCCGGCGAAGGCGACAACGGTCAGCAGGTACAGGCGGCGGCGGTGCACCAGCGCCGGGCGCAGCCGGTCGTCCCGCTCCCGGTCCGGCCGCTGACGGGCCAGCAGCGAGCCGATGTCGAAGGCGACGCAGCCGATCAGGACGAGCGAGACGGCTTCGGTCAGATCGGCGCGCGTCCCCACCACCGGGGTCGGTGTGCGTCCGAGCACGGTCTGGGCGAGCGGCGCCACCCCCATCGCCATGTAGACGAACAGCCAGAACGAACCGGCGAGCAGCTTGCGGCGGCTGGTGAGGATCATCACCGACAGCCGGACGCCCGCGTACATCGTCAGCGCCAGCTGCGTCCACAACGCCGAGTCGCGCAGGCCCGCGCCCGGCTGGACCAGCACCAGCAGCGGCAGGAACACCGAGAAGCCGAGTACGAGCGGGACCGACAGCGCACGCGAGAGCAGGGTGCGCGGTGAGAAGGGCGGCAGCGCCGTGGGCTCCCGCGGACCCGGCTCCGGCGTCCCCGACGCCGTCGTCGCGCTCCGGCCGGTCTGCTGCGTCATGGCGCCCCCGCCCCCGAAAAAGATCCCCGCCGCAGTCTACGACGCAGCGCCCGCGGTGAACGCCGGCCACTAGAGTGTGGCGAAGTGGCGCCAGGGGAGGCGTCGTTGGGGGGGATGGATCGATGCGTGATCTGCCGGCCTTCACACTGGCCGGATACGACAAGGGGCGCGGCGTACTCGTCCAGGCGCTCTGGTTCGCGGTGATGAACACGGTCTTCATGGCGTGGTTCACCCCGGCCCGCGTCAGGACGGCCCTGCTGCGCGCCTTCGGCGCCCGGATCGGCACGGGGGTGCTCGTCCGCCACCGGGTACGGGTGCTGTGGCCCTGGAAGCTGACGGTCGGCGACCACACCTGGATCGGCGAGGGGGCGTGGATCCTCAACCTGGAGCCGGTCACCCTCGGCGCCCACGTGTGCGTGTCGCAGGAGGCCCTGCTGTGCACCGGCGGCCACGACCACCGCGCCGCCGACTTCCGGTACCGCAACGCGCCGATCACCGTGGACGACGGCGCGTGGATCGCCGCCCGCGCCACCGTCCTGGCCGGAGTGAAGGTCGGCCGCTGCGCCGTCGTGGGCGCCGGGGCGGTCCTCCACAAGGACCTGCCCGAACTGACCCTGCACACCGCCGACAACCGGCGCCGACCCGTCGAGGAGCCGGCGTGAGAGTGCTGCACGCGGTCACCCTGCACAGCACCACCCACGCCTTCGGCGGCCCGGTCCGGGTCGCCCTCAACCTCTGCCAGGGCCTGCGGACACGCGGACACGACGCCCGCCTCACCGCCCTGGCCGACGGCTTCGAGCGGCCGCTGCCCGAGGAGGTGGATGGCGTGCCCGCCCGGCTCCACCGGGCGCGCAGGGTCCTGCCGCTGGGGTTCAGCGGCCTGACCTCCCCCTCGCTCCTCGCCGGCGCCCACCGCCTCGTGCGGGGGGCCGACGTGGTCCATGTGCATCTCGCGCGCGACCTGGTGACGCTGCCGGTGGCGTTGGCCGCACTGCGCGCCGGACGGCCCCTGGTCCTGCAGACGCACGGCATGGTCGACCCGAGCGAGCGGCTGTCGGCCCGGCTCCTCGACGCGGTCGCGGTGCGCCGGGTGCTGCGCGGCGCCGCTGCCGTGCTGTATCTCACCACGCGCGAACTGCGGGATCTGCACGCCGTGGTGGGCGGAGCGGGCCTCGACCGCGCCGTCCGCCTGGTCAACGGCGTTCCCGCGCAGCCCGAGGGCCCCGCCCCCCAGGGACCGCCGCGCATCCTGTACGCGGCCCGGCTGCAGGCCCGCAAGCGTCCCGTCGACCTGGTGGACGCCGCGCCCGCGATCCTGGCCCGGCATCCGGAGGCGACCTTCGTCGTGGCCGGGCCGGACGAGGGTGAACTCGCCGCCGTACGGCGGCGGATCGACGAGCTGGAGCTCGCGGGGAAGGTGAGCTGCCCGGGGCCGCTCACCGGGACGCGCATGGCCGAGGAACTGCGCCGGGCGCACGTCTATGTGCTGCCGTCGGTGGACGAGCCGTTCCCGATGTCGGTCCTGGAGGCGATGGCCGTGGGCACCCCGGTCGTGGTGACCGGCTCCAACGGCCTGGCCCGCGAGGTGGACCGGTCCGGAGCCGGGCGCGTGGTGACCGGCCCGGACGGCATCGCCCCGGCGGTGCTCGACCTGCTCCAGCCGTCCGTGCGCCGGTCCGCGTCGGCGGCGGCCCGGGTGCTCACCGCCGGGACGTTCTCCATGGACGCGGTCCTGGGCACGCTGCTCGACGTGTACGGGCGGGCCTACGCGGGAAGCCAGGCGTAGCAGCCCGACGAGACGAACGTACGGGTCCCGGCCGGGACCTTCGCGGTCACCTTCTTCGAGCCGCCCGGGCCGGGCCCGGACGCCAGCACCTTGCCGCCCGCGCCCAGCGCCTGCCAGGTGCAGCCCTCGGCGGTGGTCAGTGCCCGGTAGGCGCCCGGCCGGGGTGCCTCGCGCGTGCCGTCGGCGAAACCGGTCGCGGCGGTGCTCAGCAGGGGCTTCAGCTTCGGGCACAGCCGGGGGATCGCGTCGTCGGCGGACGGCACGTCCCCGGCGATGAGCGCGCCGACCGCGGCATCCCTGTCGCGGGCGGCGGTGCGCTCGATGCGCTGGCAGGCCTCCTGGCCGACCTGGAGCACGGCGGCCGGATCCATGTTCTCGGGCACCCGGCCGTGCAGGTACTTCTTCTCCTCGGCGGTGAAGGAACCGGTCGCCGGGGTGAGCTTCGCGTCGGGCAGGACCGGGCCCTTGGAGGGTGCCGGCGACGGGCCCTCGGGGACGGGGCTCGCCTGGTCGTCGGGTACGGCGGCGGCCTGGTCGTCGGAGATGCTCCGCGTGGGCTTCGGCCGCGCCTCCGTGCCGCCTTGCGAGCTGCAGCCGGCGAGCGCGAGGAGCGCGGCGAGAGCGACGGCGCCGGTGGCGCCGTACCGAAGAGGCCGAAGAGGCCGAAGAGGCCGGAGAGTACGAGTGTGCATGGTGGCTCCTGCGGCCCCGTGGGCCTGGGTACGGAGGCGGGCCCGCACGGAGGTGCGGGCCCGGGCGGGGCGTGCGGGGCGCCGGTCCGTGGTCCGGTGCCCCGCACGCGTCGGATGCGGTGAGGGCTACGGCGCCCCGAAGGTCAGCACCAGCTGCGGGGTGTTCTCCGCGGCCGACGCCTCACTGGACCACAGCCACAGGGCGTCCGTCCCGGTGCTCGTGAGCGCCAGGTCGTAGGCGCCGCCCAGAGCCGGGGTGAGCGCCGCGGTGTCCAGCGCCGCCGAGTAGACCGCCGAGACGTCGGTGGCCCCACTCAGGGTGCCGACCACGGTCGAGGACACGGCGGGCCTGGAGGTGTAGGTGGTCCCCGTCTCCGTCCAGCTTCCGGTGACCGGCCGCACGGAGATGTCGTCCGTGCTGCCCGCGCTGTCCAGCGTGGTGGTCTTCACCGCCAGCCGCGCGCTCTTGAGCACCGTCCCGGCCGGGGCCGAGGGCAGATCGAAGCGCAGATACGTCTCGTACGCCGCGCTGCCGCGCACCGCCAGCGAGGTGGAGGTGCCGTAGTTGGTGCCGGCGGCACCGGCGTTGACGTAGGTGTCGTCCGACGCCCGGACGGTCTGCACGCTGTCGGCCGGAGCCGAGGCCAGGGTGTGGTGGCTCTGTACCTGGGCCGCGCTCAGCACCGACGGGTAGATCGCGGTCTCGTCGATCTGCCCGGCGAAGTAGCTGCTGGAGGGCTGGTTCGGCCAGCCGTTGAGGTTGTCGCCGCCGACGCGCCAGTAACCGCTGTAGTTCTGGCTGCCCGTCTCGGCGAGCGTGCCGACCCGGGTGCCGTCCACGTACAGAGCCATCCCGGAGGCGCCCTGGGTGGCGACGACGTGGTGCCAGGCGCCGTCGTTGTAGCCGGCGGGCGAGGTGATGGTGCGGGCGCTGCCCGTCCACACGCCGAAGACCAGCCGGCCGTCGTTGCGCATGTAGATGTGCTTGTCGTAGTTTCCGCTGGCCCGTGTGGTGTTGTTGCCGAACCCGACGAGCTTGCCGCCCCGGCCGGTGGTCGTCCTGAACCAGGTCTCGATCGAGTACTGGCCCGGCACCGTGGTGCGCCTGTCGCTGTGGACGATCTGGTCGCTGCCGTTGAAGCCGATGGCGGTGGACGGACCGGTCACGGCGGCCGGGGTCTGGCGCAGCGAGGGCCCGCCCACGTGGATGCCGTTCTGGTCGCCGGGTGAGGTGTCGCCGACGAACGGGGTGACGGACTCGTCGTAGCGCCAGTACAGGTCCGCGCCGTCGTCGAGCACCTTCGCCGCGTACTTCTGGGCGGAGGTCGGCACCGTCACGGTGGCCGTGGCGGACAGCGCGGAGGTGTTGCCCGCGCCGTCGGTGGCCGTCACCCGGTAGCTGTAGGTGGAGCCGGCGGTGACGTTCTCGTCGGTGAACGACAGCTGCGGGCGCGACCACGGCACGGAATCGCCGTCGACGGTGTACACGGGCGTGGAACCGCCGTTGCGGTAGACCTTGTACGTCAGTCTGCTGTCGTCCGTGTCGAGACTGGCGCGCCAGCGGACACGGGCCTCGGTCGGCCTGACGGACTCGGCGCCGACCGACGGCACCGTCGGCGCGCCGACGTCGGGGGAGGCCGCGAAGTGCGTCAGGCCCTGGGCCGCCGAGCCGTTGACGGTGGTGAACTCGCCGCCGACCCACATGTACTTGTTGTCGGAGGTCTCGGAGACCACCATGGCGCGCGGGCCGATGCCCTCGCCCAGACCGTCGTTGGTGTCCGGGAACCAGCCCAGCTTGCCGACGGCGCTCGTCGGCTGCGCGAGCAGGTGATAGCGGCGTCCGTCGGGGAACTCCCCGACGCTGGAGCAGTCGTGCGCGTGCGAGGCGCTGTAGAGCACGTCCTGGTACGACTTGACGGCCTGGGTGGCGCCCAGGCAGGTGTCGCGCCAGCGCTGGTTCAGCGTCGACAGGTCGAGCGCGATGCGGCCGTCGAAGACGCCGCCGCCGGTGCCCTCGTTGGCGGTGTAGAAGCCGGTGGCGTCGGTGTCGAGCCCCTTGACCACCGAGTTGGTCTCGATGAACCCCGGATAGGTGCGGACGTTGGCGCCCGTGACGGCGTCGACGACGGCCAGGGCGTGCGAGTTCGCGCCGTTGACGGTGAAGAAGTCACCGCCGAGGATCACGTTCCTGCCGTCCGGGGTGACCGCGACGGCCCGGCCGGGCTCGTCGACGTCGGCCCGGAACGGCTTGACCGCGCCGCTGGCGGCGTCCACCGCCGCGTACCGCGCGTGCGCGCTGCCGCCGACGGTGGAGAAGTCGCCGCCCAGGTACACGGTGTCGTCGGTGACCGCGAGCGCCCGCACGGTGGCGGAGACACTGGGGCGGAAGTTCGCCCTGGGCGTGCAGGTGGCGATGTCGATGGCGGCGAGACTGCTGACCTGCGTGCCGTTGACCGCGCCGAAGTAGCCGCCGGCGTACAGCGTCTTCTTGTCCGGCGAGACGGCGAGCGCCCGCACGGTCGCGGTGCCGCTGCCGACGGTGAAGGACAGCCGGCAGGACGTGGGGTCGCCGGTCGCCGCGTCCAGCGCGACGAAGTTCACCGCGCTCCGCGCGGTGCCGCTCCCTCCCTCGGGCGGGCGCACCTGCGAGAAGGTGCCGCCCGCGAAGACCGTGCCGCCCGCTTCCGCCAGGGCCCACACGATGCCGTTGGTCTGCCAGGTCGGCAGGTCGTCGGCGGTGAAGGCGACGGGCGGGGTCAGCGCGGCGGCCGGCTGGGGCAGGGCCACCAGGCCCAGGCCCGCCACGGTGGACAGGACGAGGGCGGCGCTGAGCCGCCTGGATCTCTGCATGTACCCCCCGGCTTCCGGGCCCGGTCGCGGGCCCTCTGCCTCGACGAGCCCGCCGGTGTTCCCCGGATCCGGGCGGGCCGCATGAACATGTTTGCTCGCGAACCATACGAGTGCATGACACGCCATGGAACGCACTTGGCTCATCTTGTAGGAAATTTCGACGAATTCACGGTGATCCCGCGTGTCCCGGATGTCCGCACCCGGTACGCGCGGCCGCTGTCCCGCAGACGCCGGCATCAGCGGTCGATGCGCACCGCGGCGCCCGCGAGCTGGTCCTCCACCTGCCGCACATCGGCGTCGACCATGATCCGCGCGAGCTCCTCCACCAGGACGGTGGGTCGCCAGCCCAGCGTCTCGCGCGCCTTGGACGCGTCACCGATCAGTGCGTCGACCTCGCTGGGACGCTCGTACTTGGGGTCGTAACGCACGTACTCGTTCCAGTCGAGGTCGACGTGGGCGAAGGAGGTTTCCACGAACTGCCGTACGGTGGCCGGGACTCCGGTGGCGACCACGTAGTCCGTCGGCTCGTCGTGCTGGAGCATCCGCCACATCGCCTCGACGTACTCGGGCGCGTACCCCCAGTCGCGGACCGCGTCCAGGTTGCCGAGGTGGAGACGGTCCTGGAGTCCGGCCTTGATCCGGGCGACGGCGCGGGTGATCTTGCGGGTCACGAAGGTCTCGCCGCGGCGCGGGGACTCGTGGTTGAACAGGATGCCGTTGACCGCGAACATCCCGTACGCCTCACGGTAGTTGACGGTGGTCCAGTACGCGAAGACCTTCGCGGCGCCGTACGGGCTGCGCGGGTGGAAGGGGGTGTCCTCGTTCTGTGGAGGCGGTGTGGAACCGAACATCTCCGAGGACGAGGCCTGGTAGAGGCGGGTCTCCACCCCGCTCGCCCGGACGGCCTCCAGCAGCCGCAGCGTGCTCAGGCCGGTCACGTCGCCGGTGTAGAGCGGTGCGTCGAAGGAGACCCGCACATGGGACTGGGCGCCCAGGTTGTACACCTCGTCCGGTCGTATGTCGCGCAGCAGGTTCACCAGCGCCACCCCGTCGGAGAGGTCGGCGTGGTGCAGCACGAAGCGGCGCTCGGCCTCCTGGGGGCCCTGGTAGATGTGGTCGATCCGCTCGGTGTTGAAGCTGGACGACCGCCGCACCAGGCCGTGCACCCGGTATCCCTTCGACAGCAGCAGCTCCGCCAGGTACGAGCCGTCCTGCCCGGTCACGCCGGTGATCAGCGCGGTCTTGGTCATGCGGTGTTCCCCTCCCTGCCGGATGCGTCCCGGGGACGGATCCGGTCCCTGCGCCCGCCGTGCGCGGGTCGCATGTCGTGAACAACAGGAAATTTCATCGGGGTTGAGGATGCGGGCGTACGGAGCACGCGGCTCCTGGCATGATCCGGCCCATGACCGCATCGCTGCTGCCCGAACGTGCCCGTGTCTTCGTCGCCGGCCACCGTGGCCTGGTGGGCTCCGCCGTGGCTCGCCGGCTCGCCGCCGACGGGCACGAGGTGCTCACCCGCACCCGCGCCGAACTGGATCTGCGGGACGCCGCGCGCACCGCGGCCGAACTGTCCGCCCTGCGCCCCGACGCGGTGGTGCTCGCCGCCGCGAAGGTCGGCGGAATCATGGCCAACAGCACTCAGCCGGTGCAGTTCCTGGAGGAGAACCTCCAGATCCAGCTCAGCGTGATGGCCGGGGCCCACGCCGCCGGTGTGGGCCGCCTGCTCTTCCTGGGGTCGTCGTGCATCTACCCCAAGCACGCTCCCCAGCCGATCACCGAGGACGCCCTGCTGACCGGGCCCCTGGAGCCCACCAACGAGGCCTACGCCCTCGCGAAGATCGCGGGCATCGTCCAGGTGCAGTCCTACCGGCGCCAGTACGGCGCGTCGTACATCAGCGCCATGCCGACCAACCTCTACGGGCCCGGCGACAACTTCGACCTGGAGACGTCGCACGTCCTGCCCGCCCTGATCCGCCGCTTCCACGAGGCCGCGGCCGAGGGGCGCGAGGAGGTCGTCCTGTGGGGCAGCGGCACCCCGCGCCGGGAGTTCCTGCACGTGGACGATCTCGCCACCGCCTGCGCCGTGCTGCTGCGCTCCTACGACGGGGACGAGCCGGTCAACGTCGGCTGCGGCAGCGACCTCACCATCCGCGAGCTGGCCGCGACGGTCGCCGAGGTCACCGGTTTCACCGGCCGGATCTCCTGGGACACGACCCGGCCCGACGGCACCCCGCGCAAGCTGCTCGACATCTCCCGCATCGCCGGGCTCGGCTGGAAGCCGGAGATCCCGCTGCGCGACGGCATCGCCGCCACCTACGCCCACTGGCGCGGCGGCCTCGACGGCTGACACGCCCCGCTCGTGCACCGGCCCCGGCGGCGCGCAGCACGCGCCGGGGCACTGTGCGGCCACGGGCGGCCCCCTCAGTACGCTCCGCGGCCGTCGAGGACGGCGCGGAGCGTGCGGGCCATGACGTCCACGTCACTGGTGAACGACCAGTTGTCGACGTAAGCGAGATCGAGCCGGACGGTCTCGTCCCAGGACAGGTCGGAGCGTCCGCTGATCTGCCACAGCCCGGTCATCCCCGGCCGCACGGTCAGCCGCCGCCGCTCGACGGGCGTGTAGTGCGCCACCTCCTCGGCGAGTGGCGGCCGCGGACCTACCAGGGACATGTCACCCTTGAGGACGTTGACCAGCTGCGGCAGTTCGTCGAGCGACGTGCGGCGCAGCCAGTGGCCGACCCGGGTGACCCGGGGGTCGCGGCGCATCTTGAACATCGGGCCGTCGTGCTCGTTCTGCTGGGCCAGCGCGGTCTTCTGGCGGTCGGCACCCACCCGCATGGTGCGGAACTTCCACATGACGAAGGGGCGCCCGGCCCGGCCGATGCGCTCGTGGAGATAGAGCACCGGCCCCGGCGAGGACAGTTTCACCGCGGCCGCGACCACCAGCAGCACCGGTGCCAGCACGAGCAGGCCCAGCAGGGCGGCGCTGCGGTCCAGGGCCTCCTTGAGCAGGGGCTGCACGCCCTCCCGCACCGGCGGGGCCACGCGCAGCAGCGACATCCCGCCGGCGGATCCGGTCTCCAGGCGCTTGACGGACACCTCCACCAGGCCGGGCGCGACGAACAGCTCGATGCCGGCGTCGTGCAGGCCCCAGGAGAGGTGGCGCAGCCGCTCCCCGGAGAACGCGGCACCCGGGACGACCAGCACCAGATCGGCGTCGAGCCGGTGCACCGCGCCGATGACGAGGCCGGCATCCTCGGCGGGGGACTCCGGCACGGCGGCGGCGAGCCGTTTCCCGGTCCGGATTCCCGAGGCGAGCGGGCCCGGTCCCACGGGGACGGCGCCCACCGTGACGTACGGGTGGTCGGTGCGCGCGGCGAGGTGCGAGGCGACGGCGTCCGCCGCGGTGGGCTCGCCCACCACCAGTACCTTGATCACCGCCTGCGCCCCGCGGCGCACCGCCGCGAGATGCCAGTACACCGCCTTGCGGCACACCAGGGTCAGCAGCAGGGCGGGCAGCAGCGCGGCCAGGCACAGCGGCGCGCGCAGCCGCACCCCCGTCGCGGCGTGCGCCACCGCGAGCACCCCCAGCAGGATGAGCCAGTCGTGGAGCACCGGCAGCGTGCCCCGGCTCTCGCCGATGGCCCGGGCCGCGTAGCGCGAGCGGAACAGCTGGACCCCCGCCCAGGCGAGCCCCGCGACGATGCCGCTCGGCACCGCCCACGGCCGGTGCGTGGCCGAGAGCACCAGCGCCACCGGCACCCCGGCGCCGACGAGGTCGGTGATCAGCGACGTGGGTAAGTACCAGCGGGACTTGCGTCCCATCCACAGTGAGGAGCGCGCCCGTGGGCGCGTCTTGCGTGATCTGTCGGACTCAGCGGCCTGTACATCCCACATGTACCCCCCCAGGCACGTTCTGCGGCACGAGGCGCCGGATGTCGCGAACATCCATTCGTCGAACATGCGGCACGGTGGTGAACAGTACGGCAAACTTGTGCACGACGGGAGCGTTTGTGTGAACGTAACTGAGAAGTGCCGTGTCGTATGAAATCCCTTACCGCGCACGCCGGTTGATGCCCGCGGGGCAATGGCCCGACGGAAAGCCGTACGAACGTCGAACGTGCTGGCTACAGTGGGCGCCCGGTGCGGAAGGGGCCGTACCGCGTCGATGTGGGGGTGCGTGGTGGGGGACAAGAGCGCGGCAGAAGCCGAAGCGGCGGACCGGGAGGAAGGGGCGGAAAGAGCCGGTTCGACGGCATCCGGCCCGGTTTCCGACGCCCACGATTCCTCGACCGGGGCTTCACAAAAGGAAGTTGACGCCTCCGGAACCTCACAGGTAAAGCCCCGGCGCCGCGGGAGCCGCGCGCGCCGGGTGCTCCTCGGGGCGCTCGTACTGCTCACCGTGGGCCTGCTCATGGTGGGCGGGGTCGCCTGGTGGGCCGTCGACCACTACACCGGGAAGGTCGACCGGATCTCCGGTGTCTTCCCGACGAAGGTCCCCGCGGCGGCGCAGCCGGCGCCCTCCGACGGCGGGCAGACCTTCCTCCTCGTCGGCGTCGACAGCCGCTCCGCGCTGCCGACCACGGGCCGTGACGCCAAGGCCCCCCAGTGGAGGTACGGAGCCCAGCGCAGTGACACGATGATGCTGGTCCACCTCCCGGCCGACCACTCCGGCGCGTACGTCGTCTCGCTGCCCCGTGACGCGTGGGTGGACATCCCCGGACACGGCAGGGCCAAGCTCAACGCCGCCTTCTCCTGGGGCGGACCGCCGCTGCTCATCGACACCGTGCAGCGGCTGACCAAGGTGCGCGTCGACCATCTCGCCGTCATCGACTGGGAGGGCTTCAAGAAACTCACCGACTCCGTCGGCGGAGTGGACCTCGTCGTGGACGGCGTCAGCCGCCACATGGACGGCACGCAGGCCCTGGCCTACGTGCGTGAGCGTCATCACCTCCCCCGCGGCGACTTCGACCGCACGCACCGTCAGCAGTACTTCCTGCGGACGCTGCTGGCGAAGGTCATGCGTCCTTCGACCTTCTCCAACCCCGCCAAGGCCGCCGAGGTGCTGGACGACCTCACCGCCGCCGTGAGTGTCGACGACCGGCTCGGCGACGGCGACCTGCGTGCCCTGCTGTGGGACAACAAGAAAGTCCGCCCGGGGAACATGGTGTTCATGAACGCTCCCGTCAAGGGGACCGACACGATCTCCGGTCAGTCCGTGGTCCTCCTGGATCACGGCGCAGGTGCCGAACTGTGGCGGGCCATGCGCGAGGACGCCCTCGACCTCTACCTGCAGTCGCACGACGCCGACCTGCTCGGCGCCACGGCTCCCTGACGGGACGGCGGTGATCGCCGGAGATGTCCGTGTGATGGCGGTTCACCGGACAACGGGCCGCACGTGCAATAGAGTTCGCAGCGGCGGCCCACCGGCGTCCCACCGGCGGCCCACCGGCATCCGCGGAGGACACCCATGACGGATCACCCCGCTCGTCCGACGCACCGGCACCGGAGGCCGTCGGGCCGCCGGCGGCGCACCGCGCTCGGTGCCCTGTTCGGCCTGCTGCTGATCGCACTGATCGCCGGCACCGGGCTGGCCCGCGACCGGGAGGACGCCGCGCCCCGTACCGAGCGGACGAGCACCGCTGCGCTTCCCTTCGACCTGCCGAGCACCGATGTGCTGCGCGACAGCCCGCACCTGGTCTTCGCGCACTACTTCCCCCCGTATCCGCTCTCCCTCGACAACCAGCCCGCCGAGCACGACTACTACGCCCGCAACTACCTCACGCCGCAAGGCGAGCAGGGCAAGCACGCGGCCTACGGCGGACTGCTGCGGGACCGGCCCCTGCCCGTGCCGCCGTCCAGCGGCGACTGGCAACTCGCCAACCTGGAAAGAGAGGTGAGGACCGCCCGGGACGCCGGGCTCGACGGATTCACCGTCGACATCCTCTCCCTGACCGGCACCAACCGTCAGCGCGTCGACACGCTGCTGCGCGCGGCGCACCGCGTCGACCCGGGCTTCCGGATCGTGCTGATGCCGGACATGACCTCCCTGCACACCGACCCGCGCACCCTCGCCGACCAACTGGCCCGGCTCGCCGCGTCCCCGTCCGCGTACCGGCTGGCCGACGGACGCCTCGTGGTCTCCCCGTTCAAGGCCGAGGCCCAGGACCCCGCCTGGTGGGGCCAGGTCATCGCACGGCTGCGCGACCACGGCATCGGCACCGCGCTCGTCCCGGTCTTCCTGGACTTCCGCGCCAACGCCGAGAGGTTCGCGCCGATCAGCCACGCCTTCTCGTCCTGGGGCAACCGCAGCTACACCCGCCAGAAGAACATCCCCGGCGACATCCAGCTCGCCCACTCCCTGGGAAAGAAGTGGATGCAGGCCGTGTCCGTGCAGGACGCCCGGCCCAACCAGGGCATCTACGACGAGGCGGGCAACACCGCCACCCTGCGGTCGACCTGGAACCACGCGATCTCCGACGGTGCGGACTGGGTGCAGCTCACCACCTGGAACGACTACTCGGAAAGCACCCAGTTCGCCCCCTCACTGCACAACGGCCACACGTACCTGGACATCTCCTCGTACTACCTCACCCGCTTCAAGACCGGAGCCTGGCCGCAGATCGTCCGCGACACCGTGTACGTCACCTCCCGCGTCCAGTTCACGGACGCCGGCAGTGCCTCGCTCCCGCCCCGGCCGATGCGCCCGCGTCCGGGCACCGCACCCCCGCGCGACCAGGTGGAACTGCTCACCTTCCTGACCGCGCCCGCCACGGTCTCCGCGCGCGTGGGCGCCGTGTCCCACACCTACCGCGCTCCCGTCGGCGCGCACGCCCGGAACCTGCCCCTGAGCCCCGGCCGAACCGAGGCCGTGGTCCGCCGCGCGGGGGACACCGTCGCCGCCGTCACGACCCGCCGTCCGGCGCGACGCTCGGTCACCGTGCAGGACCTTCAGTACCACGGGGTCTCCAGTGGCCGGTGAACTACCCGAGGGCTTCCGTTTCACGACGCCCCCTCGCGCAGGGCGTAGGACACGGACTCCGCACCGCCGGCTCGAAGCTGCTTGAGCCGCGCACGGGCGTGAGGTGTTCCCCCGGTCAGGAGAGCGGTCCCAGGAACGCCACGCCACCGCACGGCGACAGTGGTGCGTGGGCGTCCGGACACGGGGCACACGGGGGAGCGGAGGTGGACGAGGATGACTCCTTTGCTGCTCGTGCTGCCGCTCCGGCTCCCCGGCTTCGTCGTGCGGCCTGCCGGAAGCGGTGGACGCAAGGGGCGCTGGTACCGGTGGTGAGCATGGGGTCCCACCGGCCGTGGCCCCGGCCGACGGTCTTCCGGCCGAGGCCACGCCCGCGTCGACGCCGCCGACGGACGTCGTACGCCGCCAGCGCCGCGGCCGTCGCGGCCTGCGCGGTGACCGGGGCACTGGCCGGCGGACCGCCCCAGGAGTGGTACCGCTCGCTGGACACCCCGACGTGGCAGCCGCCGGCCAAGACGTTCCCCGCCGTGTGGACACCCCTGTACGCGTCGATCGCGTGGGCGGCGGGCCGGGCCCTTGAGACGTGCGAGCCGGTCCACCGGCGCGGCCTGGCTGTCTCGCTCGGCGTGAACCTGGCCCTCAACGGTGGCTGGACCTGGCTGTTCTTCCGCCTGCGCAGTCCCCTGGCCGGAGCCCTGGGTGCCCTGCTCCTGGACGCGAGCAACGCCGACCTCGTCCGGCGCACGGCCCGCTGCGACCGCAAGGCCGCGGTTGTCCTGGTCCCGTACGCCGCGTGGTGCGCCTTCGCCACCGTGCTCAGTGCCGAGATCGCCCGCCGCAACCGGTGACCGGCCGCGCGCCGCCGCCCTCGCGGGCAGCGGCGCCCAAGTGCCGGCGGAGCCGGTTGACGGCCGGGCCCGGTGGACCGGGTCAGCCGAGCTCGGCTCCCCGGGCGGCTGCCTCCTCCTCGGAACGGGCGCCGCCGGTGGCGAGCGTGCCGCCCGCGCTCTCCAGGTGCGCCCGCACGAACCACTGGAACTGCTCCAGGTCGCGCAACTGCTCGATGAGGAGGTCCTCGGTGGCGGTGTCGATCTCGCCCGCCTCCTTGATCGCGGCCCGGACGCTCTCGATCGCACCGGTGTGGACTAGGTCGAGCGCGCCGAGGTGCGTGATGGCGTCGGCCCGGCCGATGGAGTGGTCGTCCCAGGTGCGCTCGGCGACCAGCGTGCCCGGCGTGCCCTGTGCGACCCCGCCCAGGGCGGCGATGCGCTCCGCCACGTCGTCGGCCATCTCCCGTACCCGGTCGACCTGCGGGTCGATCACCTCGTGCACGGAGACGACGTGCGGCCCGACCACGTTGCGGGTCCTGGTCGTGGGAGCGGGACGGGCCGTCGTGCAGTCCTTGGTCCGGGAGTCAGCCGGTGCGGCGGGAGCGGGCCAGGGCCAGCCAGCCGCAGACTGCGGCGATCAGCCCCAGTACCAGGGCCGAGGCGCCACCGACCACTCCGTTGCCGGTGCCGGGACCACCGTCGGCGACGGTCAGGTTCAGCGCGCCGATGACCAGACCGACCAGCCCCGCGACCATGGCCGCGATGGCCCTGCTTCGCCTGTTGCCGGTGCCGGTGCCGGTGCCGGTGCCGGTGCCGGTGCCGGTGCCGGTAGGGCCGGCGGGGCGGGCCAGAGCCAGCCCGCCGATGACCACGCCGGCCAGCGCCACGAGCGCGGCCGTGGTGCCCACCAGTCGCCCGGTGGTCAGGCTGTAGGCGTCGACGGCGGCCGACTGCGCCGAGACATGCGCGGCCGCCGGTGCGGCAAGCCCGATGCCTCCGAGTACGGCGGCCGCGGAGGCGGCAAGCAGGCGATGAACGGACATTCGAGGTACTCCTTCTCTTCCCGCGACTGGGCGTCACCCGAGCATGCCCGCCGGCCCCACCCACGGTCGTCCGGCGGACGCGGACACTTCGCACTGCCGCCGGTGCCGCATCCGGCTGCCACGGGTGCCGCAGGAGGCGCGAAGGTACTGCGTGTGCGGTAGTCGGCCGCTCGTTCACGAGGGGGACTCGCCCGCGGTGGCAGCCAGCTAGGGTGCGCGCATGAGTGCAGGTGAGTCCGGTGTCCGGGCCCGGTTCGGAGACTGGGTCATCGCTGTCGGCGTGGCGGCGGCGCTCCTGGTCACAGGGCTGTCCGGACAGCGTCCCGGCACGGGCCTCGCCCTGCTCGGGTACGCGCTGCTGACGATCGGCGGGCTGGCGCTGGGCGCACGCCGCCGGGCTCCGGTTGCCGTCCTGGCCGTCACCGGGCTGTGCGCGGTGGGGTACCAGGCGGCCGGTTTCGACGTGCCCGCCGTCGCCTACCTGTTCGCGGTGTACGCGGCCGTACGGGCGGGACACCGCACCGTCACGGTGGCGGCGAGCGTGGTCGTGCTGGCCCTGCTCCCGCTCGCGGCCCTGGCCTCGGGACTGCACGACACGGGCGAGGCGTTCGCGCAGGCCCGAGGCGCCCTCCAAATCGCCTGGCTGATCGCGGCCGGCGCCGCGGGAGAGGCGCTGCGGCAGGCCGAGCGGCGGGCGGACGAGGCCGAGCGCACCCGGGAGGAGACCGCGCGGCGCCGCGCCGACGAGGAACGGCTCCGTATCGCCCGGGAACTGCACGACTCGCTCACCCACCAGATCTCGGTCATCAAGGTGCAGGCGGAGGTCGCCGTGCACGTGGCCCGCAGGCGGGGCGAACAGGTGCCGCCTTCCCTGCTGGCGATCCAGGAGGCCGGGCGCGAGGCGAGCCGGGAGCTGCGCGCGACGCTGGAGGCGCTGCGCGACGACGACACGGTCCCGCCGCGCGGGCTCGACGACGTCCCGGAACTGGTGGAGCGGGCCCGTACGTTCGGCCTGGACGCGACGCTGACGATCGAGGGACAGCGGCACGACGTGCCGGCCGCGGTGGACCGGACCGTCTACCGGATCGTTCAGGAGTCGCTCACCAACGTCGCCCGGCACGCGGACGCGGCCACGGCGTCGGTCCGGATCGACTGCCGTCCGGACACCCTCGCGATACGCGTCGACGACGACGGCAAGGCGACGCCGGCCACCGCCCCGGTACCCGGCCTCGGACTGCTCGGCATGCGCGAACGCGTCACCGCCCTCGGCGGCCGGCTGCGTGCCGAACCACGCGGAGAAGGCGGCTTCACCGTCCAGGCCGAGCTCCCCGTGGACCGGACGTCGTGATCCGTGTCCTGCTGGTCGACGACCAGCCGCTCATCCGCAGCGGATTCCGCGCCCTTCTCGATCTCGAGGACGACATCGAGGTGGTGGCCGAGGCCGCCGACGGCAGCGAGGGGCTGGAACTCGCCAAAGAGCACCTGCCCGATGTCGCGCTCGTCGACATCCGGATGCCGGTCCTCGACGGCATCGAGGCGACCCGGCGCATCGCCGCGGACCCGGCCCTGGCCGGGGTGCACGTCGTCATCCTGACCAACTACGGCCTGGACGAATACGTCTTCGAAGCGCTGCGCGCCGGCGCCGCCGGATTCCTGGTCAAGGACGTCGTGCCGGAAGACTTCCTGCACGCCGTACGCGTCGCCGCTCGTGGCGATGCCCTGCTGGCACCCTCGATCACCCGCAAGCTGATCAACCGGTACGTCACCCAGCCGCTCCCCACCGACCCCGACACGGGGCTGGAGGAGCTGACCACCCGCGAACGCGAGGCTGTCGTCCTGGTCGCGCGGGGCCTGTCCAACGACGAGATCGCCGACCGCATGGTGATCAGCCCGCTGACCGCGAAAACCCACATCAACCGGGCCATGGCCAAGCTCCACGCCCGTGACCGGGCACAACTCGTGATCCTCGCCTACGAATCCGGCCTGGTGGCCCCACGCACCTCTTGACCAAGCGCGACGCACACCAAGACCCTCTGCCCCACCGACCCCGAACCCCCGCGAGCACACGGATCAGCCCACCGGTGCAGGCCCGGCAGGCGTGTCCGTGCCACGTCCGTTGTGACGTCGGGTCCGTCTCAAGGTGCCCGAAGTGGGCCCTGCGTCGCACTCGTCGGGGATCGTGGGTGCCCCCGAGGGGGCGGTCTTGGCCGTGGGGGCGGTGCGCGGTACCGTCGAGCCGGTATCGACGACGGTATGACGGAAGCCGGTGGGAATCCGGCACGGTCGCGCCACTGTGAGCGAGCAACTCCCGTAAGAGGGAAGGCTTGTGAGTCAGACCCGGGGCCGTCGTCCTGTGCACCACCGAGATGGGACGCGAACTCCCGGAGGAGGTTCTGCCATGGCGCAGACCGTCGCCCAGCCGACAGCCGCCACCCCCGCCGTTCCCGCCACGCTGCCGCTGGGGGCCATAGCTCCCTGGGCGGTCTTCTTCGGCGTTCTCATGCTGGTCCTGCTGTACTTCGTCGGCGCCGAGCAGGGCGCCACCTCCGTGTTCAGCGGCACGGGCGTCCACGAGTGGGTGCACGACGCCCGCCACCTGCTCGGCTTCCCCTGCCACTGACGCGAGGGGCGCCGTACGCTCATGAACTCCGCAACGGTAAGGAACCTCCTGGTGCGGGGCATGCTCGCCGGCCTGGCCGCCGGTGTGCTCGCCCTCGTCGTCGCCTACTTCCTCGGTGAGCCGTACGTCGACAAGGCGATCGGACTGGAGGAGGCGCATTCCCCTGGGAGCGCCCATGGGCACTCCCACGAGCACGAGGTGGAAGTCGTCTCCCGTTCCCTGCAGTCCACCGCCGGGCTGGCCACCGGCGTCCTGCTCCACGGGGTCGCCTTCGGCGGCATCGCCGCGCTCGCCTTCTGCTTCGCGCTGGGCCGTGTGGGCCGCTTCTCCCCGCGGGCGACCGCGCTGCTGCTGTCCGGCTGCGCGCTGCCGGCCGTGTACGTCGTGCCGTTCCTGAAGTACCCGGCCAATCCGCCGGCGGTCGGTGAAGGGGACACCATCGGCAGGCGAACGGCCCTGTACTTCCTGATGATGCTGCTCAGCGTGCTCCTCGCGATCGCCGTCACCCTCCTGGGCAAGCGGCTCGCGCCCACGCTGGGCACCTGGTACGCGACGGTGGTCGCGGTGGCCGCCTTCGCCGTCGTGATCGGGCCGGCGTACGCCTTCCTGCCGGTCGTCAACGAGGTGCCGAAGGACTTCCCGGCCACCCTGTTGTGGCGGTTCCGTCTCTCGGCCCTGGCCATCCAGGTCACCCAGTGGGCGGCCTTCGGCCTGTTCTTCGGCGAACTGGCCCAGCGACTGCTGTCGCCGGGGCCCGCGCCCTCCCCGTCGGGGCGGGCGGTGACGGCCGCGCGCTGATTCCTTCAGCCTTCAGAGAGCTGGAGGGCCCCTCGGAACCTTCCGAGGGGCCCTTTACCCTTCCCGGGGCATCACGAGGTGGCCTGGCACGTCCCCGAGGGGGCGTCCGAGCCGCAGGTTCCAGCGGCCGGACCGGCCGGTGAGCTCCGTCGCCGTGAGCGGTGGGACGTCGAGACGCCAGAAAGCGGTTGCAGGTGCGTTCAGGACGTTCACCGCCACCGCCCGGACCACCTCCGGCTCGACCACGGCGATCGTCCGGCCGTCGGCGTGGCCGTACGTTTTCAGCCACCGTGCGACCCGCTCACGCAGGTCGCGCACCGATTCGCCGCCGTGCGGGGCCGCGCTCGGATCGGCCAGCCAGCGGGCCATCGCTTCCGGTTCGGCCATGCCGACCTCCTCCAGCGTCCGGCCCCGCCACCGGCCCACGTCCAGGCCGGCGAGCTCCGTTTCCTCCGAGGCGGTGAGGCCGAGGGCCGTGGCCGTCTCCCGGCAGCGTGTGGTGGGGGAGGCGAGGGTGCGTCCGGTGGTGGGCAGGTGCCCGGCCGCGGCTCCGGCCCGTGCCGCTCCGCCGGCGTCGAGCGAGTCGCCGTCGTCGAAACGGGCCCGCCGCAGGGAGGGGGTGGTCGCCGGCGAGATGAGGGTAACACGGCTGGTCACGCGGTCGGTCCTTCCACTTTCGCTGTCCGGCTTTCGGCGTACGGCACGAAGGTACGCCCACCCGTGCGGGACGACAGCCCAACTCCCGTAAACGGCAAGGGCCTTGTCAGTACGACGGAAGCCCCCTTACCCTCTGCGGACAGAAAGCGCTTTCTCCGTCGTGTGCGAGCCCGTTCCAGCTTCGGCAGCACCGACGGCACTCCGGCACGTCGGCACGACCACGGTACGCAGCGGCAGGCAACACCTGGAATGCGAAGCCCCACGAGGAGAAGACGATGAGACGACCTGTCAGGCAGCGGCTTTACGCGGCGCTGGCCACGATGGCCCTGGCGGCCGGGACCGGTGTGGCCCTGTCGGTGGCGCCGGCGTCGGCGGCCGCCACCGGCGCCACCGGCTACGCCACCCAGAACGGCGGGACCACCGGCGGCGCCGGCGGGCAGACGGTGCGCGCCACCACCGGGACCGCGATCCACGCGGCCCTGTGCGGCCGGGCCAGCAGCAGCACCCCGATCACCATTCAGGTCGAGGGGACCATCAACCACGGCAACACCAGCAAGGTGTCGGGCGGCAGCTGCAACACCGCCGACGGTGTGATCGAGCTCAAGCAGATCAGCAACGTGACGATCGTCGGTGTCGGCAACGGAGCCGTCTTCGACCAGGTCGGCATCCACCTGCGCGAGGCCCGCAACATCATCATCCAGAACGTGACCGTCCGGAACGTCAAGAAGTCCGGCTCGCCCACGTCCAACGGCGGTGACGCCATCGGCATGGAGAGCAACGTCCGCAACGTCTGGGTCGACCACGTCACCCTGGAGGCGTCGGGCGGGGAGTCGGAAGGGTTCGACGGGCTCTTCGACATGAAGAACAACACCCAGTACGTGACCCTGTCCTACAGCATCCTGCGCAACTCCGGCCGTGGCGGCCTCATCGGCTCCAGTGAGAGCGACCTCTCGAACGGCTTCGTCACGTTCCACCACAACCTGTACCAGAACATCGACTCCCGCGCGCCCCTGCTGCGCGGAGGCATCGCCCACATCTACAACAACTACTACGTCAAGCTCAACGAGTCCGGCATCAACTCCCGGGCCGGGGCCCGCGCCAAGGTGGACAACAACTACTTCAAGGACTCCAAGGACGTCCTGGGCACCTTCTACACCGACGCGGCCGGTTACTGGCAGGTCAGCGGCAACACCTTCGACAACGTGACCTGGTCCAGCCGCAGCAGCAACAACAACCCCGCCGGTCCCAACCCGCAGTCCAACACCACCGTCAGCATCCCGTACGCCTACAGCCTCGACGCGGCCAGTTGCGTGCCGAACGTCGTGAGCCAGACCGCGGGCGCCAACAAGGGACTGCGGGTGTCGGACGGCAGCTGCTCGCCGCAGACACCGACGCCCACGCCCACGCCGACGCCCACGCCGACACCCACCCCGACCCAGCCCGGCGGGACCAACCTGAGCCTGGGGGCCGACTCCGACGGTTCCAGCAAGGCGAGCGGGACGAGCTACGGCAACGTGCGGGACGGGAACATGAGCACCTTCTGGTCGCCGTCCGGCACGACCGGTTCCATTTCGATCAAATGGGGTTCCGCCACCGCCGTATCCAGGATCAACATCCGGGAGGCGGCAGGGTCCGAGGGCGCCATCCGGTCCTGGAGGGTCGTCAACGCCGACAACGGCGCCGTCCTCACCTCCGGCAGCGGAGCGGGCGTCATCAGCTTCCCCCGGACCTCGCTGAAGAAGATCACCTTCGAGATCACCGGCTCGACCGGCACCCCGAAGGTCGCCGAGTACGAGACCTACGCCGGCTGACCGCGCGATCCCGCCCCGGCCCGGCCCGGGGCGGGATCCTCCGGACCGGCCGGCCCACTCTCACCGACCGGTCCACTCTCACCGGCCCGCCCGCCCTCACCGACCGCCCCGTTCTCACCCGCCGCCCCCGGCGCGTGCCGCCGCCCACCGCAGGGCGGCTCCGCGGCCCCGGACGGGCACCGTCCACAGGGCGTGGCCCCGCAGCCCCCAGCGGGGCAGCAGGGTGTTGGCGGCGAGGAAGCCGCTGGTGGCCGCCCGTTCCATCAGCGCCACCGGCAGGCCGGTGCGGACCATGTCGCCCGCGACGACCAGGCCGGGCGTGGGAGTGCCCACCGTCGGCCGGTCGGCGTACCCGCCGACCGGGAACAGGGGGCAGTCGGCCCGCCACTCGTGGCGGGCGTCGACCACCCCGGCCCGGCGCGTCTCCGGATAGAGGCGGTGCAGTTCGCCGAGCAGCTCCTTCTCGGTGGTCGTCCGGCCGGCGTCCTCGGGCAGGGCGTAGGCGTGCAGTTCCACGACCGAGCCGCCGGTGCGGGCGGCCCAGCGGGCGGCCTCGCCCTCCCAGCCGCTGAGCACACTGACGTTGTCCAGCGCGCCGTACCCGCTCGTGCCGAGGAAGCCGGGCCGGTCCGCGCGCACGGGCCGGTCCAGCCACAGGCGGGAGACCAGGAAGGGCAGGGCGGTGCGCAGCCGCGCCACGCGCTCCCGCCACCCGGTGTCGCCGAGAGTGCCGGAGCGGGCCACCAGTGAGCGCAGGGCCGCCGGGTCGAGGGCGAGGACCACCGCGTCGTACGGCTCCTCGCCGCTCGCGGCGGCCACGGTGAAGCCGCCCGCGGGCAGCAGCGCGACCGCCTCCACGGCGGTGCCGGTGCGCACCCGCGTGCCGAGCCGGCGCAGACGTTCGGCGAGCGGGTCCCACAGCGCCTGCGGAAACGGTTCCCGGGGGACGTCGAACAGCAGGCCTTCGGCCGAGCCGAGGAAGTAGATGTGGAACATCAGCGCCATCTCCGCGGCCGACAGCTGCCGGGGATCGGCGAAGAAGCTGCGGGAGAACACCTCGAAGGCCAGGTGCCGCGCCGCCGTGGGGAAGCCGACCGCCTCCAGGAAGTCGTACGCGCTGACGTGGTCGAACCGGTCGTACACCTCGGGCACCCGCACGTCCAGCAGCGGCAGCGCCGCCCGTGGGTTCATCCGGGCCAGGCCGCGCAGGGAGAACGACTCGCTCAGCGCCACGAACCCGAGCGCGCTCAGCGGCGGTGTGCGCGGCACGCGCCGGAAGCTGTCCTGCCGGCCGCCGGCATGGCGCAGGGGGTAGTCGGGCAGGCCGGTCAGGCGGGACAGGGCCGGGTCGGTGCGGCGCAGCAGGGCGCGCAGGTTGTAGTACTGCCGGAAGAAGGCGTGGAAGCCACGGCTCATCGTCACCGCCGTACCGTCGGCCAGCCGTGTGGGCCACCCGGCCAGCCGTCCGCCGAGCTGGGCCTCGCGCTCGTACAGGGTGACCCGTACACCGCGCTCGGCCAGCGCGGTGGCCGCGGTCAGCCCGGCGATGCCGCCCCCGACGACGGCCACGCGCGGCGCGCCGGCCGCCTCGGCGCGTTCGGC
>NZ_QFDQ01000002.1 GCF_003270085.1 Streptomyces triticisoli | reverse complement strand
GGCGCCGGCCGCCCCCACCAGAGCACCCGCCACCGCGCGCATCCGCAGCGGCCGCCCCACACCGGCGACCTCGGCGTCCGCCAGGGCCGCCATGGGCGACACGGCCGCGGCGCGGCGGGCCGGAAGGTAGGCCGCCACGAAGGTGACCCCGACGCCCACGAGGTACGCGGCGACGGGCGTGACCCAGCCGACGACCATCTCCGTGGTCCTCAGGTTCATGCCGAAGGCGCTCAGGAGCCGGATCAGTCCGGCCGCCATGCCGATCCCGGCCACCAGACCCAGCGTGGAGCCGACCAGGCCGAGCAGCACCGCCTCCATGAGCACCGAGCGTCGTACCTGCCGCCGGTCGGCGCCCAGGGCGCGCAGCAGGCCCAGCTCGCGGGTGCGCTGGGCGATCAGCATGGCGAAGGTGTTGACGATCAGGAAGACCCCGGCGAGCACCGCGATCCCGGCGAATCCGAGCATGACGTACTTGATGATCCTGAGGAATCCGCCCAGGCTCGCGGCGGCGGACTCGGCCTGCTCGCCGGCGGTCTTCAGGTCGTAGGCGCCGGTGCCGATCACCTGGCCGATACGGTGCTTGAGCCGGGCGTCGGTCACGCCCCCGGCCGCGTCGACCGAGATGCTCGTCGCACGGTCGGTGGAGCCGAGCAGCCTGGTCTGCGCGGTCGGCGTGTCCAGGAAGAGCAGGGCGGCGCCCGGATTGGTGGTGGTGAACGTGGCGATGCCGACGACACGCACCCGGAAGGTGCCCGGCCGTGCGTGCACGGTCAGCGTGTCGCCGATCCTCACGTCCGTGTGCCGGGCCGTGTCGGCGTCCAGCACGGCCTGGCCGTCGCCGTGCGGGGCGTGGCCCGAGGTCAGCCGGACCGGGCTGTGGCCGGTGACCTCCCAGTTGCGGGCGACGATGGGGGCGTCGGTGGTCGGGCCGACCGGTTGATCGCGGCTGTTGACGACCACGGCGTTCTGGACGGCCACGTTCACGTGGACCGCGGCCACGCCATCGACCCCGGCCACTCGCCGGGCGAGAGAGGCGGGCACCGTCCGCACCACGCCGGTGGGCACGGCGGACCTCAGGTCCTGCCCGGGCCCCACCGTCACATCGGCGGAGGTGGAGGCGAAGAGCCGGTCGTAGGTGCGGGTGACGGTGTCGGAGAAGATCAGGCTGCCCGTGACGAAGGCCACGGACAGGATGACGGCCAGGGCGGAGAGCAACAGCCGCCCCTTGTGGGCGAGGAAGCTGCGCAGGGTCGCCTTGAGCACTCCGGTCAGGCCCCCTCGACGGCGACATCGTCACCGTCGAACCGGCCGCGGACCACCTCCAGACCGGGGGTCCGCCGGCTTCCCCCGGCGAACAGGCGCATGCGTTCCAGCACCGCCTCCGCGGTCGGGTGCTCCATCTCGTCCACGATCCGCCCGTCGGCGAGGTAGAGCACCAGGTCGGAGTGGGCGGCGGCGCCCGGGTCGTGGGTCACCATGACGACGGTCTGCCCGAGGCTGTCGACGGCGTCGCGCAGAAAGCCGAGCACCTCCAGGCCGGACCGGGAGTCGAGGTTGCCGGTCGGTTCGTCGGCGAAGATCAGCTCGGGCCGGGAGGCCAGTGCCCGCGCGCAGGCCACGCGCTGCTGCTGGCCGCCGGAGAGCTGGGACGGCCGGTGCTTGAGCCGGTCCCTCAGCCCCAGCGTGTCGATGACCTCGTCCAGCCACTTCTCGTCGGGCTTCCGGCCGGCGATGTCCATGGGGAGGGTGATGTTCTCCAGTGCGTCGAGGGTGGGGATGAGGTTGAACGACTGGAACATGAAGCCGATCCGGTCCCGGCGCAGCCGGGTCAGCTCGCGGTCCTTCAGCCCCGTGATCTCGGTGTCGCCGATCCAGACCTGACCGGCCGAGACGGTGTCGAGGCCCGCCAGACAGTGCATGAGCGTGGACTTGCCGGAACCGGAGGGGCCCATGACCGCGGTGAAACGGCCGCGCGCGATGTCGACGTCCACCGAGTCCAGCGCGAGCACGGCGGTCTCGCCCGACCCGTACGCCTTGGTCAGCCCACGGGCGCGGGCCGCGATCCCGTCGGCCGACGCCTGGCCCGGCGCCGCAGCAGCTGTGGACACGACGGCCTCCCTGAGGGTGCTTCGTCCGATACGTCCCGGCTCGTGACTGGTTTGTCCCCCGCCGAGGGTAGTGTGAGCGGGCCCACAGCCGGTATCCCCCGTTGGGTCGAGCGCGGGCTCCACCCGCAGGACGGGCCCCGGATATCGGTGTAAGGGGCACCCTCCGTCTGATCAGCCGCGGTCGGCGGAGACCGGACGCCAGGCGGTGCCCAGCGCGCAGTACGAGGTGGGCAGGGCCGGCCCCTTCTCCGGCATCAGCATCCGGCGGTAGGGGCCGAGTTCGAAGCCGGCGTCCCGCAGGGCTGCGACCGGGTCGCGGGCCAGATGGCAGCCGCCGGCCAGCAGCGGCCACACCGTGCGGTCCAGGGCGCGCTGGGTGAGGGTCATCGCCCGGCCGCCGCCCCTGCCGTGCTCGAAGAACCGCACCTCACCGCCCGGCCGCAGCACCCGCCGCGCCTCGGCGAGCGCGCGCGGCAGGTCGCGCACGCTGCACAGCACCAGCGAGAACACCACGGCGTCGAACGCCTCGCTCTTCACCGGCAGCGCCTCCGCACGGCCCGGCACCACGTCGACCGGGACCCCGGCGCGCAGGGCGGCCTCCAGGGCCCGTTGCCGCAGCAGCCGCTCCGGCTCGATCGCGACGACCTCCGCGACGGTGCCCGGATAGTGCGCGAAGTTCAGCCCGTTCCCCGCGCCGATCTCGATCACCCGCCCGGACAGCCCGCCCAGCAGCCGCCGACGCACCCCGGCCATGCCCATCCGGCTCTCCGCGGCCACGCTGACCCGGGCGTAGTAGCGGGCGAACACCGGATGACGAACGGCGTCCCGCGCGGACCGCGACACCATGGCAACCTCCTGGACGGACGGGCTTACGGAGAGTGTCCCCCGCGCAAACCCCCGGCACGCACACGCGTGCCGGGCACCGTGCGTCCTGGCATGTCACCCGTGCGCCGGACCGGATGCCGCCTCGATCCGCCTTGAGCCCGCTGGGCTCGACACGGGGCCGCCCGCCGCGGCCGGCCGTTCACCGGAGATTGCCGGGCACCCGGGGCCGGACGTTGTCCGGCTCGCCGAGCCGCGGGTCCGCCGCAGGTCCGTAGGTCCGTAGGCCCGTGGGCCGCATGCGTGCCCGTGCGGACCGCTGCACGCGCGTCCGTGCAGGTGCGCTCCGGCCCGTGTCTGCCGTCCGCGCGCGGGGTTGTACCGCCCTGAGACCTGTCCGGGCCCGCGGGGGCTGTGTCCGGTCCCGGTCTGTCGTGCTCGTACCGGGGCTCGGCGCGCGTGCCCGCCGAGGGCGACCGTACGACGGGGCCGGCAGGGTGCCCGGCCGGGCCGGATGCCGTTCCGCTCGGCGAGCCGCCGGTTCTGTGGCAGGTCGGTCCGCACTGTGGGCCGCATGTGCGACGCACACCCGCTCGGGGCGGGGCCTGCCGCTCCGGCCGAGTGGGCCCGTGTGTCCGTGCCCGGGGAGCCAGTGGCCCCCGGTGTGTGCGTGCCTGTCGGGGCAGGCACCGTCCTCCTGGCCGGCTCAGGCGCGCGCCCGCGCGCGGGAGACGCGGCAGACGCGGGAGACGTCGAGTACGACGAGGGAACGGACCTCGTCCTCCACGCGGCGCGCGCCCGCGTGTGCGGACGCCGAGGACCGGTGCCGCGCACGCCTGCCGCGCACGTCTGCCGGGACGGTCCCGGCAGGCGGTCCGCCGCCTATGCGAACGGCGGCGGTGCCTCCCGCGTCGTGAAGGTCTCCGCGTCCCATCCGCCGTTGAGGCGGGGGGCCAGCCAGTCGGGGGCCGTCGCCCGGAAGACGGCCGGGAGGAGGGTGCCGGCGCCGGCGGGGAGAGCGCCGAGAAGGGGAGCGGCGGCTGCTCCGGGAAGGTCGGTGACGTTGCAGCGGGAGGCCAGGTCCGGGTGGGGCGGCCAGCTGCCGATCACCACGCCGAGCAGATCCAGGTCGCGGGAACGCAGTTCACGGGCCGTCAGTTCCGTCGTGTTCAGCGTGCCCAGGCCGGCCGAGGCCACCAGCAGGACCGGGGCGCGCAACAGCCGCGCCGCGTCCGCCAGGGTGCCGCCCGACTCGTCGAAGCGGACCAGCAGCCCGCCCGCGCCCTCCACCAGCACCAGGTCGTGCTCGGTGGCCAGCTTGGCCGCGGCCTCGGCCACCTGGTGCGGGCGCACCGGCGCCCGCCCGGCCCGCCGGGCCGCCGTAGCGGGCGCCAACGGCTCGGGATAGCGGGCCAGTTCACGTGCGGTCACCGGACCGGCCAGCCGCGCGACCTCCTCGGCGTCCCCGCGTTCGTCCGGCCGTACGCCCGTCTGCGCGGCCTTCAGCACGGCCACCGACCGTCCCGCCGCGAGGGCCGCCGCGGCGACGGCGGCCGTGGTGACCGTCTTGCCGACCTCCGTCCCGGTGCCCGTGATCACCAGTACCGGCATCTCAGCCCTCCCGCGCCGCCGCGCACACCGCGCGCGCGATCCGTGCCACATCCGCGTCACCGGTGACATACGGCGGCATCGTGTACACCAGGTCCCGGAACGGCCGCAGCCACACGCCCTCGCGCACGGCCGCCCGCGTCGCCGCCGCCATGTCCACCGGACGGTCGAGCTGGACCACGCCGATGGCGCCCATGACCCGCACGTCCCGCACCCCGGGCAGCTCCGCCGCCGGGGCCAGCCCGTCCCGCAGGCTCGCCTCGATCCGCTTGACCTCCGCGCGCCAGTCCTGGCCGAGCAGCAGCCCGACCGACGCGCACGCCACGGCCGCCGCCAGAGGATTTCCCATGAACGTCGGCCCGTGCGCCAGCACCGGCACCTCGCCCCGCGAGATCCCCTCCGCCACCCGCGCCGTGCACAGCGTCGCCGCCATCGTCAGATAGCCGCCGGTCAGCGCCTTGCCCACGCACATCACATCCGGCGTCACGGCGGCGTGCTCCGCCGCGAACAGCGCGCCGGTGCGCCCGAAGCCGGTCGCGATCTCGTCGAACACCAGCAGTACGTCGTGCGCGTCGCACGCCTCGCGCAGCACCCGCAGATAGGCGGGGGAGTGGAACCGCATCCCGCCCGCGCCCTGCACCACCGGTTCCACGATCACGGCGGCCAGTTCACCGGCGTGCCGTTCGACCATCTCCCGCAGATGGTCGGCGTACGCTTCCTCGTACTCGGCCGGCGGCGCGTCCGCGAAGACCTGACGCGGCAGCACACCGGTCCACAGCTCGTGCATCCCGCCCTCGGGGTCGCACACGGACATCGGCTGCCAGGTGTCGCCGTGGTAGCCGCCCCGCCAGGTCAGCAGCCGCCGCTTGTCCGGGCGGCCGAGCGAACGCCAGTACTGCAGGCACATCTTGACCGCGACCTCGACCGACACCGAACCGGAGTCGGCGAGGAACACGTGTTCCAGGCCGTCCGGCGAGATGTCGGCAAGGAGCTTCGCGAGCCGGACGGCGGGCTCGTGCGTGAGCCCGCCGAACATCACATGGCTCATCCGTGCCAGCTGCTCCCGCGCGGCCTCGTTGAGCACCGGGTGGTTGTAGCCGTGGATCGCCGCCCACCACGACGACATGCCATCGACCAGTTCGCCGGAGCCGTCCGCGAGCCTGAGCCGCACCCCGCTCGCCGACTCCACGACGAGCGGTTCCTGACGGCCGGGCATGGGCCCGTACGGGTGCCACACGTGCCGCCGGTCGAGCTCCAGCAGCTCGGCCACGCCCGGGCCGGACAGGTCAGGCATTGGGCGCGACGTCCGTTCCGGCGCCCCGGCGGCGTACGGCGACGAGGTCCGTGCGCGGCTCGTTCCCCGAGGGGGTGGAGTCCGCGGAGGTTCCGCACACGCCACCCTCGTGACAGCCGCCGGAGGTCCGGTGCTCCGGCAGCGTCACCTGGTCCGTGCCCTCCACCTCGAACCCGGCGTCCGCGATCATCTCCAGGTCGGCCTTGCCGGCCTGGCCCTCGCTGGTCAGGTAGTCGCCGAGGAAGATCGAGTTGGCCAGGTGCAGGGCGAGCGGCTGCATGGTGCGCAGGTGCACCTCGCGGCCGCCCGCGATCCGCACCTCCACGTCCGGGCAGACGAACCGCACCATCGCCAGGATCCGCAGGCAGCGCTGCGGGGTCAGGTGCCACTCCTTGGCGAGCGGCGTTCCCTCGAACGGGATCAGGAAGTTCACCGGAACGGAGTCGGGGTCCAGCTCGCGCAGCGAGAAGACCACGTCGACCAGGTCCTCGTCGCTCTCGCCCATCCCGGCGATGAGCCCGGAGCAGGCGGACAGCCCGGCCGCGTGCGCCTTGTTCACAGTGTCCACCCGGTCGGCGTAGGTGTGGGTGGTGGTGATGCCGCCGTACGTCGCCTCGGAGGTGTTGAGGTTGTGGTTGTAGGCGTCGGCCCCGGCCTCCCGCAGCCGCTCGGCCTGGCCGTCGGAGAGCAGTCCGAGACAGGCGCACACCTCGACGCCCTCGTTCTGCTCCTTGATGGCCTTGATGGTCTGGGAGACCCGGTCCACGTCACGGTCCGTCGGACCGCGTCCGCTCGCCACCAGACAGACCCGCTTGGCACCGCCTGCCAGCCCGGCCGCCGCGGCCTTGGACGCCTCGTCGTCCTTGAGCCAGGTGTACTTGAGGATGCCGGCCTTCGAGCCGAGCCGCTGGGAGCAGTAGGAGCAGTCCTCGGGGCACAGGCCGGACTTGAGGTTGACGAGATAGTTGAGTTTCACGCGCCGGCCGAACCAGTGGCGGCGCACCTTTCCGGCCGCGGCCACCACGTCGAGCAGGTCGTCGTCGGAGGTGGCCAGCACGGCCAGAGCTTCCTCCCGGGTCGGCGACTCGCGCCGGAGCCCCTTGTCCACCAGCGTGTTCAGCAGGTCCATCGATCTCCTAGCGAGGGAACCACCGGCTTCGGCCGGTGGGGGGAATCGCTTCCTGAATTTGTGGTAGTTTCCGCCTGTCCCGCAAGGGACCGGTTCGGGCTGGACCGCAACCCTTGGGTTGGAAGCCCCCCTCCTTCGGGTGGGGGAGCGGAGTCACGAGAGTCGATCCTGTCCTACGGGGTTGTCCGGGGCCAAGGAGAGTCTCCACAAATCCACACGCATTGACGTGTGGATATTGCCACACCATGGGTGGCTGGCTCCGGGGCTAGGGTCTGTGCACTGCACTGCAAAAGCCCCGGAGGACCCATGGCGTTCGGCTGGATCGAGGAGCAGGCCGAGGTACGCCGCCGGTCCGGGCTCGTGCGGACGCTGCGGCCCCGCCCGGCCGAGTCGCCGCTGCTGGACCTCGCGAGCAACGACTACCTGGGGCTGGCCCGCCATCCGGAGGTCACGGCGGGGGCCGCGGACGCGGCGCGCGCCTGGGGCGGCGGCTCGACCGGCTCCCGGCTGGTCACGGGCACCACCGAGCTGCACGCCGAGCTGGAGCGCGAGCTGGCCGATTTCTGCGGATTCGAGGCGGCGCTGGTCTTCTCCTCCGGATACGCCGCCAACCTCGCCGCGGTCACCGCGCTCGCCCCGCACGGCTCGCTCATCGTCTCCGACGCGGGCAACCACGCCTCGCTCATCGACGGCTGCCGGCTGGCCCGGGGTATCACGCAGGTCGTCGGGCACGCCGACCCGCAGGCCGTGCGCAAGGCGCTCGGCACGCACGAGGGCCCGGCGGTCCTCGTCTCCGACACGGTGTTCTCGGTCGACGGCGACGCCGCCCCGCTGGCGGAGCTCGCCGGGGCCTGCCGGGAGCACGGCGCCGGTCTCGTCGTCGACGACGCCCACGGGCTGGGCGTGCTGGGCGCCGGCGGCCGCGGTGCCGCGTACGCGGCGGGGCTGGCGGGCGCCGGTGACGTGGTCGTCACCGTCACGCTGTCGAAGTCGCTCGGCAGCCAGGGCGGAGCCGTCCTCGGGCCCGCACGGGTGATCGACCATCTGGTCAACGCGGCCCGGACGTTCATCTTCGACACGGGCCTCGCCCCCGCGGCCGCGGGGGCGGCCCTGGCGGCGCTGAGGCTGCTGCGCCGCGAACCGGAGCGGGCGGCACGCGCGCGCGAGGTGGCCGACGAACTCCACGCGCGCCTGACCGCCGCGGGTCTGCACTCGGTACGCCCCGACGCCGCGGTGGTCTCGGTGCGCGCGCCGTCCCCGGAGGGGGCCGTGCACTGGGCGGCCGACTGCCGTGCGGCCGGGCTGGCCGTGGGCTGCTTCCGTCCTCCTTCCGTGCCCGACGGCATCTCACGGCTGCGGCTGACCGCCCGCGCGGACCTCTCCGGGGCGCAGATCGAACGCGCTGTACGGGTGATCGGCGAAACGCGGCCATGAGTCGGCGTGACACGGCCGTGCGTCGCCGGATGCGGAACTGACCGGATCGTGCGTCAGAGGCCGTGCGCCGCGGCCGTGAAGCCCACCCAGCTCTCGGGGGAGAAGAGCAGCGCCGGCCGGGCCGGGTCCTTGGAGTCGCGCACGGCGAGCAGCCCGGCCCAGGGCCCCGCGGACGGCCGGGCCGTCTCGACGCAGTTGTTGGCTCCGGTGCTGTAGCTGCTGCGCAACCAGAGCGCGCCGTGCAGATCGGTGCTGGAAGGTACGTGCCGAGGCAGAGCGGACATGGTGCCTCCTTACGCGGTGAACGGTGGTGCGCCGTCAGGTGTCCCGGCGCGTCCGGGCGATGAGATCCAACGAGTCCTCGGGCGGAAGAGCGTGGCTCCGAAGAGCGTCGAAGGCCTCGGCGTAGGCCTCCAGGTCTTCTTTCCGTTCGAGGTGGAGGCTACTCGTCAAGTGGTCGATGACCACCACGTCAAGATCAGAAGTGCTCGAAAATGAGAAGATGACGAAAGGCCCGGTGACGCCGATGTGCTCACCGGCGGCGAACGGCAGTACCTGCAGCCGTACTTGGGGCAGTCGCGCCGCCTCCGCCAGCCGCTCCAGCTGACGTGCCATCACCTCGGGCCCGCCGACCTCCCGGCGCAGCACGGCCTCGTCCAGCACCACGTCCAGCTCCAGCGGCGGATGCGCGTGCAGCACGTCCTGGCGGGCCAGCCGCACCTCCACCAGCGCGTCCAGCCGGCCGCCGTCGAGCCCGTCCACGACGGCCCGGGTGACCGCGCGCGCGTACTCGGGGGTCTGCAGCAGCCCGGGAACGACCGAGGTCTCCAGCGTGCGCATCCCGCTCGCCTGCGACTCCAGGCTGATGAAGTCCCGGTAGGTCGGCGGCAGTACGCCCCGGTAGGCGTGCCACCAGTGGTGCCGGCCGCCGTCGTCGTCCAGCCCCGCCAGCACCAGCAGCAACTCGCGCAGTTGGGAGTCCCGGACGGCGTACGCGTCCAGGAGTAACCGCACATCGGCCGGTTTCACCCCGCTGGCGCCGGTCTCGATCCGGCTGACCTTCGACTGGTGCCAGCCCACCAGCCGGGCCGCCTGACCGCTGGTGAGACCCGCACCGGTGCGCAGCGCGCGCAGTTCGGCGCCCAGTTTCCGGCGGCGTACCGCGGGACCGTGCTGCATGGACTGCTCCTCACTCATCCGAACGCTCCACATGACTCGCTTCACATACGGTCTGTCGTCGCAGAGTTCACCGCATCGAGCGACAGATATATGCATATCTGGTGGATCGCCACGCAGGACCGGTGCGGTGATGGCAATCTGGCGGCGAAGCACCAGTCCGGGACCGTACTCGAACCCACCCGCTCGTGTCGGACTGCGATCGCCTGGGAAAGGGCCGACCTCGCCATGGCAGACCATCTGGAAGCATCCGTCACTCTGCCGAGCGATCCCGCCTCGGTCTCCGCGGCCCGCGGTTACGTGGTGGGCACCCTCGAGGAGTGGGGCCTGCCGCCGGACACGGACGCCGCCGAGACCGTCCGGCTCATCGTCTCCGAGCTCGCCACCAACGCCGTACAGCACACCCTCGGGCAGTCGCCCACCTTCACGGTGGACCTCGCCCTCGTGCGTGACGAACACCTGCGTATCGGGGTGACCGACAGCCATCCGAGATTTCCGAAACGACTGCCGGCCGCCGTCCAGCAGGACAACGGCCGGGGCCTGGTGATCATCCGGTGGCTCACCGCCGAGTGCGGTGGCAGGCTGACCGTGCGGCGGACCCGGGAGGGCGGCAAGACGGTCTGCATCGAGCTTCCGTGGACGGTCCCGGCCCGGCCGGTCACGGCCGCGGGGCGGCAGGAACCGTAGCGCGTGCGGAGCCCGGGGCGGTGACGGCGCCTCAGGGCGCCGCCACCGCGTCCGGGCGGGTCAGCGGACCCGGCCGTACCAGACGTTCTTCGTCCAGATCTTCTGCAGCTTCACCACGTCCCCGGTCTTCGGGGCGTGCCAGATCTTGCCCTTACCGGCGTAGATGCCGACGTGGTAGACGTACGAGCCCGAGTGGAAGAACACCAGGTCCCCGGCGCGGCGGCTCTTCGCGGAGATGTGACGGGTCTTGTTGTACTGCTGGGCCGCCGTGCGGGGCAGCTTCTTGCCCACCTTCTTGAACGAGTACAGCGTGAGGCCGGAGCAGTCGAAGCTCCGCGGCCCGGTGGCGCCCCACTGGTAGGGGGAGCCCTTCTTGGACGCCGCGATCCGAAGCGCCTTCGTGGCCGGTGCCGCGGCCGCGGCCTCGGAGGCCATGCCAGGAACCACGATCGAACCGCCCACGGCGGCCAGGGTCAGGGCCGAGGCCGTGCCGGCCCGGGCCATCAGTGACGGGACACGATTGAGCGAAGTCATGCGCAACCCTTCGTCAGCCGCCTGTGAAGGATGACCTGTCGGATTCGGGCTGGCGAAGTTGCCCGGCCGCGTTGCCGCGGCTTCACCCCAAGGGCTGCTCGGGCCGGCCATGGCGTGACCGTTCCGGCGACCCGTCGTGCTCGGGTCCTCCACTCCTGCCGATCCACTGGTGTCGACCGGTCGTCCGGGCGGCGGCAGGATTCGGCGTCCGCCCGGACCGCCCCGCCGCTGTGGCGGGGGCTTGTCGTCAGACACGGATCTTCACCCACGCATGTCCGAAAATCCCAACAGAACCGGGGATTTGTGTTGTTACTCACCACTCAGCCGTTCGGGTGGACACCCTCGCGCTCGAACGGCTGTCTCCTCCCGTGACGACTCCCGGACCAGCACCGGAACGTCCCGTTCCGCCATCCGGGGAGGCGGGTCGCGCAACCGGAAGGGCCTCGAAAAAGGAGGTGAACCTACCTGAAAGGAGGTACGTCATTTGCTCCGTTCCGACTCATGCCCACAGGACTCGTTCTCGCCGACGGCGTACGGAGTCTGTTGATGCGTCAACTCCTGCCATCCGACGGAGGGCTGACGGCCGGTAGGCCGGCCGAGTCGAGGTGACGGATGATCAGTTCCGCTCAGCGGGACTCGCCGCGCCGGTTATCGGATTGGCAAAGAAGGCCAGTGCCCCCTGTTCCCGGGGACCTCGCAGCCGTAAGGATCCCCCGTACCCAATTCGCAACGATGTACGGGGAGGTCCCACTTGAGGGACATGAGACCGAAGGACCGGGCGGTGGCGCTCGGTTCGGCCGGTGCGCTGGTCACGGCGACCCTGATGGCCGGCGCCATGGCGACGCCCGCCGCCGGTGCGGAGAACCGCTACGGCCAGGACCGGGAGGCCCGCGGCGCCGCGATCGCCGCGGAGCGCGCCGCCAGGGCCGGGATCGACTGGCAGGACTGCCCAGCCGACTGGGGACTGGCCAAGCCCATCCAGTGCGGCTGGGTCTCGGTGCCGGTCGACTACGCCAAGCCGTACGGCAAGCAGATCAAGCTCGCCGTCGACCGCATCGGCAACACCGGCACCAAGAAGGAACGCCAGGGCGCCCTCGTCTACAACCCGGGCGGACCGGGCGGCTCGGGCCTGCGCTTCCCGGCCCGGGTCACCTCCAAGAACCCCATCTGGGCCAACGTGGCGAAGGCCTACGACTTCGTCGGCTTCGACCCGCGCGGTGTCGGCCACTCGGCGCCCATCTCCTGCACGGACCCGCAGGAGTTCGCCAAGGCGCCCAAGCCGGACCCGGTGCCGGACTCCGAGGCCGACAAGCGCGTCCAGCGCAAGCTGGCCCGCGAGTACGCCGAGGGCTGCTACGAGCGCACCGGCCGTACGATGCTGCAGCAGATGACCACCGCGAACACCGTCCGCGACATGGACGTCATCCGCGCCGCGCTCGGCGAGAAGAAGCTCAACTTCCTCGGCGTCTCCTACGGCACCTACCTCGGCGCCGTCTACGGCACGATGTACCCGGACCACGTGCGCCGGATGGTCGTCGACAGCGTCGTCAACCCGGCGCGTGAGAACATCTGGTACCAGGCCAACCTGAACCAGAACACGGCCTTCGAGGTCCGCTGGAAGGACTGGCAGGACTGGGTCGCCAGGAACGACGCCACCTTCCACCTGGGCACCACCCGCGCCGAGGTCCAGGCCAAGTGGCTGGAACTGCGCGCCACCGCCAAGAAGAACCCCATCGGCGGGGTCGTCGGCCCGAACGAGCTGATCTCCTTCTTCCAGAGCGCCCCGTACTACGACTCCGCGTGGGTGCCGGTGGCGACGGTGTTCAGCAAGTACGTCGCCGGTGACACCCAGGCGCTGGTCGACGCGGCCGCCCCGGACCTGTCCGACACCGCGGGCAACATCTCCTCGGAGAACGGCAACGCCGTCTACACGGCCGTGGAGTGCACCGACGCCAAGTGGCCCACCAGCTGGCAGAAGTGGGACCGGGACAACACGCGGCTGCACCGGACCGCGCCGTTCATGACCTGGGCCAACGCATGGATGAACCTGCCGTGCGCCACCTGGCCGGTCAAGCAGCGGACCCCGGTGAACGTCAGGACCGGCAAGGGCCTGCCGCAGGTGCTGATCGTGCAGTCCGAGCGGGACGCCGCCACCCCGTACGCCGGCGCCGTCGAACTGCACAAGCGCTTCAAGGGCTCCCGCCTGATCACCGAGAAGGACGCGGGCTCCCACGGCGTCACCGGCCTGGCCAACCCGTGCGTCAACGACCGGGTGGACGCCTACCTGCTCACCGGCAGGCTGGACCGGGAGGACGTGACCTGCGCTCCGCACGCCACGCCGAAGCCATAGCGGGCGGCCGTACGTGACGAGGGGCGGCCGGGACGCCCGGCCGCCCCTTCTCCGTGTGCGGTGCCGTGGCGGTCAGCCGAGCGGTGAGCGCGGGAACCTGCGCTCCTTCTCGCCCTTCGCCTCGGCCTGCTCCGCCTTGACCACCGCCGCGTACCGGTCGACGTACTCCTGCCCGGACAGCGACAGAATGGCGTACATGATCTCGTCCGTGACGGCGCGCAGGACCGCCTTCTCGTTCTCCAGTCCGGCGTAGCGGGAGAAGTCCAGGGGCTTGCCGAAGCGGATCGTGACCGGGTACATGTGCGGGACGACCCGGCCCGGCGGCTGGGCCTCGAAGGTGCCGATCATCGCGCACGGCACGACCGGCACCCCGGCCTTGAGCGCCATGACCGCGACACCGATCTTGCCCTTGTACAGACGGCCGTCGTGCGATCGGGTGCCCTCCGGGTAGATGCCGAGGAGCTCGCCCTCGCGCAGTACCCCGAGCCCTTCCCGGATGGCGGCCCGACCGGCCTCCTTGCCGGAGCGGTCGACCGGGATCTGCCCGGCGCTGCGGAAGAAGGCGGCGGTGAGCCGGCCCTTGAGGCCCGGTCCCGTGAAGTACTCGGCCTTCGCCAGGAAGGTGATGCGCCGTTTGAGTATCGCGGGCATCAGGAAGTGGTCCGAGAACGACAGGTGGTTGCCCGCGACGATGGCCGGACCGGACGCCGGCACGTGCTCCAGCCCTTCGATCCGGGGGTGGAAGACCGTTCTGAGCAGCGGTCCCAGCAGGACGTATTTGAGCAGGTAGTAGAACACGGCTCGCCCCTAACGCGACCAGGTCCGCCTGGATCCGGGACTTCCCCAGGTCAAGGTCATCAGGACCACGGGAGTCGGCTCACGTGCACCTGTATTCATCTGTAACCGTGTTCGCTCGGGCTCATGCCGCCCTGCGGCTTTCGCCCGCGCCCTGGGTGGGGGTGTCGGTGGTGGTGGGCCGGCCCGCCGCCGCCTTCCAGCAGGCGCTCGACCAGCTGCGCCGGCCGCCCCGCACCGAGAGGGGACCGCGGTGAGACCGGCCGGGCGGACCACGGACCGCCCGGCCGGTTGCGGCATCACTCCCGCCGTCCGGTCCCACCCCTCACGCCGACCCGACGCGGCCACTGTCGGAACGGCCCCTCCAGGGGCCTCGCGTACGTGCATCCAGGTGCCCGCGGTGGTCGCCGAACGGGCGCGGTATGGGCCGATCGGCCTTCGCCGACGGGACTGGTGGCCCCGGTCGGAGTCAGGACGGTCGAGTCACCATGAACCCAGGACTCCTGACGGAGGAGGTGGGACCGGTGGCGAACCTCGGTGCCGCGATCGTCCGGCAGCACCAGCGGGGCGTCGCGTTCCGCTTCGGGAAGCTGCGCGGTGTGCGTGATCCGGGCATCCGGTTCACGATTCCCCCGGCGGACCGGATGTGGAAGGTCACGCTGCGCACGGTGACCCTGCCGATCCCGTCCCAGCAGGTGATCACCCGGGACGACGTCTCCCCCGGCGTCGCCGCTGTCGCCTGCTTCCGGCGCGTCGACCCGGTGAAGTCCCTCGTGGAGATCGAGGACGTGTCGACCGCGATCGGTCGGATCGCCCGGACCACCGTGCGCAACGTCGTCGGCCGTTCCCTGCTCGACCAGGTCCTCACCGACACCGAGACGCTCAACACCCGGATCAAGGAGGTCCTCGACGGTCTCACCCGGCAGTGGGGCGGGTACGTGCTGCTGGTGGAGCTGAAGGACATCGAGCTTCCGGCCGCCGTGCAACGGGCCGTGTCCTGCCAGGCCGAGGCCGAGCGTGAGAAGCGCGCCAGGGTCATCGCCGCTGCGGGGGAGACCCTGAGCGCCGACCGCCTCGCCGAGGCCGCCGACGTCATCAGCGACCATCCCATCGCCCTGCAACTGCGCAACCTGCGGATCCTGGCCGAGATCGCAGCGGAGAAGAACTCCACGATCGTCTTTCCCGCCCAGTTCCTCGAAAGCGCCCGGACTCTGCCCGGGTTCGTCGAAGGGGAAGACGGAAAGGTCACCGCGGCTGTGCCGGACCTGGGCCCGCGCAGGCAGCCGGTGGCAAGCGGCGGCCCCGTCAAGAGGTGAGCCGGGGGAACAGAACAGTTCGGGGAGGCCCGGTACGCCGGCAACACGGCCGTGGCGGGCGCCGTCGCAAGAGGCGCCCCCAATGAGGAAGAGGAAGGGTGAGGGTCATGAACCGGGCATCATGGACGACGAAAGAGGTGTTCACCGGGCGGGGAGGCGCCCGTACCGACGAGGCCGGAGTCATCACGGGCGGTCTGACCGTGCGCACCACCTGGGATGGCAGGCAGGCCGATGTCGCGGTCGGGTACAGCGGCACCTCCCAGTGGTTCACCCTCACCGGAAGCCCGGTGTCCTGCGCCCGCCACCAGGACAGCCGAAAGCTGCACCAGGCGGTGGTGGAAGCCGTGAAGGCCGGCGGCGGTGCCACCGTCCCCCGGCTGGAGGACGTGGTGGGACGGTCTTGAACGGCGGCGCCTGCTCGCTCGGACAGGCAAGGCGAGCAACGGCGCCTCGGCCCGGCCGCACCGCAGGGCCGATACGGCGGCGGGGCGCGCGGGCCAGGACCCGACGGCCACTCGGCATCACGGCTGCCGTACGCGGTTCGTCCGTGCGGTGCGAGCCGTCGACCGGGCACCTGATTCCGTGCTTCGGCCGGGAGCAGGTGCCGGGCGCCGCGGCCACAGCGGGCCGATGCCTGATGCGCCGGGCGGGACGGAGACTCGCACCATGGAAGAACCCGAATGCCGTCATTCCGCGGGGGTGAACCGCGATGACACCGCCCGTACACCGTCGGCCCGGCCAGTTCCCGGAACGACCCTTCCGCGCGATGGGCCGGGGTGAACCGGTCGCCGCCGAGTCCGGCGATTTCTTCGAGCGGATGAACCGCTTCCTGGAGGAAGCCGGTGTCGTGCCCGCCGGTGGGGCCTCCCCCCCCCGGCGGACCTGCACGAGACCGACGAGGCCAAGGCACCGCCGGCCGGCGGTGTGCTGACCATCACCATGCCCAAGGCGCAGCCGGTCAGGCCGTACCACATCGAGATCGCCGAGTCCTGAGCCGCGGCGGCCAGGGGAGGCGGACGTTCTCGGTGTGCGGCGAATGCGCGTCGTGGGCGGCCGATGAACCGGGACGGCTCGTCCGAACAGGCGGCGCATCCGGGCCGCGCCGACACGCCTCCACCCGGTTCCGGGCAGCAGTCACCCGCCGACGGTGTCCATGTGGCCGGCGGGTTCGCACGGGGTGCGAGAGGGAGCGGCCTGCGCCGCGGGCAGGCGGGCCCCGGGGTGACGGCGCACCTCAGTCCGGCTCCATGCGGGGGCGGCGGTAGACCGGGGCCTGGCCGGTGCCCCACGGGCGCACGGCTGCCAGCACACGGGTGACCGCGGACTCGATCGGACCACTGGTGTCCACCGAGAGGGCCTCGGCCCAGGGCGGTTCCCCGGCCGCCATGGCGGTGGCGATGCCGGCGTCGGCGTCGGACGCGCCGGGGGCACGTGTGCGCAGCCGGGCCGCAGACACGTCGCCGGGCACGTGGCAGTGCAGGGCCACCAGGTCGGCGCTGCCGCGTTCGGCCACGCGCAGCGCTGCTTCGCGCTGCCTGGCATCGGACCAGGTGGCGTCCAGGACGACGGACTCGCCGCGGGACAGCAGGGCGGCCGCGCGATCGAGCAGGGTGGTGTAGGTCCTGGCCGTCCACTCGGGTGTGTACAGCCCCTCGCCGTAGCCGGCCGCCGCGGACTGTTCCGGGGGGATGCCCGCCAGTTCCTTGCGCAGACGGTCGCTGCTGAGCAGTGCGACGCCCAGCCGGTCGGCCAGTGCCCCGGAGAGAGTGGACTTTCCGCTGCCCGGCAGTCCGCCGACGAGGACGAGGCACACGGTGGAGGAACGCAGGTGGCGCAGTGCCGTGGAGGTCAGCCGTCGTGACGCCGCCTGTGCGCCCGGCGCGCCCTGGCGTGCCTGGATCAGGGAGACCTTGGCGCGGACGAACGCGCGGTAGGCGACGTAGTGGTGCCACAGGGAAGGAGGCGCGGGGTCGCCGGAGTACTCGCTGTACTGGGCGAGGAAGTACGCCGCGGCCTCCGGAGCGCCGAGCTGTTCCAGGTCCATGGCGAGGAAGGCGGCGTCGTCGAGGCCGTCGACATGGCGCAGGTCGTCGTCGAACTCCAGGCAGTCCAGGACGCGGGGGCCGTCGTCGAGGCAGAAGATGTCCTCGGCGAGCAGGTCGCCGTGGCCGTCGACCACCCGCCCCTGCGCGATCCGGGAATCGAACAACGGCTTGCGGCCGGCGAGGTAGCGGCGCACCAGACGCTCGGTCTCCGCCACCCCGTCGGGCACGGAGCCGTCGGCGGCCAGCGCGCGGACCTGTGCGAAGCCGGCCTCCCAACGCGATGCCAACGCGTCCCGTGTGCCCTGCTCGTCCACGTCGCGGCCGCGGGGCGCCTTCGCGTGCCACGCGGCGAGGTGCCGGGCGACGGTCCGCAGGACATCGTCGACATCGGCCCCGTCCCGTACCAGCCGGGACAGGCGGCGCTCCGCCGGCATGCGGCGCATCACCACGAGCGGTTCGGCTTCCTCCACGCCGGGGCTGCGGATCTCGCCCAGGCCCAGGTAGACGTCCGGGGAGAAGCGGCGGTTGAGGGCGATTTCGCGCTCGCAAGCGGTCCGGCGGGCCGTCACCGAGGTGTAGTCCAGGAACCCCACGTCCACCGGTTTCTTCAGCTTGTAGGCGCGGTCGCCGACGAAGAACACGATCGCGGTGTGGGTCTCGCACACCTCCGCGCGCGGCAGCGGCCCGCCGTCGCGGCGGGCACCGGGCCGGAGCGCGGACGGGTCGGCCCGGGGTACCGACCGCGCCGACTGCGGGTGGAGGCCGGGCTCAGTCATGAGGAACGACGGCGACGGGGCAGCGCCCGTGATGAATGGCGGCCTGCGCCACGGGACCCAGGTGGGGCGCCAGGCCCGGACGATGCCGGCGTCGGCCGACGACCAGTAGCAGCGCGCCTTCGGCGGCCCGTACGACGGCCTGGGCGGGGCTCGCGAGACGGACGCTGTCGGCCACGTCCACCTGCGGGTACTTCTCCCGCCAGGGGCGAAGCGCCGCGCCCAGCCGCTGCCGGGCGTCCCGTGTCGTCTCTTCGGCGACGGCGTGGTCCACATCCCGGGGCACATGTGCGGGCAGTGGCATGCTCCTGCCGTGGACGGCCAGGAGCGGAACGTCCCTGGCGGCAGCGGTGTGGAAGGCGAAGTCGAGCAGGTCGTCGGAGGATCCGCGCAGTTTCAGGGCCACGACCACGCGGCTCGAGGACGGCGGGAGTGGCGGCTCCTGCTGTCGGCCTTCGGCGCGAACCAGCACCACCGGCCGCTCGGCCCGCGCCACGACGGGCATGCTGACGTCGCCCAGGAAGTAGCTCTCGACGGGTTCCAGACCCCGCGAACCGAGCACGAGCATCTCCGACTCCGCCGCCGAGGCCGCTTCGAGCAAGGCGTTCCGGGCGTCGTCGGCGACCAGGTCCTCGACGACGGACAGGTTCGGGTGGTGTGCCCGGAGCTCCGCCCGCGCGGTGCGGACGAGACGTTTCGCCCAGTAGTTCTGATCGATCTCCGCGGGGACGTGGGTCGGTTCCGGTGCCAGCAGCGGCCACGCGTGCAGCAGACGGAGAGTGAGCTTGCGCCGCTGGGCCTCCTCGGCGGCCCAGTGGGCCGCGGCGAGACTCTCGGGTGAGCCGTCGAGACCCACGGTGACGACCGGTTCCATGGCGTCGGCCTCCGTCTCGTAAGAATCAAGAACAAGGAGCTGGAAATGACGGCGAACGAGTCCGACACCGATGGTGCCGACGGCCCGGACGCCGCCGACACGCCGAGCACGGTGCGTTCTCATTCGAGGAGTACCGCAATCCCTCCCGCGGCGCATGTGGACCCGTGCAGGCGGGGGCCGCAGGCGTGGAACGCGGTACGAGGCGCCGCTTCACCCCGCGCACACGGCGGCGGGGAGAGCACTACCCGCCGTGCTTGTGCGGCACCGTGATCACCGGGCATCGGGCGTGGTGCAGCACCCCCTGGCTGACCGAGCCCAGAAGCATGCCGCTGAAGCCGCCGAGCCCCCGCGCGCCCACGACCAGGCCGAGAGCGTGCGCGGACGCCTCGGTGAGGACCTGCACCGGATGGCCGCACACGACCTCGTGGTGCAGATCGACTTCCGGATGGGCGGCGGTCCGCCCGGACGTCGTCTCCGACAGGACACGACGGCACTCCTGAACGGCCGCGTGCTCGTCGAGGACGCCGAGCACCGGGGGATGCCAGATGTACAGGGCCCTGAGCACCGCGCCGCGCAGTGCGGCCTCCTCGAAGGCGAGGTCGACGGCGGCGGCCGAGTGCGCGCTGCCGTCCACGCCGACCACGAAGTACGGCTGCTGCTGGGTGACGTGCTCCGGCTCGGGCGTCACCACCACCGGACAGGCGGCGTGCGCGACGAGCGGCAGAGCGACCGCCGCGGAGGTGAACAGCTCCTGCCTGGTGCTGAGGTGCCAGGACCCCACCACCACGGCCGTCGCGTGCCGGGCCTGCTCGCGCAGCACCCAGGCCGGAGGTCCCTCGGCCAGCAGCGCGGACGTCTCCAGTCGTGGATGCCGGGACTCGACGAAGGCGACGGCTTCCTCGAGGGTGTGATCACCGGCCGTGTGCAACTCGTCCTTCCAGCTCTCCCAGGAAGGAAGCCCGCCACGTGGCCGGTACCCGGCGGTCGGCAGCCCCTGCGCGTGCACGAGGAGCAGGGGCAGGTGACGTCGCTTCGCCTCGTCCGCGGCCCAGGCGAGCGCCGTCCGCTTGTGCGGATCCGGGTCGACACCGACCACGATCGGCTTTCGGCCATCGGTGTGAGCCATCAAGGCCTCCCGAACTGGAGCATGTCCTCTTCGTCGCGGCCGCGCACCACCGCCACGGGCCCGTGCGCGTGGTGAAGCAGCGCCTGACTGACCGATCCCAGCATCAGTCCGGCGAAGCCTCCGCGCCCGCGCGAGCCGACGACGGTGAGCTGAGCGGTGCGGCTGGCCTCGATCAGTGATTCACGGGTGGGGCCGTGCAAGGCCCTCTGCTCCACGCGCACCTCCGGATACCGCTCGCGCATGCCCGCGACCGCCTCGGCGAGCAGGCGTTCCTCCGCGCCGGCCGGCGCGGAGGGTTCGTTCGCACAGGGCAGGGCCGGGCTGACGGGCCGCGGCAACGGGGTGTTCCACGTCGTCCACGCGTGCAGCGCGACGAGGCCCGCACGGCGCCGGCCGGCCTCGTCGAAGGCGAAGCGGACGGCTTCGGCACCGGCCGGAGAGCCGTCGACGCCGAGCAGGATCGGCCCCGCCGGATCAGCGGGCTCCCGCACCACCAGCACCGGGCACCGCGCGTGAGAGGCGAGCCGCGTCGACGTGGAACCCACCAGCAGCCCCGCGAAGCCGCCGAGGCCCCGGCTTCCGACGACGACGAGCTCTGCCGCCCGGGACTCGGCCTCCAGTACGGTCAGCGGCTCTCCCCGCATGACGGCACCGCGAGCCTCCACACCCGGCACCGCTTCACGGGCCCGGACCATGGCCTCCTCCAGCAGGCGGTCGGCCGCTTCCAGCAGGTGTGCCCTCAGGGGCCGGCTGACCGCCCTGTCCAGCGCTGTGTGCGCCGTGGGCCAGGAGAAGGCGTGCACCACGCGCAGGGCCGCCTTGCGCAGTTCGGCCTCCCGAGCCGCGCACGCGACCGCGGCCAGGCTCGAGGGCGAGCCGTCCACCCCCACGACCACCCGGGCCTGTGGTTCAGAGGGTTGCATGGCCTCCTCACTCAAGTGTCGCTGTCCTTGACGTCCAAGCTGTCCGGCCCGACGCGACCGGGCCGGTCGGGGTGTGCCGGCGGCGGGGCGGCGGGCGGCCCCGGCCGGCGAAGGGGATCGCCCGCGTGGCGGGCCGCCAGACGCTCGCGCAGGTCCGCGGTCGTGCGGGACAGGCGCGGGGAGACGTCGGGCACGGGCGGGACCGGGGCCCGGATCCGCAGGGCCGACCCGGGCAACGCGGACAGATCGGCCACCAGGCGTTCGTGTGCCTCGGCCAGGGTGTCCGGTGGGGCGGTACGGCAGCCGTTCCGCATGACGGTGCGCAGCAGCGGCTCCGCCCCAGGGGGAGCAGGCTCGTCGCGCAGCGCGAGGAGGTCGGGCCTCCCGGGGCGGCGGTGGATCTGCTTGCGTCCGGGTGCCGTGACCTTGGCCGAGGACAGCTTCATGACCGGGTGCCCGTCGTACTCCACCAGTTTGTAGGCGGAGTCGAGGTAGGGCGCGTCCGCCGAGGTACCGACGCGGGTGCCGACCGCGTAGACGTCGATGGGCGCCCCGGAGCGCACCAGTTCGTCCACGCGGTACTCGTCGAGGCCGCCGCTGACGACGACGCGCACCTCGGGCAGGCCCGCGGCGTCCAGCACACACCGGGTACGGCGGGACAGCTCCCCGAGGTCGCCGCTGTCCAGGCGGACGGCGCAGCCGGGGCCCCGGCCGATCTCCCGCAGGACACGGGCCGCGACACGGACGCCCCGGACGGTGTCGTAGGTGTCCACGAGGAAGGTGACCGGACCCGGATGGGCTCGGGCGAAGGCGTGGAAGGCGCTCTCCTCGTCCGGGAACGCCTCGATGTAGGAGTGCGCCATCGTGCCCGACGCACGAAGACCCCATCGGACGGCGGCGGCGACGTTGCTGGTGCCCGCGAAACCCACGAGGGCCCCGACCCTGGCGGCCTGCAGGCCCGCCGACGTGCCGTGGTCACGGCGCAGCGAGAAGTCGATCACCGGATGACCTGCCGCCGCCAGGACACACCGGGCGGCCTTGGAGGCCACGCTCGTCTGGTGGCTGACCTGGTTGAGCAGGAACGTCTCCACCAGCTGGGCCTCCGCGACCGGCGCGGTGACCTCCAGCAGGGGCTCTCCCGCGAACACCACGCGCCCCTCCGGAACGGCGCACACCTCTCCCGAGAACCGCAGGCCGGACAGAGCCGCGAGGTCCTCGGGCGGGCGGCCGAGGGCGGAGGCGAAGTCGCGTATGTCGGCCGCGGTCACGCGGAAGGCGCTCAGGAAGTCCAGGACCGGCTCCAGTCCCGCACTCACCAGGAAGCCGCGCTCGGGCGGCAGGTCCCGGACGAAGAGGCTGAACGTGGCTTCCCTGTCCATGCCCTCGTGCAGATAGGACAGGACCATCGTGACCTCGTACAGGTCCGTGGTGGTCACAGCCGACATCGCGCCCACCCACCGGTGTCCGTCCGCTCGGCCCGCTCGACGGCCTCGCGTTCGACGGGACTCGGTCCGCTTTCCCGGAGGACGCCCTCCGCGATGACGCGGACGCCGTGTTCACCGATCGCGCCGAGGCCCGGTTCCGGCTGCCGGGGCACACGCAGCCCGCGTACCACGGCCGGATCCAGCGGGGCACCGAGGCACCGGGCCACTTCGAAGGCCACGGGGACGTCACCCAGGGGCACTCCCGGCACCACCACGTCCGTGTCGCGCAGCTGCTCCAGGCGTCGCGCCGAGCGCCGTCCGGCGGCCGCACGGTCCTCTTGGCGCATGGGCCACCTCCCTCGAAGCCTGCACGCGAACCTCGGAGTGATCCGTGGCGTGGCGGTGGCAGCAGGGCTCTCCCTGCCGTTGCAGCGCGTACGGTGCGCCGGTGCGGTCAGGATCGTCGCGGAGGCCATGGCGCCGGCTCCTTTCGCCCGCGAAGCGCGGAACGGTGCCATGGAGCTGCTGCTTCCAGCCTCCGCCCGGGCGGACCGCGCCGCCACTGACCCCCCGGACTCCGACCGGCGCCCTTCGGCACAAGAAGCGGGCGACGCAGGGACAACAGGACGCAGGGGCAACAGGAGGGACACGGGCGGAGACGAGGACCCGGCGGGAGACGAGGGAACGGGAAGGGCCACCCGCTTCTCGCGGATCCTGATTGCGCGGTGCGCGGCTGATCGCTGCTGCTCCGCGTCCTCTGCGGTCCTTCCCGTCACCTCAAGGACACCACGCGGGACGCCGGGACACCAGGGCCGTTCGGTCCTGGTCCGTGTTTCCCCGCTGACCACCAGGGCATCGTCGCGCGCCGGGCCGTGGGAAATGTCCGGGCACCCGGCGGTGCCGGCCGAGGCGCTGTGAGGACTCGGCGCCCCGCGGGCGGTGCGGTGCCACGCCTGCCAGGAGCCGTCCACCCGGCGACGTACGGTGGTGGACATGGCCCCTCCGCTGCCAGGTCCGCTGGCGCACCTGGCACCGCTGCTGAGCCACTACGGATACCTGGCCGTCGGCGGTGTGGTCCTGGTGGAGGACTTCGGGGTTCCCGCACCGGGTGAGACGATCCTGATCGCGGCCGGGGTGTATGCCGGAGCCGGTGAGCTCAACGTGGTGGCCGTCGGCCTGATCGCGTTCGCCGCGGCGATCGTCGGGGACAACATCGGCTACCTCGTCGGCCGGTTCGGCGGCCGGGCGTTCGTCCACCGCTGGGGGCGGTACGTCTTCCTGACGCCTGAGCGGTTCGAGACGGCCGAGCGGTTCTTCTCCCGGCACGGCGGCAAGATCGTCACGGTGGCACGCTTCGTCGAGGGCCTGCGCCAGGCCAACGGCATCATCGCCGGCACCACGGGCATGCACTGGCTCCGCTTCCTCGCCTTCAACGCGCTCGGCGCCGCCCTGTGGGTGGGCCTGTGGCTGACCCTGGCCTACTTCGCGGGCACGCACATCGGCACGGTCTACGACGAGATCCGCCGCTACGAGATCTACGTGCTCGTCGCGCTCGGCCTCCTGGCCGCCGCCCTGATCACCCGCCAACTGCTGCGCCGCAGGCACCGCGAGGACTGATGCGCGCGGGACCCGGGTGAACACCCCGGGGCATCGAGGTTCCGGTGCGTGGGTTCCTCATCCGCGGGTGTCTCCCGGCACAGGGCCGCGCAGACCACGACGCACCGCCGCGCCGGGTGCGCCGTCGGTGAGGTGCTCGGCGTGGTCGTCGGCACCGTGGCCGCCCGCACGACGCGGCCACGGGCCGGACGGCCGTACCGGTCAGGGGTGGCCGTCCCGGCCCATGGGCTCGTTCAGCGGACCGGTGTCCGGCCGGCCGCCGTGCCAGGGCACGGCCCGGTGCGTGTGCCGGTGGCGTGTCGCGGCACCGGCCAGGAGAGCTGCGCCCAGACAGAAGATCAGGGCGAGGGCGAGACCGGCGCTGAAGGCCTCGAGCGTGTTCATCCTGGCGATGTCGTTGCCGAGCACCGACACCGTGTGCTCGGGGCCGCCGGACAGGTTGCCGGCGATGAGCAGAGCGGTGAAGGCAGCGGTCGCCGCGAGGAGGAGCAGGCCGATGAGCAGCATGGAAGTCATCTCCTCAGAGAGTCCCGTCACTTCGCCGGGTACCCGCCCCGTCGCCGTGCAGGCAAACGTGCGGGCCTCCCCCGGATCACCGCCGGAAGACCGCACACGGACCGGACCGCACCGCCGGTCACCAGGTGCGCCACCGCTCCCGCCGGGTACCCGGCGAGGGCGGCGCGGTGAACGGCACCGCGCGGACCGCAGGACCTGACGAAGGGAGGCGTCATGGCTCAGCACGTACGCGACATCATGACCAGCCGACTGGTGACGGTGGAGCCGCAGACCCCGGTGACGGCGGTCGCCCAGAAGATGCGCGACGAGGACATCGGCATCGTCCTGGTGACCGAGGGCGACGAGCTGCGCGGCGTGGTCAGCGACCGCGATCTGGTGATCCGCGCGCTGGCCGAGGGCGGTGACCCGCAGCAGCGGACCGTCGCCTCGGCGTGCAGCGAGGACCTCTTCACCGTGACCCCGGACGAGGACCTCGACCACGCGGTGCAGTTGATGCGGGAGCACTCCGTGCGCCGGCTGCCGGTCGTCGACCACGGTCACCCCGTGGGCATTCTCTCCCTCGGCGACCTGGCCATCGAGCGTGACCCGAGGTCGGCGCTCGGTGACATCAGCGCGGCGGAGCCCAACCAGTAGGACCGCGACGGCACCGACCGCTGGGGCGCCCGCGCCGGCGCCCCCAGCGGTCGGTGCCGGCCGTCAGGCGGCCAGCACCTTCTCCAAGGAGGCCAGCGCGGAGCGCAGTTCGTCCTCCGTGACGGTCAGCGGCGGCGCCAGCCGGATGGTGGAGCCGTGGGTGTCCTTGACCAGGACACCCTCCCGCATCAGACGCTCACTGATCTCCCGCCCGGTGCCGATCGCCGGATCCACGTCGACGCCCGCCCACAGGCCGTGCGAGCGGAAGCCGACCACGCCCCGGCCGGCCAGCTCGGCCAGACCCTCGCGCAGCACCGCGCCCAGCTCTGCCGCCCGGCGCTGGAACTCGCCGGTCTCCAGCAGGCCGACCACCGCCGTGCCGACCGCGGCGGACAGCGGGTTGCCGCCGAACGTCGACCCGTGCTCACCCGGCCGCAGCACCCCGAGCACCTCCCGGCGCCCGACGACCGCGGACACCGGCACGATCCCGCCGCCCAGCGCCTTGCCCAGCAGCACGACGTCCGGCACCACGTCCTCGTGCTCGACGGCGAGCGTGCGCCCGGTGCGGCCGAGGCCCGACTGGATCTCGTCCGCCAGGAACAGACAGCCCGCGCGGCGGGTCAGCTCCCGCACCCCGGTGAGGTAGCCGTCGTCCGGGACGATCACACCGGCCTCGCCCTGGACCGGCTCGATCAGCACGGCGGCCGTCGTCTCGTCGACCGCCGCCTCGAGCGCCGCCAGATCGTTGTACGGGACGATCCTGAAGCCCGGAGTGAACGGCCCGAACCCCGACCGCGCCGTCTCGTCCGTGGAGAAGCTGACGATCGTCGTCGTACGGCCGTGGAAGTTGTCCGCCGCGACCACGATCGTCGCCCGGTCGGCCGGGACGCCCTTGACCTCGTACGCCCACTTGCGGGCCACCTTGATGCCGCTCTCCACCGCCTCGGCGCCGGTGTTCATCGGCAGCACCATGTCCTGACCGGTCAAGGACGCCAGCCGCTCGGCGAACTCGGCGAGCCGGTCGTTGTGGAAGGCCCGCGAGGTCAGCGTCAGCCGGTCGAGCTGGCGGTGCGCGGCCTCGATCAGCGCGGGGTGGCGGTGGCCGAAGTTCAGGGCCGAGTAGCCGGCCAGCATGTCCAGGTAGCGGCGGCCCTCGACGTCCTCCACCCAGGTGCCCCCGGCGCGGGCGACGACCACGGGCAACGGGTGGTAGTTGTACGCGAGGACCGGCTCCTCGGCCTCGATCAGCTCGGCGGAGGTGCGGGTACGGGCAGGTGCGGTCATGAGCGGATCTCCTGGGTGCAGCACTTGATGCCGCCGCCGGCCTTGTGGAACTCGGACAGGTCGACGGGGACGGGGACGTAGCCGCGGCCGGTGAGCTGTTCGGCGAGTGCCGTCGCCCCGGGCGATATGAACACGTGACGGCCGTCGGAGACGGAGTTCAGGCCGAAGGCCAGCGCGTCCTCGCGGGTGGCGAGCACCGCCTCCGGGTACAGCCGGGCGAGCACCTCGCGGCTGCCGGGCGAGAACGCCTCCGGGTAGTACGCGATGTTCCCCTCGCCCTCGTCGTCGAGGACGAACAGCGCGGTGTCCAGGTGGTAGAAGTACGGGTCCACCAGGGTCAGGCCGATCACCGGCACGCCCAGGTACTCCTGCGCCTCGCGATGGGCCTCGCGGGTGGTGCGGAAACCGGTGCCGGCCAGGATCCAGCGGCCGGCCGGCACGAAGTCGCCCTCCCCCTCGCACACCGACTCGGGACGGTAGACGTCGTAGCCGGCCGACTTGAACCACGTGTCGTAGGGGAGGGACTCCGGGCGGCGCTCGGGTGCCTTGAACAGGGAGCCGAAGACGCGGCCGCCCACGACGACCGCCGCGTTGGCGGCGAAGACCATGTCCGGCAGGCCGGGCACGGGCTCCACGGTGTCCACGGTGTGGCCGTGGGCGCGGTAGGCGTCGACCAGCGCCCGCCACTGTGCCTGGGCGAGCCCGACGTCGACGGGACGATCCGGATGCATCCAGGGATTGATCGCGTACTGCACGGCGAAGTGTCTGGGTTCGCAGACGAGGAGGCGCCGCCGACGCGGCACACGGGATTCGGGCACAGAGGGGTTCCTCCGCTTCCTGGGTGTCGACTGGGGGTGACACAAAGGTAGGAAGTGGTGACGGTGGGCGACAAGAAACGAAACCTGCGCGTATGAGCAGGAACGCTGCGTCTTTGAGCCGCTCAGCGCAGGTCTGCTGCGTCCTGCGGGGCGGGCTGGCTGGCACTCGCCTCCGGGGAGTCCGGCAGCAGGTGGGACAGCACCATCACGCTGATCGTCTTCCGGATGAACGGCTCGGTGCGGATCCGCTCCAGCACCTCCTCGAAGTGCTCCACGTCCCGCGCCCGCACATGCAGCAGCGCGTCCGCGCCGCCGGTCACCGTCATCGCCGCGGTGATCTCCGGATGGTTGCGCACCACCTCGGCCAGCCGCCGCGGCGGGGCCGCGCCCTCGCAGTACACCTCGACGTACGCCTCCGTGCGCCAGCCCAGCGCCGACGGCTTGACCGTGGCCGTGAACCCGGTGATCACGCCCGTCTCGCGCAGCCGGTCAACACGGCGCTTGACGGCTGTCGCGGACAGGCCGATGGCCGCGCCGATCTCGGCGAAACTGCTGCGGGCGTTCGCCATCAGCGCGGTGAGGATCTTCCGGTCGAGTGCGTCGAACGGTGCCGGCCTGCTGTTCATGGCGGCACTGTATCCAGCGCGAACGTCCACGCCCGGCCCGTGTCCAGGCATACGGATCCCCCCTACACTCCACCTTCATGCTGCGTGCCCTGGCCGTCGACGACGAACGCCCCTCGCTCGAGGAACTGCTGTACCTGCTCAACGCCGACCCCCGGATCACCGGCGTGGAAGGCGCCGGCGACGCGACCGAGGCGCTGCGCCGCATCAACCGGGCCCTGCAGTCCGGCCCGGACGGGCCCGACGCGGTCGACGTCGTCTTCCTCGACATACAGATGCCCGGCCTCGACGGCCTCGACCTGGCCCGGCTGCTCACCGGGTTCGCCGAGCCGCCGCTGATCGTGTTCGTCACCGCCCACGAGGACTTCGCCGTACAGGCCTTCGACCTCAAGGCCGTCGACTACGTGCTCAAACCCGTCCGCAAGGAACGCCTCGCCGAGGCCGTCCGCCGCGCCGCCCAGCTGCGCGACGCCGCCCCGCGGATCCCCGTCAGCGAACCTGACCCCGACCACCTGCCCGTCGAACTCGGCGGCGTCACCCGCTTCGTGGCCGTCGACGACATCACCCACGTCGAGGCACAGGGGGACTACGCCCGGCTGCACACCGGCAAGGGCAGCCACCTCGTGCGCATCCCGCTGTCCACGCTGGAGGAGCGCTGGCGCGCCCGCGGCTTCGTCCGCATCCACCGCCGCCACCTGGTCGCCCTGCGCCACATCGGCGAACTCCGCCTGGACGCCGGCTCGGTGAGCGTCCTGGTCGGCACCGAGGAACTCCAGGTCAGCCGCCGGCACGCGCGAGAGCTGCGGGAGCTGCTGATGCGCCGGACCGCGCGCTAGAGGGACGTACGGAGAGACGCAGACCATGCCGCAGGACCCCGCCGACCGCCGTGTCGTCGTCACCGGCCCGCCCCGCCGCACCCGCCGGGCCCCGGGCCACTACCGCCCGCGCACCGAGATCGACGAGCAGACCACTCTCGGCCACACCTACGTCCGCTCCCTGATGCGCAGCCAGCTGCGCGCCGGTCTCACGGTGTTCGCGGTGCTGGTGCTGCTCGTCGGCCCGCTGCCGCTGGTGTTCGCCGCCGCTCCCGACGCCCGGCGCCTGAAGTGGGCGGTGCTCGGCTTCGGCCTCTACGTCCCGCTGGTGCTGCTGGCCCGCTGGTACGTGCGCCGCGCCGAGCGCAACGAACGCGACTTCGTCCGCCTCGTGGGAGACCGCTGAACGCCGTGAACTCCGCCTACACCGTCCCCGCCGTCGCCCTCGTCGTGGTGGCCACCGTGTTCGTCGGCGCGTTCGGCCTGCGCATCTCCCGCACCACCTCCGACTTCTACGTCGCCTCCCGCACTGTCGGACCACGCCTGAACGCCGCCGCGATCAGCGGGGAGTACCTCTCCGCCGCCTCGTTCCTCGGCATAGCCGGCCTGGTCCTCGTCCAGGGCCCGGACATGCTGTGGTACCCGGTCGGCTACACGGCCGGCTATCTGGTCCTGCTGCTGTTCGTCGCCGCCCCGCTGCGCCGCTCCGGCGCCTACACGCTGCCCGACTTCGCCGAGGCCCGGCTCGCCTCCCAGGGCGTGCGGCGGCTCGCGGGCGCCTTCGTCGTCGGCGTCGGCTGGCTGTACCTGCTGCCCCAGCTGCAGGGCGCCGGGCTCACCCTGGCGGTGCTCACCGACGCGCCCGACGCGCTCGGCGGAGTGATCGTCGCCGTCGTCGTGGTGGCCACGGTCGCCGCGGGCGGGATGCGCAGCATCACCTTCGTCCAGGCCTTCCAGTACTGGCTGAAGCTGACCGCGCTGCTCGTCCCCGCCCTGTTCCTCGTCCTCGCCTGGCAGCACGACGGAGCACCCCGTCGCGCCTTCGACGAACCGGCCGCCTTCCGCGAGCAGCGCACCGTCCGCGTCGCCGACACCCTCGACCTCAGACTGCAGCGCCCGCTCACCGTCACCGTGACCGGCACCGTCGACGGCCGCGTCCACCAGGAGAAGCAGGTGCGGCTGAGCGCGGGCACCCACCGCGTCGAACACGGCACCCGGCTCACCTTCGCGCCGGGCGCCCACGTCCCCGAGGCCACCCGCGGCGGCAACGGCGGCATGTCCACCTCACTCGCCTCCGGCCGCGAGGAACGCCCGTTGTACGCCACGTACGGGCTGATCCTCGCCACCTTCCTCGGCACCATGGGCCTGCCGCACGTCGTCGTCCGCTTCTACACCAGCCCGCACGGCGTCGCCGCCCGCCGCACCACCGTGGCCGTGCTCGGCATGATCGGCGGCTTCTACCTGCTGCCGCCGGTGTACGGCGCACTCGGCCGCCTCTACGCCCCCGAGCTCACCCTCACCAGGAGCGCCGACGCCGCGGTGCTGCTGCTGCCCGACCGGGTGATCGGCGGCCTCGGCGGCGACCTACTGGGCGCGCTGGTCGCGGGCGGCGCCTTCGCCGCGTTCCTGTCCACCGCCTCCGGGCTGACCATGGCGGTGGCCGGGGTGCTCACCCAGGACGTGCTGCCCTCGCGCGGGGTGCGGCACTTCCGGCTGGGCACGGTGCTCTCCATGGCCCCGCCGCTCGCCGCGAGCGTCCTGGTCGGCGGGCTGCCGGTCGCCGACGCCGTCGGGCTCGCCTTCGCGGTGTCCGCGTCCTCCTTCTGCCCGCTGCTCGTCCTCGGCATCTGGTGGCGGCGGCTCACCCCGCCCGGCGCGGCCGCCGGGATGCTGGCGGGCGGCGGCGGCGCGTTCGTCGCCGTCGCCGTGACCATGGCCGGCTTCCCCGGCACCGGACCGCTGCACGCGCTGCTCGCCTGGCCCGCCCTGTGGTCGGTGCCGCTGGGTTTCCTCACCATGATGCTGGTGTCGCTGGCCACACCGGGCCGGGTACCGGCCGGCACCGCGGGCGTCCTGGCCCGCTTCCACCTGCCCGAGCAGCTGCACGCGGAGGTGAAGGCATGAGCGGGTTCCTCGCCGGGTTCTTCGCTGCCGCGCTGCCGCTGCTCGCCGCCGGCTACTGGCTCGGCCGGCGCACCGCCCGCCCGCAGAGCCTCGGCGACCTCGGCACCCCCGTCGAGCACGCCACCTTCCAGACCCTGCACACCGCCTCCCTCGCCGCTCCGCCGCTGCGGGCCGGGCTGACCGAGGAGACCGCCCGCAAGTCGGCCCGCCGGCTGCGCTCCCTGCTCGGCACCGACGCCCTGTGCCTCACGGACGACACCCGGGTCCTCGCCTGGGACGGGGTCGGCGCGCACCACCGCGGCGAGATCATGGAACGCCTCACCGGGCCCCTGGAGACCGGCCGCGGCGAGGCCTTCCGGCTCACCTGCCAGATTCCGGACTGCCCGGTGCGCTGGGCCGTCGTCGCCCCGCTCACCGTCGACGACCGGGTGCACGGCGCCCTCGTCGCCTGCGCGCCCCGTGAGTCGGCCGTCCTGGTCCGCGCCGCGGCCGAGGTGGCCCGCTTCGTCTCCGTGCAGCTGGAGCTCGCGGACCTCGACCGCTCCCGCACCCGGCTCATCGAGGCCGAGATCAAGGCCCTGCGCGCCCAGATATCCCCGCACTTCATCTTCAACTCGCTCGCGGTGATCGCCTCGTTCGTCCGCACCGACCCCGAGCGGGCCCGCGAGCTGCTGCTGGAGTTCGCCGACTTCACCCGTTACTCGTTCCGCCGGCACGGCGACTTCACCACGCTCGCCGACGAGCTGCACGCCATGGAGCACTACCTGGCGCTCGTCCGGGCCCGCTTCGGCGACCGTCTCGCGGTCACCCTGCAGATCGCGCCCGAAGTGCTGCCCGTCACCCTGCCGTTCCTGTGCCTGCAGCCGCTGGTGGAGAACGCCGTCAAGCACGGCCTGGAGGGCAAGACCGGCACCTGCCGAATCCGGATCACCGCACAGGACGCCGGCGCCGAGGCCCTGGTCGTCGTCGAGGACGACGGCGCCGGCATGGACCCCGACCTGCTGCGCCGCATCCTGGCCGGCGAGCACAGCCCCTCCGGCGGCATCGGGCTGTCCAACGTCGACGACCGGCTCCGCCAGGTCTACGGCGACGACCACGGCCTGGTCATCGAGACCGCCCCCGGCGCGGGCATGAAGATCACGGCCCGGCTGCCGAAGTACCAGCCGGGCGTGCACTCGGCGGCACGGCTCACCGGGGAGTGAGCCTCAGGTGCCGCGGAGGGCGATCATGCCCAGCGTGATCAGGCCCAGCACGACCCAGCCGAACCACAGCCAGCCGTTGCCGCCGAGCGCCACCGTGTAGGCCGTCACCACGACGAGGGCGCCCACGGTGAGCACCCCCATCGCTCTCGTGGAACCGTCCGTGGAACCAGGCATGGCGGCACCCTCCTCATGGTCGGCTGGCTCCATGGTGCCCCGTTCTGCCTCGGGGCAGAACGGGGCAGAGGTGCCGAATGCGAGAGCCCGTTCAGTTACCGCGCGCGTTCAGGGAGGCCAGATAGGCGTTGTACGCCTCGAGCTCCTTGTCGCCGTCACGGTCCGCGGCGCGGTCCTTGCGCCGGGCCTGGCGCTGTTCGGAGCCGTACCACTGGAAGAGCAGGGCGATCAGCACGATGACGGACGGGATCTCGCTGAACGCCCACGCGATGCCGCCGGCCGCGTTCTGGTCGGCCAGGGCGTCGATGCCGAGGGAGGCGGGCGGGTTCATGTAGGTCTCCACCATGGGCGCGGTCGCCATCATCACCGCGATGCCGAAGAACGCGTGGAACGGCATGCCCGCGAACAGCTGCATCATCCGCATGAGGTAACCCGGCCGGTTCGGGCCCGGATCCACGCCCATGATCGGCCAGAAGAAGACCAGGCCCACCGCGAGGAAGTGCACCATCATCGCCACGTGTCCCACTCCCGACCCCATCAGCCGGTCGAAGATCGGGGTGAAGTAAAGCCCGTACAGGCTCGCGATGAACATCGGGATGGTGAAGAAGGGGTGGGTGATGACCCGCATGTAGCGGCTGTGCAGCAGCATCAGCAGCAGCTCGCGCGGCCCCTTGCGGCCCCTGGCGGCCACCGGCAGCGCGCGCAGCGCCAGCGTGATCGGGGCGCCCAGCAGGATCAGGATCGGCGACAGCATGCTGATGACCATGTGCTGGACCATGTGCACGGTGAAGATGACCATGCCGTAGTCGTTCAGCCTGGTGCACATCATCAGGACCACGGTCAGCACACCGATGACGTACGACACGGTACGGCCCACCGGCCAGGAGTCGCCGCGCCGCAGCAGCCGCACCACGCCCCAGCCGTACAGCGCGAGCCCGAGCAGGCAGGCAACGAAAAAGAAGGGGTCCGCGGACCACTGAAGACCGCGTCCCAGCGTGAACGGCGGCAGATCCGTCATCATGCCGTGCCCGCTGTGATCCATCCGCCGGCTCCTGTTTCGTGGGGGTTGTGCGCTGTCTGTCCACAGCTGTCTGTCCGCACCCAGGGTAGAACCGCCCCCGGCCGCTCTTGCGGCCGGGGGCGGTTTGTGCTTACGCGTGTGTCGTCCTACGCGTGTGTCCTACAGGACGCACTCCGCCTCGGCGTACCGCTCCGCCGGCACCGTCTTCAGGGTCGCGACCGCCTCGGCGAGCGGCACCGTCACGATGTCCGTGCCGCGCAGCGCCGTCATCCGGCCGAACTCCCCGCGGTGCACGGCCTCCACGGCGTGCCAGCCGAACCGGGTGGCGAGCACGCGGTCGTACGCCGTCGGCGTGCCACCGCGCTGGACGTGCCCGAGGATGACGGGCCGGGCCTCCTTGCCGAGCCGCTGCTCCAGTTCGACCGAGAGCTGCCGGGCGACGCCGGCGAACCGCTCGTGGCCGTAGACGTCCTTGCCGCCCTCGTCGAAGTCCATGGTGCCCGGCCTGGGCTTGGCGCCCTCCGCGACCACCACGATCGCGAACCGCTTGCCCGCCGCGAAGCGCGCGCCGACCTTCTCCGTCAGCTCCTCGATGTCGAAGGGCCGCTCGGGGACGACGATGGCGTGGGCGCCGGCCGCCATGCCGGACTGCAGCGCGATCCAGCCGGTGTGGCGGCCCATGACCTCCACGATCAGCACCCGCTGGTGGGACTCGGCGGTGGTCTTCAGCCGGTCCAGGGCCTCGGTGGCGACGGTCACGGCCGTGTCGAAGCCGAAGGTGACGTCCGTGACCGCGATGTCGTTGTCGATGGTCTTGGGCACACCGACGATGGGCAGGCCGCTGTCCGACAGCAGCCGGGCCGCCTTGAGCGTGCCCTCGCCGCCGATCGGGACGACCGCGTCGAGACCGAGCTCCTCGACGTGGCCCCTGGCCCGCTCCACCCCGTCCCGCAGGTGCTCGGGACGGACCCGGGAGGACCCGAGGATGGTGCCGCCGCGGGCGAGGACGCCGCCCACCGCGTCGAGGTCGAGCTTGAGGTAGTCACACTCCAGCAGGCCCTTCCAGCCGTCGCGGAAGCCGATGACCTCGTCGCCGTGGTCGACGACGGCGCGGTGCACGACGGACCGGATGACGGCGTTCAGGCCGGGGCAGTCGCCGCCGGACGTGAGGACACCAATGCGCATAGCCCGAACAACCTTCTCCACATGGGCACGGGACCGGACCGCGCTGTCCGGCTCGGTCCCCGCCACCCTAGCGGCACCCGGGGGCGGGGCCGCACCGTCCGTCCGCCTGCTGGACGGGGCCGCTCACCTGTGCGGACGGCCCGTCAGACGGGCTGGTCGCGCCGTGCTGACGGGCCGGTGGGCGCGTGGTGCGCCGGGGTGGCGGAAGAACCGTTCCCGCAGGGGCGGATGCGCGAGCGCGCCGGTGCGGGCCGCCGTGCGACGGTGCCTACGCGGGCTGCTGGGCGGCGGCGATGCGCTCGTTGCGCAGGGCCTCGTACCAGCGGTCGTCGACCGGCGGGAGCGCGTTGACGTCGAGTGCCAGCTTCAGCAGCAGGTCCGCGATCAGCGGGTTGCGGGCCAGCACCGGACCGTGCATGTACGTGCCGAAGACGGTGTCGTTGTACGCGCCCTCCGTGCCGTCGCCGGTGCCGTTGCCCTTGCCGATCCGGACCTGGGCGAACGGGCGGGCGGTGGGACCGAGGTGGGTGACGCCCTGGTGGTTCTCGAACCCGGTCAGCGGAGGCAGGCCGAGCCGCGGGTCGATGTCGCCCAGCACGTCGCCGACGCACCGCTCGCCCTCGCCGCGCACCGACACCACGTCGAGCAGGCCCAGTCCCGGCTCGCGCTGCCCGAGGTCGTTGACGAACTCGTGGCCGAGGATCTGGTAGCCGGCGCAGACCGAGAAGACGATCGCGCCGTTCTCCACGGCCCTGGTCAGGCCGCCGTCACGGCGCAGCCGCTCCGCCGCGAGCCGCTGCGGCCGGTCCTCGCCGCCGCCGATCAGATAGATGTCGCCGGAGGTCGGGACCGGCTGGTCGCTGCGCACGTCCAGGCGGGCCACGTCCAGGCGGCGCTGCCGGGCCCGGCGCTCCACGACGAGTACGTTGCCCTGGTCCCCGTAGGTGCTCAGCAGGTCCGGGTAGATCCACACCAGCCGCAGTTGGTTGTCGCTCATGAAGTGCTCGTCCTTAGTGGTCAGTTGCCGACGCGACGGCGCAGGTCCTGGAACGCGGTGTAGTTGGCGATGACCTCGATCCGGCCGGGTGGCGCCTGCTGGACGGCCTGGTCGAGGTCATCGCAGACCTGGAACTGCTGGTTCGCCACCTCCAGACGCACCGCGAGGTCCAGCTTCCGGTCGCCGAGCACGAAGAGCGGACGGCCGGTCAGGCGCGTGTAGTCGACGTCCCACAGCCAGGAGGTGTCGGTGCCGTCGGCGCCGCGCGCGTTCACCGCCAGGATGACGGGCGCGGGCGGCGGGTCGATCAGGGAGAAGGTCTCCAGCCAGCCGGCCGGGTTCTTCGCCAGCAGCAGCCGCAGGTCGCGGCCCTGGTACTGGACGACGTCGTAGCGGCCGGCGACCGCCTGCACCTGGTACATCCGCTCCAGGGCGACCTGCGGCGGCACCCCGAAGACGGCGGCGACGGCCGCGGAGGAGGCGGCGTTGGCCTTGTTGGCGCGGCCCGGCAGCTGCAGGTGGATCGGCCAGGCGGAGCCGTGCGGGTCGAGGACGTGGTCGCCGTTCAGCGCCCAGCTGGGGGTGGGCCGGCGGAAACCGCACTCGTTGCAGAACCATTCGTCGTCGGGGCGTTGCATCACACCGCCGCAGGACGGGCAGGACCAGGCGTCGTCCTTCCACATCTGCCCGGCGGCCACCCAGATCACATTGGGGGAGGAGGACGCGGCCCACACCACCAGCGGATCGTCGCAGTTGGCGACGATCACGGCCTTGGACCCGGCCAGGGCCTCGCGCCAGTTCTCGGCGAGCATCCGGGTCTCGCCGGCGCGGTCGAGCTGGTCGCGGGAGAGGTTGAGCAGTGCGATGCACTTGGGGGCGGTGTCCCGGGCCACGCCCGCGAGGTACTTCTCGTCGACCTCGATCACACCGAACTTGGCGTCCGAGCCGCCCGCCAGCGCCGAGGTGATGCCCGCGGGCATGTTGGCGCCGAGGGCGTTGGAGACGACCGGACCCGCGGCCCGCAGGGCCTCGGCGATGAGCCGGGTGGTCGTGGTCTTGCCGTTGGTCGCCGAGACCAGGATCACGTCCAGGTGCTGGGCGAGCCGGCCGAGCAGGTCGGGGTCGAGCTTCAGGGCCACCCGACCGCCGATCACCGAACCGCTGCCGCGACCAGCGGCACGCGAAGCCGCAGCGACCGCCTTGCCCGCGGTCACGGCCAGCTTGGCCCGCGGCGTGAGCGGGTCCGAGTTGCCTGCCATCAGTTCTCGATCCTCCTTGCGTACGCGCCGCGCCTGAGCCATCCGGCAACGTGGTGGGGGCCTCAGCCTATCGAGATCCACCGGCGCCCCCGAATCCCGGCCCGCGCCTGCGCGGCGGGCATGGGCCGAGGGAACCGTACCCTTGCCGCCATGCGACACGGATCGATCCCCGGCGCCCGCGGACGCGTCCGGCCCCTCACCCTGCTCGGCGACCCCCTCCTGCACGCGCCCTGCGCCGAGGTCACCGACTTCGGCCCCGCACTGTCCCGGCTGGTGGAGGACCTGTTCGCCACGATGTACGAGGCACGGGGTGTGGGCCTGGCCGCCAATCAGGTGGGGGAGTCCCTGCGCGTGTTCGTGTACGACTGCCCGGACGACGAGGACGTGCGCCACCTGGGCCATGTGGTGAACCCGCGGCTGGTGGAGGCGGACGGCGTGGTGGTCCGAGGCCCGGAGGGCTGCCTGTCCCTGCCGGGCCTGGAGGCGGGGACGGAGCGCTACGACCACACGGTCGTCGAGGGTTTCACGGTGACCGGGGAGCCGGTCACCGTGCACGGGACGGGGTTCTTCGCCCGCTGCCTGCAGCACGAGTACGACCACCTGCGGGGGCGCCTGTACGTGGATCACCTCACGGGGTGGCGCAGACGCAAGGTGCTGAGACAGGCGGCGAAGGCGCCCTGGAGCCGAAGGGGCCGTGGAAGTACCGGGGATACCGGGGAGCCCTAGAAGCCCGGACCGCCCATCTTGTCCCCGGCCGCCGCCAGCCGGCCCCACAGCAGGTCCGCCAGGCTGCGTACCAGCTCCGCGCGGGAGCAGGGTCGCTCGCCCAGCCACCAGTCACCGGCCGCGTGCATCATGCCGACGATGCCGTGCCCCCACACGCGGGCCAGTTGCTGGCTGCCCGGGCCGAGGTCCAGCCGCTCCTCGATGACCTGGGCCAGTTCCTCGCCCATGCGGCGCAGCAGCGGGGCGGAGTGCTTGCCGACGTCGAAGCCCTGGTCGCCGCCCTGACTGCCCTCCGCCGGGTGCATCAGGAACCGGTAGACCTGCGGACGGGCCTCGATGGCCGCGAGATAGGTGTCCAGCGTGGCCTCCACCCGCTCGCGCCGGCCCGCGGGGGCGTCCACCGCGGCCCGCAGGGAGCCGAGCAGGGCGTCGGTGTGCCGCTGGGCGAGGGCGGCGTACAGCCCCCCCTTGTCGCCGAAGTGGCGGTAGAGGATCGGCTTGGTGATGCCGGCCTCGGCGGCGATGGCGTTCATCGACGCCTGGGGGCCGTCGCGCAGCACCACCCGGTCGGCGGCCTCCAGCAGCTCGCGCCGTCGGCGGTCGGCGGACCGCTGCTGTTCGGTCCGCTGCGTGGTGTCCATGAACTCTCCCCACCCGTGCTGATTCGGTGACGCCTGCGCAAAGTAACACTGACTGTGCCCGATATCTCGAACGGGCTGCCGAGGAGTCATCCGGAGTTGACTTTACCTACCGGTCGGTAACACAGTAACGTTACCGTTAGTAACACGCGTGTGCGCCGCTGGAGGGGACATGGCCGAGTTCACCATGGAGCTCAACGACGAGCAGAAGGGGGTCCGGGACTGGCTGCACGGCTTCGCGGCCGACGTGATCCGCCCCGCGGCCGCCGAATGGGACGAGCGCGAGGAGACTCCCTGGCCGGTCATCCAGGAGGCCGCGAAGGTCGGCATCTACTCCCTCGACTTCTACGCCCAGCAGTACTTCGACTCCACCGGCCTCGGCATCCCCATGGCCATGGAGGAGCTGTTCTGGGGCGACGCCGGCATCGCCCTGTCCATCGTCGGCACCGGCCTGGCCGCGGTCGGCGTCCTGGCCAACGGCACCGAGGAGCAGATCGGCACCTGGATCCCGCAGATGTACGGCGACGTCAACGACGTCAAGGTCGCCGCGTTCTGCTCCTCCGAGCCCGACGCCGGCTCCGACGTGGCCTCCATCCGCACCCGCGCGGTGTACGACGAGGCCAAGGACGAGTGGGTGATCAACGGCACCAAGACCTGGGCGACCAACGGCGGCATCGCCGATGTCCATGTCGTCGTCGCCTCCGTCGACCCCGAGCTGGGCTCCAAGGGCCACGCCTCCTTCATCGTCCCGCCGGCCACGCCGGGGCTGTCCCAGGGTCAGAAGTTCAAGAAGCACGGCATCCGGGCCTCGCACACCGCCGAGGTGGTCCTGGACAACGTGCGCGTCCCCGGCTCCTGCCTGCTCGGCGGCAAGGAGAAGCTGGACGAGCGGCTGGCCCGCGCCCGAGAGAGGGCCAGGAAGGGGAGCGTCAAGAACGCGGCGATGGCCACCTTCGAGGCGTCCCGGCCGGCCGTCGGCGCGATGGCGGTGGGCACCGCCCGGGCCGCGTACGAGGTCGCCCTCGACTACGCGAAGACCCGCGAGCAGTTCGGCCGGCCGATCATCGACAACCAGGGCGTCGCCTTCCAGCTCGCCGACATGCGCACCCGGATCGACGCCGCCCGCCTGCTGGTCTGGCGCGCCTCCTGGATGGCGGTCAACGGCAAGCCGTTCACCGCCGCCGAGGGCTCGATGTCCAAGCTGTTCGCCAGCGAGACCGCGAAGAAGGTCACCGCCCAGGCGATCCAGATCCTGGGCGGCAACGGCTACACCAGGGAGTACCCGGTGGAGCGGATGCACCGCGACGCGGCGATCTACACGATCTTCGAGGGGACGAGTGAGATCCAGCGGTTGGTGATCTCCCGCACGATCTCGGGGATGCCGATCCGCTGACGGTACTAACGGTGCCTGAGCGGTGTCAGCTGCTCGATGTCGTAACGCTTGCGCAGGGCTTCGATCGCCTCGTGGTCCGGGGGGCCTCCACCGCCCAGGATGTCGAGCAGTTCCTCGAAGTAGCGTTCGTGGTCCGGGGGCGGGGAGGCCTGGAAGAACATCTTCGCCGGGGCGTCGGTCGGGTTGGCGAACGCGTGCGGGCAGCCCGGGGGCACGACGATGACCGTACCCGGGGTCGCCCGCACCACGCGGTTGCCCGAGCTGGACTCCCACCTCTGCCAGTGGTCGGGGGTCCGGATCCGCGGCTCGAAGGCGAGCACGTCCAACTCGCCCTCGAGCACGTAGAACAACTCCTCGCTGCGCGTGTGCACATGGGCGCCCACGTCGAAGCCCGGCGGGACCTCCACCTCGAAGGTGGAGGCCACCCGCGAGTGCGAGCCGGTGACCTTGAACGTCACGCGCTGGGCCGGCGTCTCGACAACGCGCCCGTGGCCCGGCGGCACGAGCAGTCCCTCCGTGGTCATGGCGGGCTCACCACGTCACGGGCAGGGCCTCGGGCCCGCGGATCGACGTGCCCTTCCTGAAGGGCACCTGGTCCGCCGGCACCGCGAGCCTCAGCCCCGGCACCCGGTCCAGCAGGGCGTCGACCAGCAACTCCGACTCCAGCCGGGCCAACCGGCCGCCCGGGCAGCGGTGCGGGCCGAAGCCGAACGTCACGTGCGGGTTCGGACTGCGCGAGAAGTCGATCGCCGCGGGGTCCGGGAAGACGTCCGGGTCGCGGTTGGCGGCGAGGTACGACACGTGGACGGCGTCACCGGCGCGTATCCGCACGCCCCTGATCTCCACGTCCTCCAGGGCGACCCGGGACAGCCCGACCCCGTCGTGGTGCGGGATCCAGCGCAGCAGTTCGTCGACGGCCTGCGGGCGGATCTCCGGCTCACGGCGCAGCCGTTCGGCCAGCTCGGGGCGGGTCAGCAGGATGTGGAACAGCTGCCCGCTGTTGTCGGTGACCGCCTCGCCGCCGATCTGCAGGAGCACCGCGAGACCCACGGCCTCCGCCAGGGTGATCTCCCGGCGCCCCACGGCCGCGCCGAGGAGTGAGGCGACATCCTCACCGGTGCTCTCCACGCGCGCGTCGATGAGCTCGGCGAAGTACGCGCCCATCTCCTCCTTGGCCTGCTCGCCGGCGTCGGCGCCGGGCGAGGAGGACAGGATCAGCCGGGTCCAGGTGTGCATGCCGTGCCGGTCGGCGGGCGGCACCCCCATCAGCTCGCAGATCACCGCGATCGGGAACGGGCTGAGCACCGCACGTGTGAGGTCGGCGGGCGGGCCGCCCCGAAGGAGCTCGTCGACCAGTTCGTCCAGCGTCCGCCGGGAGCTCTCCCGCACCCGCTCGACACCGCGCGCGGTGAAGGCGGGGGCGACCGAGCGGCGCAGCCGGGTGTGGTCGGGCGGGTCCAGGAAGCCGACCGCGTCACGGGTCGGGACGAAGTGCGGGGCCTGCCGGGTGATCTGACGGCCCATGGCCGCCTCCCGGCTGAACCGGGGGTCGTCGGTGACCATCCGCACATCGTCCATGCGGGTCACCAGCCATGCCCAGCCCTCGCCGCCGGGCATCTCGACGCGGGTGACCGGACCCTCCTCCACCAGGCCGGCCGGCACCGGGTCGAAGCCGACGCCGGTCGGGTCGGGGGCGGGCCGGCGCCGCACCGGGGACGGTGTCTCGGCGAGCGTCTCCTCGGTCATGCCCCGGCCCCGATCTGCCAGCTGCCGAGCGACATCTCGGCGGTGATGCCGGGGCCGAACCCGGCGAGCAGTCCGCGCGCCCGGTCCTCGGGGACGCCCTCGTCGAACAGCCGGCGCAGCGCGTCCAGGACGACGGCGCTGGCGATGTTGCCGTACTCGGTGAGCGTGGCCCGGCTGAACCGGAACGCGTACGGCTCGACGTTCAGGAACTTGCTGAGGTCGTCCAGAATGCGGGGGCCGCCCGCGTGGATGACGTAGAAGTCCAGGTCGGACGCGTCCCAGTCATGCAGCTTGGCCAGGTCCCGCAGGGCCGGGGCGAGCGGCTCCATGGTGGTGGGCACACGCTTGTCCAGCAGGAAGTGGAAGCCGGTCTCCCGGACGTCGTACGCGATCCACTCCTCGGTCTCGGGGATCAGGTACGAGCCGTTGCGCTCCAGCCGGACGCCGGTGCCGCCGGTGCCGCGGACCACCGCGGCGGCGATGCCGTCGCCGAACAGGCCGTTGGAGAGCAGGGAACCGACGCCGAGGTCGGTGGGCTGGTAGCACAGCGAGCAGAACTCGCAGGCCACGATGAGCGCGTTGGCGTCCGGGTAGGCCGTGCAGAAGTCGTGGGCCCGGTTGATCGCCGCGCCGCCGGCCGCACAGCCCAGCTGGGCTATGGGCAGCTGGCGGGTGGTCGAGTCGAAGCCCATCTCGTTGATCAACCACGCCGTGAGCGAGGGCATCATGAAGCCCGTGCACGAGACGTAGATGATGACATCGATGTCGGACGACAGGAGTTCGGCGTCGTCGAGCGCGTGCTGGATGACCTCGGGAACCCTGGCCTTGGCCTCCTGCTCGTAGAGCTTGTTGCGCTGCTCGAAGCCGGGATGCTTGAGGGTCTCCTCGATGGGCTGCACGATGTGCCGGGTGAGCACGCCGGTGTTCTCGATCAGCCGGAGGGCCAGCGGGAGTTGCGGGTGGTCCGCGTGGCGGGAGCGTGCGAGCTCCAGCGTTTCCTCCATCGTGATCACGTGCTCTGGAACGGACACCGAAGGTCTGCACAAAGTCGCCATGAGCCGTGCCTGCTTTCGCCTTCCGGAAGGCCGGTAGCCCCCGGGTCAGAGGGTGGTGCACCCAGAAGGGTGGTCCACCCATGATCGCCCGAAAGGGACGGTGATCTCTCGGTGGACTACTCCAATCCGGCGACGGCGAGTGAGCCCCGCACGTCCCTCGCACCACCGGCGGCGCTTCTCCGCTCAACCAGAAAACCGCTGGTCAGGCAGCACTTCATGGAGGGGCCGGACAGGCCTTCGGGCGGGTATCCGACCGCGTGTGCCGCGTGCCGGCCCGCGCGACGTACCGGGGCGCCCGGCAACGCGTCGCCGGGGTGGGCTCCTTCCGGTCAGCCGGAAGGAGCCGCGCCGCTGCTGTGGGCGATGCAGGCCACGTCGATGCGGTCGGCCAGCTTGGCCAGTTCGATGGTCAGGGCGGCGACCGTGTCCTCGTCGAGACCCTCCTGGCCGGCCTCCACCAGACGCAGCCACCGGCCGCCGACCGTCCGCAGCAGCTTGCTCACATCGGCCGCGGCCACCTGCAACGTGCCGCGGTCGTCGACGATCAGAGGCAGAGTCACTTCGCGGTTCACAAAAGGGATCGTAGCCGCGGAAGCCTCACGCTCCGTGCCATACGGTGGTGATGTTGCAGAACTCGCGGATTCCGTGCCCGGACAGCTCACGCCCGTACCCCGAGCGCTTCACCCCGCCGAAGGGGAACGCCGGGTGCGAGGCGGTCATCCCGTTGAAGTACACCCCGCCCGCCTCCAGGTCCCGTACGAACCGGTCGACCTCGTTCTCGTCCCGCGTCCAGACGTTCGAACTCAGGCCGAACAGCGAGTCGTTGGCGATCAGCACGGCCTCGTCCAGGTCGGCCGCCCGGTACAGCGTGGCGACCGGCCCGAACGCCTCCTCGCGGTGGATGCGCATCTCACGGGTGATGCCCTCCAGCACGGTCGGCGGGTAGTACCAGCCGGGCCAGTCGGGCCGTTCGCCACCGCACAGCACCTTCGCCCCGCTCCGCCGCGCGTCGTCGACCAGCTCCTCCAGATCCGCCCGGCCCCGTTCGCTGGACAGCGGCCCCACCTCGGTGTCCTCCCGCATCGGGTCGCCGGTCCTCAGCGCCTTCATGCCGGCCACGAAACGCTCGGCGAAGGCGTCGTAGACGTCCGTGTGCACGATGAACCGCTTGGCGGCGATGCACGACTGCCCGGTGTTCTGCACCCGCGCGGTCACCGCGACCTCGGCGGCCCGGTCGAGGTCGGCCGACGGCATCACGATGAACGGGTCGCTGCCGCCCAGCTCCAGCACCGTCTTCTTGATCATCTCCCCGGCGGTGGACGCCACCGCCCGCCCCGCCGGCTCGCTGCCGGTCAGCGTGGCCGCCTTCACACGCTCGTCGCGCAGGATGTCGTCGACCGCGCCGGAGCCGATGAGCAGGGTCTGGAAGCAGCCCTCGGCGAAGCCCGCCCGGTGGAACAGGTCCTCCAGGTACAGGGCGGTCTGCGGCACGTTCGAGGCGTGCTTGAGCAGGCCGACATTGCCGGCCATCAGCGCGGGCGCCGCGAACCGGACCACCTGCCACAGCGGGAAGTTCCAGGGCATCACCGCCAGCACCGGGCCGAGCGGCCGGTAGCGCACCAGGGCCCGGGAGGCCCCGGAGTCCTTCACATCGGCGGCGGCGGGCTCCTCGTCCGCGAGCAGTTCCTCGGCGTGCCCGGCGTACCAGCGCATCGCCTTGGCGCACTTCGCGGCCTCCGCGCGGGCCTGCTTGACCGGCTTGCCCATCTCCGTGGTCATGACACGGGCGATCTCCTGCTGGTCCTCGTCGAGGAGGTCGGCGGCCTGGTTCATCAGCCGGGCCCGCTCGGCGAAGGTCGTCGTCCGGTACGTGCGGAACGTGGCCCGAGCGAGCTGGAGCCGACGCTCGATCTCCTCCTCGCCCATGGCCTCGTACGTCTTGAGCGTCTCGCCGGTGGCCGGGTTCACCGTGGCGATGGACATGGCTGACCTCCCCTGGGACGGGCTGTGTTTCGACCTTCGCGCGCAGCGGTGCCCGCCGCAACGCGTGAGGGCCTTCTCTCAGAGCGAGTGCTCAGCCAGGCGGTCGAGAAACGCGGCCTGCGCCTTGACGATCACCTCACGGGCCCGGTCCGGACCGAGCCACGCCACCCGGTCGAGCTCCGGGAACTCCCGGGTCCGCCCGGACCGCGGCGGCCACTCCATCAGGAACGTGCCGGGCGTGATCGTCGCAGGGTCGAGGTCGGCCTCCACCGCCCAGGCCGTGACGGTCTTGCCGTTCGACTGCCGGACCTCGCCCAGCGGCACCGCCTCGCCGTCGGGCGGCACCAGCCCCAGCTCCTCCTGGAACTCACGACGGGCGGCCTCCCAGGCGGACTCCCCGGGGGCGTACTCACCCTTGGGCACGGTCCAGGCGCCCGCGTCGCGCCGGGCCCACAGCGGGCCGCCCATATGACCGAGCAGCACCTCCAGGCCGTCGCCGGTGCGCCGGAACAACAGCAGACCCGCGCTCCGCTTCCCTCGCCGGACGCTCATCTTCACACCTCCGGGTGCGTGGTCAGGGAGGGCTCGGCGGCGGGCGGGACCCCGCAGCCCAGGACCTTCCGCCGTTTCTGGAAACTGAGCGGGAGTGAGTCCTGGTGCCAGGGCTTGTGCTCAGCCGTGTGTCCCGAACGGTTGTGGGCACTCTCCCAGCTTCGCCGGGGGTACCCCGAGGTCGCCCGTTTTCGCTGCGCGTCCGGCGCCGGCGGATCGTGTCCGCGGTCCGGGGAGGGCGGGGCGGCCCGCGGCCGGAGGCCGCTGACAGGCAGGGCCTCACGCCCACGGTCGTCGCGTCCGGCCTGGATGGTCCGATGCCCCGCCCGATCGCTCCGGCCGTGTGGGGCGGTGCCGTCCTCCCCCAGTGCCTGAACGGCCCGGGAGGCCCCCAGCCGGACCGGGTGTCCCAGGGCGCGTCGTCCGACGGCCACGGCGGCAGCGTCTTGCCGGTGAGGGGTTTTTGCCGGTGCCGGGCACCCCAGCGGCTGGTGCGGGCCGCGCCGCCGCCGATGACGACGGCCTCGCACTTCTCGCTCTTCTCGCTCTTCCCGGTCATGCCGGTCATGCCGGCGATGGTGAGCACCTCCAGCGAGAAGGCCGCCCGGTGGGTGCCGCGTTGACAAATGGATTTGCCGGTTCTGCAATGAACGCATGACTACCGAGGACGTACTGGCCGACGTGGGGCCAAGGCTCCGGCGGATCCGGAAGGAGCGGGAGGTGACCCTCGCCGCGCTCTCCGAGGCGACCGGGATCTCCGTCAGCACCCTCTCGCGGCTGGAGTCGGGCCTGCGGAAACCCAGCCTGGAGCTGCTGCTGCCGATCGCGCAGGCCCACCAGCTGCCCCTGGACGAGCTGGTCGGCGCGCCGCCGGTCGGCGACCCGCGCGTGCGGGTGAAACCGATCGTGTGCGGCGGGCGCACCCACTGGCCGCTGACCCGCCGGCCGGGCGGCCTGCAGGCGTTCAAGGTGCTCGAACCACGGCGCAGGCTGGAGCCGGATCCGCGGATCCACGAGGGCTACGAGTGGCTGTACGTGCTGTCCGGCAGGCTCCGGCTGGTGCTGGGCGAGCACGACCTCGTGCTGACCGCGGGCGAGGCGGCCGAGTTCGACACGCGCGTGCCGCACTGGTTCGGGTCGACGGGGGAGGGGCCGGTGGAGTTCCTGAGCCTGTTCGGGCCGCAGGGCGAGCGGATGCACGTACGAGCGCGGCCGTCGAGGTCGTCGCGCCGTGGTCAAGCCGACTGACTTCCGGTGTTCCCCGATCGGCAAGCGACCGCTTAGTATGCGATCGACCGGTCCGACGACGCAGTCCCTGGAGGCGGCGCATGCAGGCATGGCGAGTGCACGAGAACGGCGAGCCGAGCGAGGTGATGCGCCTGGAGGAGACCGAGCCGCCCACCCCCGGCGACGGCCAGGTCCTGCTGAGGGTGCGTGCCGCCAACATCAACTTCCCCGACGCGCTGCTGTGCCGGGGCCAGTACCAGGTCCGGCCGCCGCTGCCCTTCACACCGGGCGTGGAGATCTGCGGCGAGACCGGGGACGGGCGCCGGGTGATCGCCAACCCGGCGCTGCCGTACGGCGGTTTCGCCGAGTACGCCGTCGCCGACGCCGCCGCCCTCCTGCCCGCCCCGGACGCGCTGGACGACGCCGAGGCCGCGGCCCTGCACATCGGCTACCAGACGGGCTGGTTCGGCCTGCACCGCCGGGCCCGCCTCGAGGCCGGCGAGACGCTGCTCGTGCATGCCGCCGCCGGCGGGGTCGGCAGCGCGGCCGTGCAGCTCGGCAGGGCGGCCGGCGCCAGGGTCATCGGTGTCGTCGGCGGCGCGGAGAAGGCCGCCGTGGCCCGGGAACTGGGCTGCGACGTCGTCGTGGACCGGCGAGGAGAGGACGTCATCGCCGCCGTCAAGGAGGCCACCGGCGGCCGGGGCGCCGACGTGATCTACGACCCGGTCGGCGGCGAGGCGTACGCCCAGTCGGCCAAGCTCGTCGCCTTCGAGGGCCGGATCGTCGTCGTGGGCTTCGCGAGCGGCACCATCCCGAGCCCGGCGCTCAACCATGCCCTCGTCAAGAACTACGCGATCCTCGGCCTGCACTGGGGCCTGTACAACACCAGGAACCCCAAGCTGGTCCAGCACTGCCACGAGCAGCTCACCGAACTGGCCGCCCGGGGCGCGATCAAGCCGCTGGTGAGCGAACGGGTGCCGCTGGGCGGGGCTGCGGCCGCCGTGCAGCGGGTCGCCGACGGTGTCACCACCGGCCGTATCGCCGTGGTGCCCTCGTCGGAGAACGGAGCCGCCGCATGACCGACAGCCCCATCGACGCGACGGAACTGCGCCGCCGTACGAGCGAGTTGCTGGCAGCCCAGCCACCTGCGACCACCGACCGCCTCGACTTCCTCAAGGCCCGCTTCGACGCCGGACTCGCCTGGGTGCACTACCCCGAGGGCCTCGGCGGCCTCGGCGCCCCCCGCTCCCTCCAGGCCGTCGTGGACGCGGAGTTGGAGGCCGCGGGCGCCCCCGACAACGACCCGCGCCGCATCGGCATCGGCCTCGGCATGGCCGCCCCGACCATCCTGCGCCACGGGACCGAGGAGCAGAAGCGGCGCTTTCTGCGGCCCCTGTGGACCGGGGAGGAGGTCTGGTGCCAGCTGTTCAGCGAGCCCGGCGCCGGCTCCGACCTCGCCGCCCTCGGCACCCGGGCCGTCCGGGACGATGGGGGCACCTCCCGCTCGAGCGCAGCCGAGAGTGGGGGATGCTGGGTGGTCAACGGGCAGAAGGTGTGGACGTCCAGCGCCCATCTCGCCCGGTGGGCCATCCTCATCGCCCGCACCGACCCGGACGTGCCCAAGCACCAGGGCATCACCTACTTCCTGTGCGACATGACCGACCCCGGCGTCGAGGTCCGGCCGCTGCGCCAGATCACCGGGGAGGCCGAGTTCAACGAGGTCTTCCTGACCGACGTCCGCATCCCCGACTCCCGCCGCCTCGGCGGGATCGGCGACGGCTGGCGGGTCGCGCAGACCACGCTGAACAACGAACGCGTCGCCATCGGAGGCATGCGGCTGCCCCGCGAGGGCGGCATGATCGGCCCGGTCGTGAGGACCTGGCGCGAACGCCCGGAACTGCGCACCCACGACCTGCACCAGCGGCTGCTGAAGCTGTGGGTGGAGGCCGAGGTCGCCCGCCTCACCGGCGAACGCCTGCGCCAGCAGCTCGTCGCCGGCCAGCCCGGCCCCGAGGGCTCCGGCATGAAGCTCGCCTTCGCCCGCCTCAACCAGGAGATCAGCGGCCTGGAGGTCGAACTGCGCGGCGAGGAAGGGCTGTTGTACGACGACTGGACCATGCGCCGCCCCGAACTGGTCGACTTCACCGGCCGCGACGCCGGCTACCGCTACCTGCGCTCCAAGGGCAACAGCATCGAGGGCGGGACCAGCGAGGTCCTGCTGAACATCGTCGCCGAGCGCGTCCTGGGCCTGCCCGCCGAGCCGCGCACAGACAAGGACGTCGCGTGGAAGGACCTGGCCAAATGACGGATCTTCTCTACTCGGAGGAGGAAGAGGCGCTGCGCGCCGCGGTCCGGGGCCTGCTCACCGACCACTGCGCCCCGGCGGGCGTGATCGCGCGCACGGAGTCGGACGCGCCGCACGACCTCGCGCTGTGGAAGTCGCTCACCGAGGGCATGGGACTGGCCGGTCTGCTGGTGCCCGAGGAGCGGGGCGGCCAGGGGGCCACCCACCGCGAAGCGGCCGTGGTCCTGGAGGAGTTGGGCCGGGCCGTGGCTCCCGTCCCGTACCTCACGAGCGCCGTGGTCGCCACCGAGGCGCTGCTGGCCTGCGCGGACGAGGAGACCGCGGGGCTGACGGCCGACCTGGCGTCCGGCCGGAGGATCGGCGCCCTGGCCGTCGGGCTGCACACCGCGCCGGGCGGCACCTTCCGTGCCGTACGCGTCGAAGACGGGCGTCTGCACGGGGAGCTGACCGGCATCGCGGACGCGGCCGTGGCCGATGTCCTGCTGGTGCCGGCCGAGGACGGCGGGCTGTACGCAGTGGAGGCGGACGCGGTGGCCGTCACGCCGCGGGTGTCCCTGGACCTGACCCGGCCCGTGGCGACGGTCGCTCTCGAGGGCGCTGCGGGACGCCGGCTGGGCGACGCCGAGCCCGCCGTACGCCGGGCCCTGCGCGCCGGGGCCGGACTGCTCGCCTCCGAGCAACTCGGCCTCGCCGAGCAGGCCTTGACCGAGACCGTGCGTTACCTGAAGGAGCGCAAGCAGTTCAACCGGCCCGTCGGCGGCTTCCAGGCGCTCAAGCACCGGCTCGCCCAGCTGTGGCTTCAGGTCGTCAACCTCCGCGCCGCCGCCCGGAGCGCGGCCGACGCCCTCGCCCGGGGCGAGGGCGTCGACGTGGCGGTCGCCGTCGCCCAGGCCTACGCGGCTCCCGTCGCCGTCCACGCGGCCGAGGAGGCGCTGCAGCTGCACGGCGGCATCGGCATGACCTGGGAGCACCCGGTCCACCTCCACCTCAAACGGGCCAAGGCCGACTCCCTCGCCTACGGCACGGCGGGCGCCCACCGCGAGGAGCTGGCCGCACTGGTCGACCTCCAGGCCCCCTGACGCACCTGGGGCCACCCGTCAGAACCACACGTTCGGAGGACATGTCTGCCGCCCGGCCGGGCCCTCCGCTGCGCCACACTTGCGGCCGAAAGCCGCGATGCGGGCGTGGCGGAGGAGGCCGACGGTGATTGTTTCCATCTCTGTGGTGCTGCTGTTCCTGATCATCGCGGTGATCTTCGTGCGCAACGGCGCCCTGAAGTTCTCGCACGCCCTGATCTGCGTGCTGCTCGGCTTCTTCCTGGCCGGCACGAGCATGGCGCCCACCATCCACGAGGGCCTGGCGGCCACGGCACAGATCGTCGGCGGCCTGCGCCCCTGACACGGTGTCCCGTGCGGGGCTCAGGCGCCGACCAGGCGGGAGCGAATGAGGAAACGCACCCCTTCGGGCGCCTCCAGGGAGAAACCGCTGCCCCGGCCGGGCACCACGTCGACGATCAGCCGGGTGTGGCTCCACACCTCGTACTGGCTGCGCGACATCCAGAACGCCACCGGCCGGTCCACCCCCTCCACCTCCAGCTGCGCGAGCAGCACGTCCGAACCGCCGGTACGGAACTCGCCCTCCGGATAGCACATGGGCGCGCTGCCGTCGCAGCAGCCGCCCGACTGGTGGAACATCAGCGGTCCGTGCGCCTCGCTCAGCCGCCGCACCAGACCGGCTGCCGCGGGCGTGAGCTCGACGCGCGGGGTCTCCTCGTACATCGTCGCCGCCCTTCGCCGCACCGGAAGCAGAAGCCGGGGCCCGTGTCCGCCCGGGATCCAGACAAGCAGCACCGAGGTTGCGACAAGGTTGCACCGGCCGCGGGCGGGCGGTGGTCAGTCCTCCTCCCCGGGCAGGGACTGCTCGGTCCAGACCGTCTTGCCCGAGGGGGTGAAGCGGATGCCCCACGCCTGGGCCAGCTGGGAGACGATGAACAGGCCGCGGCCGCCCTCGTCGACGACCCGGGCGTGGCGCAGGTGCGGGGCGGCCGGACCGGAGTCCCGCACCTCGCAGGTGAGGGTGCGGTCGTGGATCAGGCGGAGTTCGATCGGCGGGGCTCCGTACCTGAGGGCGTTGGTGATGAGCTCGCTGACGATGAGCTGCGCGTTGTAGGTCGTTTCGGCGTCCACGTGCCAGGCGGTGAGCCGTTTGCGGGTGCGGTCGCGGGCGGTGGCCACCGAGGAGGGGTCCGTGTCGAGCCGCCAGGAGGCGAACCCGTCCGGCGAGAAGGAGCGGACGCGTGCGACGATCACCGCCGCGTCATCCGCGCCCAGGCCGTCCGGAAGGGCGTAGACGATGGCGTCGCACAGGTCCCGCAGCGGACGCTCGCCGTAGTCCGGCACGACCCGCAGCGGCCCCGAGAGCTGCGCGAGATGGGCGGTGACGCGCGGATCGCTGGCGAAGACCAGCACGCTGCCCTCAGGAACCGCGAACTCGGCCGTCGTGAAGGGCGCGTCCTCCCCCGTGGCCAGAGACGGCCCGGCCGGGCAGTCGGGAACGGTGACAGTGCGGTCCGGCAGCATCACGACGGGGGCCAGGGAGCCGGCCACCGCCATCACGCACGTGCCGACCAGGGGATCGTGGACGGCGTACACGCAGTCGGCGGTGAGTGTCTCGCGGCGCAGCGGGTCGCCCAGCGGCAGGTCCGCCCGCTCGGCCGCCAGCTCGGCCGCCGTGTCGTGCAGCCGGGCCATGAGCTCGTCGGGAGCGAGGTCGAACGCCGACAGGGACCGTACGACGGTGCGCAGCCGGCCCATGGTCGTGGCCGCGTTCAGGCCCCGCCCGGACACCTTGCCGACCACGAGCGCGGTGCGGGCGCCGGACAGGGCGATGGTGTCGTACCAGGCGCCGGGATCGGCACCGGTGACCGACAGAAAGGCAGCCTGGAGGGACGTGTGGCTCTCCGGGCGGCGGGGCAGCAGCCTGCGCTGGACCAGGGCGGCCACGGCGTGCTCACGGACGTAGCGCCGGGCGTTGTCGATGCCCAGGGCGGTGTGCGCGGCCAGCTCGACGGCGAGCCGGCGGTCGTCCGCGTCGAACGGCGGGGACTGCCCCGCGCGGTAGAGGCTGACCAGCCCGAGGGCCGCGTCGCGCAGGGCCAGGGGCACCACCAGCAGTGTGTGGCACCGCGACGCGTGCATCGCCTCCGCGCGCGCGGGGTCGACGGACAGCCACGGGTCGGACGGGTGCAGCGGAACCACCCGGGGCCGCAGATCGGCCAGCGCCTGGGTGAAGGGCGTGGGGGCCGGCAGGCGGCGTACGTCACCCACGGGATGCGCCTGCAGCGGGCTGTCCTGGCTGCTGCGGAAGGCGGTGCGCATCAGGGGCGTGCCCGGCGGCAGCGGGGCGAGGGGAGGGTCGTCGCCGCGGAGCACGGCGTCCACCACCTCCACGATCGCCACGTCGGCGAACTCGGGGACCACGGCCCCGACGAGTTCCTCGCCGCTCACCGAGGGATCCAGGGTGCGGCCCACGCGCCGGCGGACCGCTTCCAGCACCCTGGTGCGGGCGCGCGCCCACTCGCGTTCGCTGACGTCGATCGTGGTGACCGCCAGGCCCAGCACCTGCCCGCGCGGACCCAGCAGGCGCAGGGCGGTGATCTCGAAGTACCGCTCCTGAGGGGGCTCCCCCGCGACGCGTGCCCGCACGATGCGCTCGCGCAGGGCGTCCCCGCTCTCCAGCACGTCGCGCAGCAGGATCTCCATCTCGTTGTCCTCGAAGTCGTCCGCGACGATCCGGAGCGCGTCGCGGAGAGGACGCCCGACCAGATCATCCGCGGACAGGTCCTGCATGGGAGGCACGGCGGTGTTGAGCCGGACCACCCGCAGTTCGGGGTCCAGCAGATGGAGACCGACCGGCGCACTGCTGAACAGGGCCTCCAGCAGGGAGGCCGACATCTCGTCCACGAGCCGGCCGGCATCGCCGCACGCCAATGGGGACCTCCTTCGGCTCCGCCCGAGCGCTCGGACGGGCGCGCGGCTGCCGACGCGCACCCGAGGCGCGTTTCCAGCGTGCTCCGCCCGTCGTGCGCCCGCACGCGCAGCACATGCGCCGCGGGGAGCGATGCGCGACGACGGGAGCAGCGGTCGCTGTCCGCGACGCGCGAGCGTGCGGGAACGCTGAGATCCTGGACAGGAGGAGCGCTGCCCATGACATGACGAGCAGTGGTGGTGAGCGTGGTGTCCGAACGTGGGGACAACAGGCCCCGGCCGCCGGCCGCGGGCGTCGATCCGCTGGGGGACCCGTTCCTGCGGACCCGCTTCGCCGTGCCGGTGCGGCCGGCCACCTTCCTGCGCCGGCAGCGCCTGGTCGAGCACCTCGACCAGGCGCTGGACACAGCACTGACGATGGTCGACGGATGCGCGGGCGCCGGCAAGACGCTCCTGGTCGCCGACTGGGCCGCCCACCTGGGACGGCCGGTGGCCTGGCTCACCGTCGACGCCTGCGACCAGGCGCCCGGCGTCTTCTGGGCCTACCTGCTGGAGGCCCTGCGCGCCTCGGGGGCCGACGAGATCCGGGACGTCGGCTGCCCCGCCGACGCCGGCGCGGTGGAGCACGGCCTGCTCGCCCGGCTCGCCGCACAGCTGAACGGCCGTGACCGGCCCCTGACCGTCGTCCTCGACGAGTACGACCGCGTGACCGCCCCGGAGATCGCCGACCAGCTCGGCTTCGTCCTGCACCACGCCGGCCGGGGCCTGCGTCTGGTCCTCGTCACCCGCACCGAACCGACCCTGCCCCTGCACCGCTACCGCGCGGACGGCACCCTGACCGAGATCAGGGACGCGGAGCTGGCCTTCACCCCCGAGGAGGCGGCGACACTGCTGGAGCTGCACGGTCTGCGTCTGGGCCCCGACGCCGTCCGTGCGCTCGTCGAGCGCACGCGGGGCTGGGCGGCGGGCCTGCGGCTGTGCGCCCTGGCCGCGCAGCAGAGCAGCGACCCCGGGACGTACCTCAAGGAGTTCGAGGCCGGACAGAGCACGATCGCCGACTTCCTGCTGGCCGAGGTGCTCAGGAGACAGCCGGCCCCGACCCAGGACCTGCTGCTGCGGGTCAGCGTCCTCGACCGGTTCTGCCCCGACCTGGCCAACGCGCTCGCCGGCCGCCGGGACACCGGACCCGTCCTGGCCGAACTGCACCGGGCCAACGCGTTCGTCGAACACCTCGGCCACTCCTGGTACCGCCTCCACCCGCTCTTCGCGGAGATCCTCGGAGCCCATCGCAGAGTGCGGTTCCCCGGCCTGGAGCCCGAACTGCACCGCAGGGCCGCCGAGTGGCTGCGGCACCGCGGGCCGCTGTCCGACACGCTCGCCCACGGCGCCGCGGCCGGCGACTGGGAGTTCACCGCCCGCGTCCTCGTCGACGACCTCGCGATCGGCCAGTTCTTCACCGGCCTGCACTCCGACGGCCTGGGCGAGCTGTTCGCACGGATGCCCCCCGACACCACCGGCCCCGAGGCCGACCTCGTCCGCGCGGCGCGCGAGCTGTCCGACCACGACCTGGACCACGCACACGTGCACCTGGAACACGCCCGCCGCGCACTCGCCCGGGCCGGGCCCGGCAGGGCGGCGGCCCGGCTCAGCTGCGCGCTCCTGGACACCCTCGCCGCCCGGCTGACCGGAGCCCCGGGCCGCGCCGAACACGCGGCCCGGACGGCGCGGGAACTGCGCCAGGACCTCCCGGCCGAACTCCTGGACAGGCACCCCGAACTCCCCGCCCTGCTGCAGACCCACCTGGGCGCGGCCCGTCTGTGGGCAGGGCACTTCGACGAGGCCCGGGCCGCGCTGTCCGCGGCTGCCGCCGGATCCGGCGGGGAGACGGCGCTGCCCCGGGAGGAGTCCCTGGGCCGGCTCGCGCTCATCGACTACCTGACCGGCTGGCCCACCCGCGCCGAACACAAGGCCCTGGCGGCACTCACCGACGCCGAACGCTTCAGTCTGGCCGAGCCGGCCGGCCTGGGCCTCGTCCACCTGGTGCTCGCCGCGGTGGCCGTCGACCGCGACGAACTGGACGACGCCCAGGCCCTCCTGGACTGGGCGACGGCCGTGCAGCCGGTGCCGCCGGACCCCGTGACCGCCGCGAGCCGCGTCATCGCACAGGCCCGCCTCCAACTGGCCCGCGGACAGCCCGGGACCGCCCTGGAGACCGCCGGGTCCACCGTCCCGGCCGCCGCGGCCTCCCCGTGGGCCGAGGACCACACGGCGCTCGTCGTCTCCGACGCCCACCTCGCCGAGGGCCGCCCCGAGACGGCCGTGAAGGTGCTGGAGGACGCGGTGGGCCGGGAAGCCGCGTGCACGGTGGCGGCCGCCCGGGCCCACCTGGCCGCGGGAGACCCGGACGCCGCCCTGGACCTGCTCGACCACCTGCCCGCCGAGGAGCACAGGGGTCCCGCGGTGACGGTCCGGGCCCTGCTGGCACGCGCCGAGGCCGTCGGCCGGCAGGGCGACCCCACCACCGCGCGCCGACTCGCGACCAAGGCGCTGGCGGAGGCCCGGCGCGAGCGGCTGCGACGCCCGCTCCTCGAGGCCGGCCCGTGGCTGCGCCGCCTGCTGCGCACGGACGCGCTCCGGGAACCGGTCCCGGGCGGCTTGACGGCCCGTCCGGAGTCCCGTCTCCGGACCCTGCCGCACACGGCCCGGCAGACCGCCCTGGTCGTCGAGGAGCTGAGCGGCCGCGAGCGCGACGTACTCCGGCGGCTCGCCCGGATGATGTCGACCGAGGAGATCGCCGCGGACCTCTTCGTGTCCGTCAACACGGTGAAGACCCACCTCAAGAGCGCCTACCGGAAGCTCGGCGTCAACCGGCGGGGCGACGCGGTCCACCGCGCACGCGAACTCCGTCTCCTGTGAGGATCACCTGCATCGGGTGAGGCCCCGCGGCCGGCCGGGGCGGACCCTGGGACAGGAGGCGTGGTACGCCGCCCCCAGGTCACCGCGGGAGCAGCTGATGCGCTACGAGATCCGTGTCGACGGGCACATGTCGGAGACGCTGGCCAAGGCGTTCCCGGAGCTGGAGCACGTGATGATGTCCGGTCAGACGGTCCTGTTCGGTCCCGTGGTGGACGAGGCGCACCTGTACGGGCTGCTGGCCCGCTGCCGGTCGCTGGGCCTGCGGGTCCTGGAGATGCGGCGCGTCCCGGAGTGAGCCACCGGCCACTCGGGCGGACGGTCCTGCTGCTGCCGCAGAGCTGCCCGGACGGCGCTCGTCAGCACGTGCGCGGCGACCGCGCGGTGATGTCGCCGTACCCGGCGGCGGTGAACGCGGTGCGGGCGAGCATCACGACGGCCGCCCGTCGGGGCGCACGCTGTCCCGGGTTGCTCCCGGGCCGCCACCTGCCGGCGGCGGCGTCCACGGTCACCCGCGCCGGGTGAGGCGCCCGGGGCTTGCCGTGCGCACGCTGAAGGACGGCAGGTCGCGGCAGCCGGGCGCAGGTCCGGAACAGCAGCCGGGCGCAGGTCCGGAACACCGGAACAGAGGAGAGAGATGAGCACGCAGATGAACCTCGCGTACGACTACCCGCTGCTGGGCGCCTTCTGGGCCCGGGGCGACATCAGCGACGAGGAGTTCGCCCGGGCCAAGGCGATGGTGCTGTCCGGCGGCGCCGCCGAGGGCCGCGCCGCCTCCGCCGCCGCCCAGGCCCCCGGCGCCTCCGCCACCTCCACTCCCGGCCGCCGCTGAGCCCGGCCGGACCCGACGAATCCGAGAC
>NZ_QFDQ01000195.1 GCF_003270085.1 Streptomyces triticisoli | reverse complement strand
CCACCCGGCACGGCCGGCACAGCCGTGGTACGTACCCCCATCCTCCGACGGCCCGGGCCACGGCACGAGGGCCGTCGGTCCCGACCTGCTCAGGCCAGGAAGCTCAGTCGGACCTGACGGTTGGGGTTGTCCTTGTTGGTGTCGACCAGGCACACCGACTGCCAGGTGCCCAGCTCCAGGCGGCCGCCGAGGACCGGGATGGTCGCGTGGGGCGGTACGAGGGCGGGCAGGACGTGGTCGCGGCCGTGGCCGGGGCTGCCGTGGCGGTGCTGCCAGCGCTCGTCGGCGGGCAACAGGGTGTGCAGGGCGGCGAGGAGGTCGTCGTCGCTGCCGGAGCCGGTTTCGATGATCGCGACGCCCGCGGTCGCGTGCGGCACGAACAGGTTCAGCAGGCCGTCGCGGCCGCCCGCGGTCTCCTTGAGGAAGGTCTCGCAGTCGCGAGTGAGGTCGACGACCGTCTCCCGGGAGCCGGAGGCCACGTTCAGGACTCGGGTGGTGAAGGCTTGTGACATGCCTCCCATCCTCGTCGATCCCCGGGGGAGACCGGGAAGATCCGCGCCCGCGGCACGGTTGATACAGACATGAACAGGACACGCGAAGTCGACGTGGTCGTCGTGGGCGCCGGCCAGGCGGGGCTGTCCGCCGCCCATCATCTGCGGCGCACCGGGTTCGAACCGGACCGCGACTTCGTCGTGCTCGACCGCTCCCCCGGTCCGGGCGGAGCCTGGCAGTTCCGGTGGCCGACGCTGACGTACGGCAAGGTGCACGGGATGCACGCGCTGCCGGGGATGGAACTGACCGGCGCCGATCCCGCGCGGCCCTCGTCGGAGGTCATCTCCGGGTACTTCGCCGAGTACGAACGTGCCTTCGATCTGCGGGTGCGGCGGCCGGTGGACGTGCGAGAGGTCACGGACGGGCCCGGTGGGCGGCTGCTCGCCGAGACCTCCGACGGCACGTGGGCGACGCGGGCGCTGATCAACGCGACGGGTACCTGGGAGCGGCCGTTCTGGCCGCGGTACCCGGGGCAGGAGACCTTCCGCGGGCGGCAGTTGCACACCGCGCAGTACGCCGGTCCCGAGGAGTTCGCCGGGCAGCGGGTGGTCGTGGTGGGCGGCGGCGCCTCCGGCACCCAGCACCTGTTGGAGATCGCCCCGTACGCGGCCGCCACCACCTGGGTGACCAGGCGTCCGCCGGTCTTCCGCGAGGGGCCGTTCGACGAGAGCGCGGGCCGTGCCGCGGTCGCGCTCGTCGAGGAGCGGGTGCGGCAGGGGCTGCCGCCCAGGAGTGTCGTCTCGGTGACGGGCCTGCCGATGAACGACGCCATCCGGCAGGGGCTGAAGGACGGGGTCCTGGACCGGCAGCCGATGTTCGAACGGATCACGCCGGACGGTGTGCGGTGGGCGGACGGTCGGCACGTGGCGGCCGACGTCATCCTGTGGGCGACCGGGTTCAGGGCCGCGCTCGACCATCTGGCGCCGCTCGGGCTGCGCGAGCCGGGCGGCGGCATCCGTGTCGACGGCACGCGGGCGGTCGCCGATCCCCGGGTCCATCTGGTCGGCTACGGCCCGTCGGCGAGCACCGTGGGCGCCAACCGGGCCGGGCGCGCGGCCGTCAGGGACATCAGGCGCCTGCTGGCCGAGGAGGAGCCGGCCGTCGCGGCGTGAGGCGCCGCGACCCGGCACGGCTCACTTCGTCGGCTGCGGGCTGCGGCTCTCCTGGATGGCGTTGAACTCCGCGAGGTTGCGCTGGTGTTCGGCGTAGTCGGCGGTGAAGCGGGTGTCGCCCGGCTTGACCGTGACGAAGTACAGCCAGTCGCCCGGCGCGGGGTTGATCACGGCGCGCAGGGCGTCCTCGCCCGGGTTGTCGATGGGCGTCGGCGGCAGCCCCATGCGCTGGTAGGAGTTGTACGGGCTGTCCACCTGGATGTCGTTCGCGCTCGTGCGGGCCGCGGTGCGGTTGAGGGCGTAGTTGAGGATGGAGTCCATCTGCAGCGGCATACCGCGCTCCAGCCGGTTGAAGACGACTCGCGCCACCTTCGCCATGTCGGCCTTAGTGGCGGCCTCGGCCTGGACGATGCTGGCGATGGTGACCGCCTGGTACATGTTCATGGAGTTGCGCTGCGCCCCGGCGGCGATCGGGGCCCCGTTGAACTTCTTGTCCGCGGCGTCGACCATGGCGGACAGCAGGGACTGCGGAGTGGCTTTCTCGTCGACGGGATACGTCGCCGGGAAGAGGTAGCCCTCCGGGTTGCCCTCGGCGGCGGCCGGGAGCTTGAGGTCGGCCTTGGCGAGCGACTGCTTCGTGGTGCCGGCGGGCAGGGCGAGGACCTTGTCGATGGCGGCGTAGACCTGGCCGGCCCGCCAGCCCTCGGGGATCACCAGGGTGCGGGGACGTGCCGGTCCGCCGCTGTGGCCGTCGCTGTCCAGGGTCAGCAGCGGCACCGCCACGGCGGTGCCGGCCAGGACGGCCCCGGACACGATGAGGGCCAGCCGGCCCCGGCGTGTCAGTCGGATCGTGCTCCGTGACGGAGTGTTCGTCTGCATGCGGGCACGGTAACTCGCATACCGCCACAAACCTGGCATATCTTCAGCCTGTCGGTCCGGCCTGCCCGGACGGCTCGCCGGCCGGGCTCGTGGGCTCAGCCCGTCGACTCAGCTCGTCGGCTCCAGTCGCGCGTCCCGGCGGACCAGCGCGGCGTAGCGTCCGTCGAGGTCCAGCAGCTCCTGGTGAGTGCCCCGTTCGGCCACCCGCCCGCGGTCGAGGACCACGATCTGGTCGGCGCTTCGGACGGTGGACAGCCGGTGCGCGATGGTCAGGGTCGTCCGGTTGGCGGACAGGGCGTCGATGGCCTCCTGCACGGCGGCCTCCGTGCGGGTGTCCAGGGCGCTGGTCGCCTCGTCGAGGATGAGCACCGGCGGGTCCCGCAGGATGGTGCGGGCGATGGCCAGGCGCTGCTTCTCACCGCCGGAGAAGCGGTGGCCGCGCTCGCCGACGACCGTGTCGTAACCGTCGGGCAGGGCCGCGATGTGGTCGTGGATCTGCGCCGCCTCCGCCGCCGCCCGCAGCTCCTCGTCGGCGGCGTCCGGTTTGGCGAAGCGCAGGTTGTCGGCGACCGAGGCGTGGAAGAGGTACGTCTCCTGGGAGACGACGCCGACGGCACGGGCGAGGGTGTCGAAGTCGAGGTCGCGCACATCGATCCCGTCGAGGGTGACGCGGCCGCCCGTCACGTCGTAGAGCCGGGGCACCAGGTAGCCGACGGTGGACTTGCCGGCGCCGGTCGGGCCGACGATCGCGAGGCTGGAGCCCGCGGGGACGGTGACGTCGATGCCGTCGAGGACCGGGCCGCTGTTGTCGTCGTAGTGGAAGGCGACGTTCTCGAAGCGGACCTCGCCCTTGACCCGGTCGAGGCGGACCGGCCGCTCGCGTTCGGTGATGTCGACGGGCAGGTCCAGGTACTCGAAGATGCGCTGGAAGAGCGCGAGCGAGGTCTGGACCTGCACGCCGGTGGACAGCAGACCGACGGTCGGCCGGAACAGGCCCTGCTGGAGCGAGACGAAGGCGACGAGTGTGCCGATGGAGACCTTCGGTCCGCCGAGCTGGAGGGCGATGCCCGCGGTCCAGTAGATGACGGCCGGCATGGCGGCCATGACGATGGTGATGACGGCCATGCGCCAGCGGCCGGCCATGTTCGCCCTCACCTCGAGGCCGACCAGACGTTCGGACTCCTCGGCGAAGGACGCGGTCAGCGAGTCGGAGCGGCCCATCGTGCGGCCGAGCAGGATGCCGCTGACGGACAACGACTCGGTGACCGTGGCGGCCATCGCGGCCATCTGCTTCTGGCGCTGGGTGGTGATCTTCTTGCGCTCGTTGCCGACGCGGCGACTGATCCACACGAACACCGGGAGCAGGAGCAGGGAGACGATCGTCAGCCGCCAGTCCAGGGCGACCATCGCGACGATCGTGGCGATCACACTGGTGAGGTTGGACACCAGGGAGGTGGCGGTGGAGGTGACGGTGGCCTGCATGCCGCCGATGTCGTTGGCGATGCGGGACTGCACCTCGCCGGTGCGGGTGCGGGTGAAGAAGGCGAGGGACATGCGCTGCAGCCGTCCGTAGACGGCGGTGCGCAGGTCGTGCATGACCCGCTGGCCCACGGTCGTGGAGATCAGCGTCTGCAGCACACCGAAGACGCTCGTGAGAACGGCGCTGAGGATCATGCCGAGCGCGAGCAGGCTCAGCAGTCCGGTGCGGCCCCGCGGGATCGCGACGTCCAGGATTTCCTTCAGCAGGAAAGGCGTGGCGACGGAGACCAGCGAGGAGGCACCGACCAGCAGGCCGACGATCGCGAGGCGGCCCCGGTAGGGACGGAAGAGCCTCAGGATTCGGCGGACCTGCCGGGGTTGGTCCTTCGCGTCGGCAGGCGGGGTCCAGGCGGGTTGACGGTCGGGGTGCATGGGCTCCTACGGGGTGGGCGGGCGCCGGCCGACGGGCGCGGCCTGCGATGACTCATGGATCCTAGCTCATTGTTACCTATACTCACAATGAACAAGGTCCTGATATGGTGCCCACATGAGCTTCCCCGATCCCGACGGCCTCCTCGCCGAGCAACTGCTGCGGCTCACCCGCCGGGTGCACCGCATCCAGAAGCGCCACCTGGAACAGCACGCCCTGGGCATCACGCCGGCCCAGTCCCGGCTGCTGCGCACCCTGGCGCACTTCGGCGAGCCGCCCCGCATGGCGGATCTCGCCGAGTCCCTGGAGGTCGTGCCTCGCGCGGTGACCACGCTCGTGGACGGGCTGGAGGCGAGCGGCAAGGTGCGCCGGGCCCCCGACCCGGCCAACCGCCGGGTCATCCGGATCGAGCTCACCGACGAAGGGCACGGGGCGCTGCACGAGTTGCGCGGGGCGCGCCGGGCCGCCGCGAAGGAGATCCTGGCGCCCCTGACGGACGAACAGCGCGAGACGCTCGGCGAACTGCTGGACACACTGGTGGGCACGGTACCCATACGGAGGCGCTGCTGAAGCGTACGCGGTCGGGACACGAACTCCGCCGAGAAAGCGGCGAGTTGGCAGCCGGAGTGACAAGAGCGCGCCACCGCGGCCCTCCCGCCGGCCGTACGGCCGACTCGGTACGGCCACTACAGCAGCAAGTTGGCCTTGTCGCCCATCACGATGACGGGCTTGTCCTTCGGGTCGAGTGTGCGCAGCAGGTACTCCATCGCGGACTCCGGGACGCTGATGCAGCCCAACGTGCCGTCACCGTGGTCCAGGTGGAGCCATATCCCGCCACCCTTGGACTGCCCCAGGGGGCGGGTCGGGTTGTCCGGGCGTGTGCCGCGCAGGCGGTTGTAGTCGATGGCGATGACGTAGTCGAAGTCGTACCAGTGCGCCTCGTCCCAGTAGTAGGGGGAGATGAAGGCGTCCTTGTCCTGGGTGTAGGGGAACCGGGTGCCCGGGTCCTCGAGGAAGCCGCCGGCGTCGGAGAGCGTGAACACCCCGACGGGGCTGCGTTCGTCCCCTTCCCGATGGTTCGTGGTCCAGCCCCGTTTGCCGTTGTGCGACGGCCACCTGCCCGACTGCTGCCATATGGTGCCGCGTTTCTGGTACAGCACCAGTGTCGAGTCCGGGGAGTCCTTGTGGTCGCCGTAGACCACCACAACCTGCTGCGTACCGAGGGGAATCCGCTGCCACAGCCGTTCTCCGACACCCGGTATCCGGGACGGGACCGCCGAAGGGCTGGGCCGGGCGGTCCCCGACGGGCCGCCGGGTCTGGGGACCTCGCGGTGGTGGACCTCCGCCTGGATCCCGCCGCACGCGGCCACTGCCGCCAGAAGGAAACCGCAGGTCGCCGCAGCGACCATCGCATGTTTTGTGCCGCCACTCTGCATGTCCCCATCGTCACCACGACACGCCGGGCGATCTACCCGAATTGACCCAAATAGCCTTATTTCCGCCTCATTGGAGCCCATTGAGGCATTCGACTCCTCGTGTGCAGGCCCGCGCTCCACGGCGCGTGGAGGGAAAACCACTTGCTTTCGACTACTTGGCGACGCGACCCTGTCACGGCCTGTCCGTCGGCCGGCGGCAACCGCTCCGCCCTGACACGAGCCACTGGAACCTCATGCAGATTCAAGACCTCCCGTATCCCGACCCGGGTGTGCCGGACGCACGCTCGGGTCCCCGACTCCTGTGGTGGCTGGGACGTAACCAACTGGGCGGGCAGTGGAGAGCGCTGGCCTGGGGACTGCTGCACTTCGCCTCGGTCGCCGCTCTGCCGTTCTGCGTCGGCCTCGCCGTCCAGGCGGTCGTCGACCGCTCGGGCTCCCGACTCGCTCTGACCGGCGGGCTGCTGGCGCTGGCCTGCGCCGGCAACGCGCTCGGCGACACCTTCCTGCATCGCGCCGCGGTCACCAACTGGATCACCGCGGCCGCCCGTGTCCAGCAACTGCTCGCCCGCAAGGCCGCCGAGCTGGGCTCCGCGCTGACCCGGCGGGTGGCCGCGGGCGAGGTGGTCGCCGTCTCCACCGGAGACGTCGAGAAGATCGGCTGGTTCGTGGAGGCCGTGTCCCGGTTCACCGCGGCCGCGGTCACCGTGGTGCTGGTCTGTGCCGCTCTGCTCGTCTACCAGCCGGCGCTCGGCGTGGTCGTCGCCGTGGGCCTGCCCGCGCTGGCACTCGCGGTGCTGCCGTTGCTTCCACGCGCGACCCGGCGCGCCGACGTGCAGCGCGAGAAGGCGGGCCGCGCCACCGAACTGGCCACGGACACCGTCGCCGGACTGCGGGTGCTGCGCGGCATCGGCGGCGAGGAGCTGTTCCTCGGCCGCTACCGCCGCGCCTCCCAGGAAGTACGGCACGCTGCCGTCCGCAGCGCCCGCATGTGGTCACTGATCTCCGCGATCCAGGTACTGCTTCCGGGCCTGCTGCTGATCGCGGTCGTCTGGTACGGCGTCCATCTGGCCCGCACCGGCCGGATCACCGTGGGCGAACTCGTCACCGTCTACAGCTCCGTCATGGTCCTCACCTATCCCCTGCGGCACTTCGAGGAGATCGCCATGGCGTACTCCTTCTCCCGCCCGTCGGCCGAGCGGGCCGCCCGGGTGCTCTCCCTGGAACGGACCACCGACGGAACCGGAACACGGACGGCCGACGCACCGTCGGGCGACCTGTGCGATCCGGCGACCGGGCTGTGCGCGCCCGCCGGACGCCTGACCGCCGTGGTCTGCGGCGACCCGGACGCGGCGGGCCGACTGGCCGAACGGCTCGGCGGCCATCCCACCGAGCCGGGTACGTCGGTGCTCCTGGGCAACGTACCGCTCGACGAACTGCCGCTCGACTCGGCCCGCACGGCCGTCCTGGTCCAGGACAAGGACCCGGTGCTGCTCTCCGGTTCGCTGCGCGAACTGCTCGACGTGCCCGCCTCGGGGAACGTCTCCGCCGAGGATGCGCTCGCCGCCGCCCAGTGCGACGACGTCCTGGAGGCTCTCGCTCAGACGTCGCCGGCCGCCGGGGATCCCATGGACGTCCGTGTCACCGAGCGCGGCCGGTCCCTCTCCGGCGGCCAGCGCCAGCGTCTTGCTCTGGCCCGGTCCCTGATCGCCGACCCGGAGGTGCTGGTCCTGGACGAGCCGACCTCCGCCGTCGACTCGCACACCGAGGCGCGGATCGCGCAGGGCCTGCGGAACCTGCGTACCGGGCGCACCACGGTGGTCTTCACCTCCTCTCCGCTGCTGCTGGACCGTGCCGACCGGGTGGTGCTGGTCCACGGGGGCACGGTCGCCGCGGTCGGTGCGCACCGCGACCTGGTGCACACCGAACCCCGGTACCGCGCGGTGGTGACCCGGGAGACCGACGAGGAGCGCGCCGTGCACGACATGCCCCAGGCCGACGGCGGGCCGAGGACCGCACCGGCCGATCCGCCGGCCGACGAGACGGTCCTGCGGGGCGCCATGGAAGAGATGGAGGAGACCGCATGATCGGCGTGGCGCCCCCGGCGTACGACCCGGCGGCCCCGACGACCGCCAGTACCCTGCCCGTCGGCTCCGCCGCGACCGTCCGCGCCTACGTGGCCGAGCTGCTGCACCGGCACCGCGGCGCCTTCCTGCTGCTCGTCACCGTCAACACGGTGGCCGTGCTGGCCTCCATGGCCGGACCCTGGCTGCTGGGCGGCCTGGTCGAGCGGGTGTCGCACGGCACCCGGGAGCTGCATCTGCCCCTGACCGCGGGGCTGTTCGTGCTGGCGCTGCTCGTCCAGGCCGTGTTCGTACGGGAAGTGCGGCTGCGCGGAGCGATGCTGGGCGAGCGGATGCTGGCCGACCTGCGCGAGGACTTCCTCGTCCGGTCGGTCGGACTGCCGCCGGGCGTACTGGAGCGTGCGGGCACCGGCGACCTGCTCTCCCGCATCACCACCGACATCGACCGGCTCGCCAACGCGATGCGCGAGGCCGTGCCGCAGCTGGCGATCGGGGTGGTGTGGGCGGCACTGCTGCTCGGCGGTCTGGTCCTCACCGCGCCGCCGCTCGCCGCTGCTGTGCTGCTGGCCCTGCCGCTGCTGGTGATCGGCTGCCGCTGGTACTTCCGGCGGGCGCCGTCCGCCTACCGCTCGGAGGCCGCGGGCTACGCCGCTGTGGCCGCCGCGCTCACCGAGACCGTCGACGCCGGGCGCACCGTGGAGACGCACCGCCTGGGTGAGCGCCGCGTCGCTCTGTCGGAACTCCGGATCAGGCAGTGGACGGCGTGGGAGCGCTACACGCTCTGGCTGCGGTCGGTGCTCTTCCCCGTCGTCAACATCACCCACGTGACCGTGCTCGCCTCCGTGCTGATGGTCGGCGGGGTGTTCGTCCTGCGGGGCTGGATCGGGGTCGGACAGCTGACCACGGGCGCGCTCATCGCGCAGATGCTCGTGGACCCGGTGGGGCTGATCCTGCGCTGGTACGACGAGTTGCAGGTGGCGCAGGTGTCGCTGGCCCGACTCGTCGGCGTCCGCGACATCGAACCGGACGCCGGGAACTCCTCGCTGGCCCCCGCCGGCCGGGACGTGCACGCGGACCGGGTGCACTTCGGCTACCGGGAGGGCGTCGACGTGCTGCACGAGATGTCCTTGAAGGTCGCCCCGGGCACCCGGCTGGCCCTGGTCGGCCCCTCGGGCGCCGGCAAGTCCACGCTGGGCCGGCTGCTCGCCGGGATCTACGCGCCGCGGGAGGGCCGGGTCGCCCTCGGCGGCGCCGAACTCTCCCGGATGCCCGCCGAACGCGTCCGCTCCCACGTCGCCCTGGTCAACCAGGAGCACCACGTCTTCGTGGGCTCCCTGCGCGACAACCTGCTCCTCGCCCGCGCCGACGCCGTCGATGCCGAGCTGTGGGCGGCGCTCGGCGCGGTCGACGCCGACGGCTGGGCGCGTGCCCTGGAGGACGGCCTGGACACCGAGGTCGGCTCGGGCGGTCTCGCCCTCACCCCGGCCCAGGCCCAGCAGATCGCCCTGGCCCGGCTGGTCCTGGCCGACCCGCACACGCTGGTCCTGGACGAGGCGACCTCGCTCCTCGACCCGCGGGCGGCCCGGCACCTGGAGCGGTCCCTGGCCCGCGTCCTGGACGGCCGCACGGTCGTCGCCATCGCCCACCGGCTCCACACGGCCCACGACGCGGATGTCATCGCCGTGGTCGAGAACGGCCGCATCAGCGAGATGGGCACCCACGACGACCTGGTCGCCGCGGACGGCGCGTACGCGGCGCTGTGGCGGTCCTGGCACGGGTGAGCGGGCGACGGCGGCACGTCGGAGAGTCCTGCGGGCCGGGCTCCGGTCCCGCCGGCTGCCCGGCCGGGGCACGGGCCGGCACCTGCGACGGCCGGTCCCGGCGCCCGAGCCGCCGCCGGTGACGGGCCCGGTGACCGCGGCGGTCCACAGGACCGGGGGGCAGGGCCGGCGTACGCAGTGGCAGCACTCCGCACCCCGGCCGCCGGCGGCCGCGCCGGCAGTGACCGGCATGGTGACCGCGGCGGTCCACAGCCCCGCCGGCACGGAAAGCGACCGGCTGGCCGGTCGACCGCCCGGCCCGGGCACGGGCCGGCACCCGGAGCCGCGGGAGTCCGCTCCTCCGCCGCCACCGGCCGCGCCGGCAGTGATCGGGGCGCTCCAGGGGCCCGCGGGTGCCGACCCGCGCCCGGAGCGACAGCGCTCCGTGCCCCGGCCGCCGCCGTGCACGCATGCGGTCCTCAGGGACGGGGGTACGGGCCACGGCCTGTAGGCCGGGAGCTGGTGTCGTGCCGTTGCGCGGGGACGAACAGGGGTGGAAGGCTGGAAAGCGGCAACGGCTCGGGGAGCGCCCGGGAACCGTCCGGTTCGAGTCGGGTGACAGCTGTGCCCCGCGCACCGGCGGCCGCCCGCCGGCCGCGGTGAGAACGGGCCCGGTCCCACCCCCTGGAGGTACCCGTGGACAGCGCCGACGGCTGGGGAGACGACGTCTACCAGCCCGATGACGACTCCGAGATCAAAGAAGACACGGGAGTGCTCGACTCGGAGGACACGCTGGAGTACGACGGTGTCGACGACCCCCTGGACCGTGGCTGGTCCCCTCCGGAGCGGCCGTGGGCGGTGGAGCACACCGGCGTGACCGCGGCCGAGCGCCGACAGGGCGAGACCCTGGAGCAGCGTCTCGCCGAAGAGCTCCCCGACCCGCCCGCCCCGGACGGCGACGGCATGGGCGACTGCGCGGACACCGACGGGGAACTCCTGGACAACGAGGTCGGTGCCGACCGCTCCGGCCGTCTCGTCGCCCCCGACGAGGGAACGCACGAGGACGAGGAGAGCGCGTTGATCGCCACCGACGTGGGCATCGACGGCGCGGCCGCCTCCGCCGAGGAGGCCGCGATGCACGTCGTCGACGAGGACACCCTGTACAGCTGACCCGGCCGCCGGTGCGCCGTCGCCCTCTCCCCGGCCGCCCTCTCCCCCGCCGTACGAGGAGTTCCCATGCAGCAGGACAAGCATCCCGACTACCACCCCGTCGTCTTCCGCGACCGCTCCGCCGGCTACGCCTTTCTCACCCGGTCCACCGCCACCAGCGAGCAGACCATCGAGTGGGACGACGGCGAGACCTACCCGGTCGTGGACGTGGAGATCTCCTCGGAGAGCCACCCGTTCTACACCGGCAAGGCCCGCACGGTGGACTCCGAGGGCCGCGTCGCCCGGTTCGAGCGGCGCTACGGCGGCGGACAGGGCACGGGCGGCGACGGAGCCGCGTGAGGCCGAGCGGCCCCTCGGACGAAGTACCGAGCGGTCCCTCAGATGAAGCCCAGCGCGGCCGCGCAGCCCACCCCGCCGAGCAGCATGAACGCCGGCATCAGCACCTTGAGCTCGACCCAGCTGCCCGCCCGGAACCGCATCGCCTTCGGCGGGCCGACGGGGTACCAGCGCCTGCGGCCCACCGGTATGGGCCACAGGATCGGGCAGCCGGAGACGGTCAGCGCGTCCCCGATGTTGTGCACCAGCGCGCCCAGCACGATCGGCAGGCCCAGCCACAGGTACTCCTGGCCCGCGGCGGTGAACAGCCAGTTCGAGCCGTTGCCCGGCTGGTCGAGGATGTCCGCGAGGAGCCATGCGCTGGTCGCGGCCAGCAGCCACACCAGGATGTCGCTGCTGGAGCCGCGGGCCGCCCGCCACAGCAGGCCCTCGATGGCCAGCACCATGTGCACGAAGAGAATCGCCAGCACCGCCCAGCGGCCACCGGTGATCGCCAGGGCGGAGGTGCCCGTCCCGATCAGCACCGCCCACACCCAGGTGTGTGTCAACGTCCGGTGCCCGCCGGAGCGGCGCGGGTCGCCCTTCATGCGCGTCGCCTTGTAGACGGCGTGGGACAGCTTCTCGACGATCTCGCACAGCCGGTACGAGATCGGTCCGAAGGCGCGCGAGATGGTCGCGGCCTTGTGGTCCAGATCCGGGGCGAGGGCGGCCCCGGCGCAGACCAGCGCACCGACCAGCAGGACCGGCCAGGGCATGGGGCGTCCGGCCGCGGCGGCGGCGGCTCCCACGCCCAGCCAGGCCGCGGCGCCCGACAGTGAGTGTGCTGGTCCCATCATGGCCGTTCCCCGCCCCATTCCTCTTGTGCCGCTGTCCAGTTGTCCCGGCGCGCCAATGTTCCGTCGGCGACACAGCGTAGCGGTCGTGATCTTCGGATCGGCAGCCGATTCCCCCCTCGGCCGGAGGGCCAGGCAAGATGGGTGGGTGACCCTCATCGATCAGCTCCCGCCGACCGCCGACCCCGACGCCCTGTACGAAGCCTTCGAATCCTGGGCCCAGGATCGCGGTCTCACGCTCTACCCCCACCAGGAGGAGGCGTTGATCGAGGTGGTCTCCGGGGCGAACGTGATCGTCTCCACGCCCACCGGTTCCGGCAAGAGCATGATCGCGGCCGGTGCACACTTCGCCGCGCTGGCCCGGGACGAGGTCACCTTCTACACGGCGCCGATCAAAGCGCTGGTGTCGGAGAAGTTCTTCGAACTGTGCAAGCTGTTCGGCACCGAGAACGTCGGCATGCTCACCGGTGACGCCTCCGTGAACGCCGACGCGCCCGTCATCTGCTGCACCGCCGAGGTGCTGGCCTCGATCGCGTTGCGCGACGGCAAGGACGCCGACGTCGGCCAGGTCGTCATGGACGAGTTCCACTTCTACGCGGAGCCCGACCGCGGCTGGGCCTGGCAGATCCCGCTGCTGGAGCTGGAGCAGGCGCAGTTCGTGCTGATGTCGGCCACGCTCGGCGACGTCTCCTTCTTCGAGAAGGACCTCACCCGCCGCACCGGCCGCCCCACCGCGGTGGTCCGCTCGGCCACCCGCCCGGTGCCGCTGTCCTACGAGTACCGGCGCACGCCGCTCACCGAGACGCTCACCGACCTCCTCCAGACCCGCCAGGCCCCTGTGTACATCGTGCACTTCACCCAGGCCCAGGCCGTGGAGCGGGCGCAGGCGCTGATGAGCATCAACATGTGCTCGCGCGAGGAGAAGCAACAGATCGCCGAGCTGATCGGCAACTTCCGCTTCACCACCGGGTTCGGCCGCAACCTCTCCCGCTACGTCCGGCACGGCATCGGCGTACACCACGCCGGCATGCTGCCCAAGTACCGGCGGCTGGTGGAGAAGCTGGCGCAGGCCGGTCTGCTGAAGGTGATCTGCGGCACGGACACGCTCGGTGTGGGCGTCAACGTACCGATCCGTACCGTGCTGTTCACGGCGCTGACCAAGTACGACGGCAGCCGCGTGCGCACGCTGCGCGCCCGTGAGTTCCACCAGATCGCCGGCCGGGCCGGCCGGGCCGGCTTCGACACGGAGGGCTTCGTCGTCGCGCAGGCCCCCGAGCACGTCATCGAGAACGAGAAGGCACTCGCCAAGGCGGGCGACGACCCCAAGAAGCGCCGGAAGGTCGTCCGCAAGAAGGCACCGGAGGGGTTCGTCGGCTGGACGGACAACACCTTCGACAAGCTCATCGCTTCCGAGCCGGAGCCGCTGACCTCCCGCTTCCGTGTGACGCACACGATGCTGCTGTCGGTGATCGCCCGTCCCGGCAACGCCTTCGAGGCGATGCGGCGCCTGCTGGAGGACAACCACGAGCCGCGCAAGCAGCAGCTGCGGCACATCCGGCGGGCCATCGCCATCTACCGCTCGCTGCTGGACGGCGGCATCGTCGAGAAGCTCGACCGGCCGGACGCCGAGGGCCGTATCGTGCGCCTCACGGTCGACCTTCAGCAGGACTTCGCGCTCAACCAGCCGCTGTCCACCTTCGCGCTGGCCGCGTTCGAGCTGCTGGACCCCGAGTCGCCGTCCTACGCGCTGGACATGGTCTCCGTGGTGGAGTCCACGCTGGACGACCCGCGGCAGATCCTCGTCGCTCAGCAGAACAAGGCGCGGGGCGAGGCCGTGGCCGCGATGAAGGCGGACGGTGTCGAGTACGAGGAGCGCATGGAGCGCCTCCAGGACATCACCTACCCCAAGCCCCTGGAAGAGCTGCTCTTCCACGCCTACAACACCTACCGCAAGAGCCACCCCTGGGTCGGCGACCACCCGCTGTCGCCGAAGTCCGTGATCCGCGACATGTACGAACGGGCGCTGTCGTTCACGGAGTTGGTCTCCTTCTACGAGCTCGCCCGCACCGAGGGCATCGTGCTGCGCTACCTGGCCAGTGCGTACAAGGCGCTGGAGCACACGGTCCCGGACGACCTGAAGTCCGAGGACCTGCAGGATCTGATCGCCTGGCTGGGCGAGATGGTGCGTCAGGTCGACTCCAGCCTGCTGGACGAGTGGGAGCAGCTGGCCAACCCGGAGGAGATGACCGCCGAGGAGGCCCAGGAGAAGGCCGACCAGGTCAAGCCGGTCACCTCCAACGCCCGCGCCTTCCGCGTCCTGGTCCGCAACGCCATGTTCCGTCGTGTCGAGCTCGCCGCCCTGGACCAGGTCGAGGAGCTGGGCGAGATGGACGCCGAGGCCGGCTGGGACGCCGAGGCGTGGGGCGAGGCGATGGACAAGTACTGGGAGGAGTACGAGGACCTGGGCACCGGTCCCGACGCCCGTGGCCCGAAGCTGCTGCTGATCGAGGAGGAGCCGCAGAACGGTCTGTGGCGAGTGCGGCAGATCTTCGACGATCCAGGCGGCGATCACGACTGGGGCATCAGCGCGGAGATCGACCTGGCCGCTTCCGACGCCGAGAGCCGCGCGGTCGTCCGCGTGACCGACGTCGGTCAGCTGTGAGCACAGGAGAACCCCACAGGTGACGGACATGGCGGACATGACGAACCCGGCCGGAAGACTCGTCGACCTGCTCGACCTGGAGCAGATCGAGGTCAACATCTTCCGTGGCCGCAGCCTGCAGGAGTCCCTGCAGCGGGTCTTCGGCGGGCAGGTGGCCGGGCAGGCGCTGGTCGCCGCCGGACGCACCACGGACGGCGAGCGCCCGGTGCACTCGTTGCACGCGTACTTCCTGCGCCCCGGCCGGCCCGGGGTGCCGATCGTGTACCAGGTGGAGCGAGTGCGCGACGGGCGGTCCTTCACCACCCGCCGGGTCACCGCCGTACAGCAAGGCCGCACGATCTTCAATCTGACCGCCTCCTTCCACAAGCCTGAACAGGGGAGTTTCGAGCACCAGCTGCCGCCGGCCCGCGAGGTTCCGGACCCGGAGTCCCTGCCGACGGTCGCGGAGGAGATCCGGGAACATCTGGGGGCCCTTCCCGAGCAGTTGGAGCGCATGGCGCGCCGCCAGCCGTTCGACATCCGGTATGCGGACCGGTTGCGCTGGAGTCCCGAGGACGTCAAAGGTGCCGAGCCGCGCAGCGCCGTGTGGATGCGCGCGGTCGGGCCGCTCGGCGACGACCCGCTCGTGCACACCTGCGCGCTGACCTACGCCAGCGACATGACCCTGCTCGACGCGGTGCGCATCCCGGTCGAGCCGCTGTGGGGGCCGCGGGGATTCGACATGGCCTCGCTGGACCACGCCATGTGGTTCCACCGGCCGTTCCGTGCGGACGAGTGGTTCCTGTACGACCAGGAGTCGCCGATCGCGACAGGCGGCCGGGGCCTTGCCCGGGGCCGCATCTACAACCCCGAAGGGCAACTGATCGTGTCCGTGGTGCAGGAGGGGCTGTTCCGCAAGGTGGACTGACCTGCGGTTTCACCGATCATCGGTCGGCCCGCGCCGCGTCGTCCGACGCTCCGCGGGCCGGCCGTTACGACGTTCTCGCCGAGAACGAAGCAGGGGCCGTGGCCCGAGGTGCACCCCACCGCGTCTCATCGCGTTTCGTTGCACCCCACAGCGATTGTGCCCATAGTGTGCCGGCGAAGACGCATGGTCTAGTCCACTTCGCCCGATGCCCCGCCCTCCCGATCGTCACTGAGGGCGTCGATGATGCGCTGCACCATCTGCTCCCGCTGGCCGTGGATGCACTTGTAGTACGTGTCCATCAGGATCGCCACGCTGTGGCCTGCCATCTCGGCCACCTCAGCGGCGGGGACACCAGAGTTCAGACAGGGGGGTCTGTAAAGTTTTTGGCTCTGTCCCGTAATCGGTGGTGACGAAGGGTGACGGCCGTCGTTGTTCTGGTGTGCGTGATGTCAACGAGCTTGTGAGTGT
>NZ_QFDQ01000194.1 GCF_003270085.1 Streptomyces triticisoli | reverse complement strand
GGTCGCGGCCGGGGCGGCGGGGGCCGGTTCGCCGGCGGGGGTGGCCACGGCCGCCAGCGCGGCGACGGTGCGGCACTCGAAGACGGTCCGCGCGGTGAGCCCGAGGCCGCCGGCGCGGGCGAGCGCCACCACCCGCATCGCGGAGATGCTGTCACCTCCCAGGCTGAAGAAGTCGTCGTCCAGGCCGACGCGAGCGGTGCCCAGCACCTCGGTGAAGGCGTCCGCCAGGAGCCGTTCCTCGGGGGTCCGCGCCACCCGGTGCGGTCGTCGCGCGACCTGCGGTTCGGGCAGGGCAGCGCGGTCCAGCGTGCCGTTCGCCGTGAGCGGCACGCTGTCCAGGACGACGAAGGCGGCGGGCACGAGGTGCTCAGGGAGCCGGGCGCCGGCGAAGCGCCGCAGTTCGGTCACGTCCAGGCCGGCGCTGAAGTCCACGTCCAGGCCGGCGGCGCCCAGGCGCCCGGGGGTGGCGGGGACGACGTGGGCGACGAGCCGGTCGGGGCGGCCGGGTCCGTCGGACCAGGCGGTCACGGCGGCCTGGGCCACTCCGGGGTGGGCGGTGAGGACGGCCTCGACCTCGCCGGGATCGGCCCAGAGGCCGCGGATCCGCACCCGCCGGTCGGCGCGGCCGACGTACTCCAGTTCGCCGTCGGCGTTCCAGCGGGCCAGGTCGCCGGTGCGGTACATGCGCGTGCCGGGCGGGCCGAAGGGGCAGGGGACGAAGCGGTCCGTGTGGAGTCCGCCGTCCAGCACGTGGACACCGGTGTTCCGGACCGGCCGTCCGATCGGCACGGTGGCCGCCCCGGTCCGGTGTTCCCACGCGGTGACGTCCAACGCGGTCTCCTCCGGCCCGTACACGTGGTGGACCGGTACGTCGCAGAGTTCGCGGAACCGTGCCGCCAGGCCTGCCGAGAGCGCCTCCCCGCCGCACAGGACGCGCCGCAGGCCCTTGCAGGCGGTGGCGGCGGTCTCGTCGCGCACGAGGTTGGCGAGCACGGACGGGACGACGTGCAGGGTGGTGGCGCCGGTCCGGCGGACCGCGTCGGCGAGCGCGGCGGCGTCCCGGTGGACGTCCTGCGCCGCCATGACGACGGCGGCACCGGTGGTCAGCGGCCAGAGCAGTTCCCACACGGCGGCGCCGAGGCTCGCCGGGGCCTTGTGCAGCACCCGGTCGGAAGCGTCCAGCCGGTGGCGCTGCTGCATGCCGCGCAGCCCGTCGGCGAGCGCGGCATGGGTGAGGACGACGCCGCGGGTCCGGTCGGACGTCCCCGAGCCGTAGCGCAGGTACGCGGCGTCCGCGCCGGAAGGGGCGGCGAGCGGCGCGGGGTCCGGCGCCGGCGCGCCGTCCCGCGG
>NZ_QFDQ01000193.1 GCF_003270085.1 Streptomyces triticisoli | reverse complement strand
GGGCCGCGGTGGCGGCGGTGGCGGCGGCTCGCGTCAGGCGCCCGCGCCCGCGAACAGCGCGATGGCCGACGCGCTGCGCCGCGCGGGCCTGCTCGACCCGAAGAACGGCCGTCGCTGACACGTACGGGCACATGTACGGGCCCGGACCCGCCGCGCTGTCGCCGGCGGGTCCGGGCTCGTCAGGTGTACGGCCGGTTCCGCGGCCGGCCTGTACCGGCGGGCCGTCAGCGCGGTGGGTACTGGCCGGGTGGCAGCGCCGAGTGGGGCCGTGGGGCCGCTCCCGGGGGTGGCGGGCCGGGTTCGAAGGCGGCCGACGGCAGCCCCGTGCTCATCACGTCCTGGAGTCTCCTGTGTATGTCCGTGGCCGCGTCGCGGACGCTTGCGGGTACGTCACCGCGCTCGGCTATGAGTTGGTGATAGATGGGGGCGTCTTGGAACATGGGTGACCATGCCTTCCGGTCTGCGGTTTCGCTCCGCTGGGCAACGGTGACCGAGTGTAGGCCCCACGCCGGTGACCCTCGCGGGCGGTATGCCCGGGGCCTGTCCGCCGGACGGGGCCTAGCGTTCCGTCACCTTGCCGGCCGCGACCTCCAGGCGGCGGGTCACGTGCACCGCGTCCAGCATGCGGCGGTCATGGGTGACCAGGAGCAGAGTGCCCTGGTAGGAGTCCAGCGCCGACTCCAGCTGCTCGATGGCCGGCAGGTCGAGGTGGTTGGTGGGCTCGTCCAGGACCAGGAGGTTGACGCCCCTGCCCTGGAGGAGGGCGAGGGCGGCCCTGGTGCGCTCGCCCGGGGAGAGCGTCGCGGCGGGGCGCAGGACGTGATCCGCCTTCAGGCCGAACTTGGCGAGCAGCGTGCGGACTTCGACGGGTTCGGTGTCCGGGACCGCCGTACGGAAGGCGTCCATCAGGGTTTCGGGGCCGTGGAACAGGCGGCGGGCCTGGTCGACCTCGCCGACCAGGACGCCCGAGCCCAGGGACGCGTGACCGGCGTCCAGGCCCACCCGGCCCAGCAGGGCGGCCAGCAGCGTCGACTTGCCGGCGCCGTTCGCGCCGGTGACGGCCACCCGGTCCGCCCAGTCGATCTGCAGGGACACCGGGCCGAGCACGAAGTCCCCGCGCCGTACCTCCGCGTCCCGCAGCGTGGCGACGACCGCGCCCGAGCGCGGGGCCGCCGCGATCTCCATGCGCAGCTCCCACTCCTTGCGGGGCTCCTCGACGACCTCCAGCCGCTCGATCATGCGCTGGGTCTGGCGGGCCTTCGCCGCCTGTTTCTCACTGGCCTCGCTGCGGAACTTGCGGCCGATCTTGTCGTTGTCGCTGCCCGCCTTGCGCCGGGCGTTCTTCACTCCCTTGTCCATCCAGGCCTGCTGCATCTGCGCGCGCTCCTGGAGGGCGGTCCGCTTGTCGGCGTACTCCTCGTAGTCCTCGCGGGCGTGCCGGCGGGCCACCTCACGCTCCTCCAGGTAGGCCGCGTACCCGCCGCCGTAGAGGTTGATCTGCCGCTGGGCGAGGTCGAGTTCGAGGACCTTGGTGACGGTGCGGGTGAGGAACTCGCGGTCGTGGCTGACGACGACCGTCCCGGCGCGCAGCCCGGTCACGAACCGTTCCAGTCGCTCCAGGCCGTCCAGGTCCAGGTCGTTGGTCGGCTCGTCGAGCAGGAAGACGTCGTAGCGGGACAGCAGCAGCGAGGCGAGGCCGGCGCGGGCCGCCTGGCCGCCGGAGAGGGAGGTCATGGGCTGGTCGAGGCCGACGGCGAGCCCCAGGGAGTCGGCGACTTCCTCGGCGCGTTCGTCGAGGTCGGCGCCGCCGAGGCCGAGCCACCGCTCCAGGCTCGTCGCGTACGCGTCGTCCGCGCCCGGTGCGCCCTCGACCAGCGCCTGGGTGGCCTCGTCCATCGTCCGCTGGGCCGCCGCCACCCCGGTGCGGCGGGCCAGGAACTCCCGTACGGTCTCGCCCGGCCTCCGTTCCGGCTCCTGGGGCAGGTGTCCGACGGCCGCCGTCGGCGGGGAGAGGGCGAGTTCGCCCTGCTCGGGCGCGTCCAGCCCGGCGAGCATCCTGAGCAGCGTGGACTTACCCGCGCCGTTGGCACCGACCAGCCCGATCACGTCCCCGGGGGCGACGACGAGGTCGAGTCCGTCGAACAGGGCGCGGTCGCCGTGCCCGGCGGCGAGATTCTTGGCAACGAGGGTGGCAGTCATCAGACGGCCGATCCTAACGGCCGGGCCGGGCCGTGCTCAGTGCGCCCTGGCCGCGACCAGCACGTTCCCGGACGCGCGTGCCACCACGAAGGGCTTCCCCCCGTTACCTTCTTCGTGGCACCGAGCTCGGGGCTCCCGGCCTTCTGGCCCGGCATGACTTTTGCCCCCTGTCGACCATGACCCGGGGGGTGGTGTCACCGGGCCGGGAGGCACCGGTCGACCGCTCATAGGGGCACGAGCGCCCGAGACTCCGGCAGGGCTCTGCGTAACGTGGTTGCCGGCAGCTGGTGCCGCGTCGGGGCCGGGGCGGTCTGACCTTGCAAGGAGCGATGTGATCGACACCAGCGACATCGGAGTCTTCCTCGGGCTGGACGTCGGCAAGGGCGAACACCACGCCTGTGGCCTGCGGCCCGACGGAAAGAGTGTGGTCGACAAGCCGCTACCCAACAGCGAGCCCAAGCTCCGCGCGATGCTTCAGAAGCTGACCGCGAAGTACGGCCGGGTCCTGGTCGTGGTGGACCAGCCCGCCTCGATCGGCGCCCTGCCGCTGGCAGTGGCCCGGGATACGGGCTGCCAGGTCGCCTATCTGCCGGGACTCACGATGCGGCGGATCGCCGACCTCTACCCCGGCGAGGGCAAGACCGACGCCCGCGACGCGGCGGTCATCGCGGATGCCGCCCGGACCATGCCCCACACCCTGCGCAGCCTCGAACTCGCCGACGAGACGGTCGCCGAGCTGCACATGAGCGTGGGCTTTGACGACGACCTCGCGGGCGAGGTCACCCGGGTCGTCAACCGGCTGCGGGGCCTGCTCACGCAGGTCCATCCCTCGTTGGAACGCGCCCTGGGCCCGCGCATCCAGCACCCGGCCGTGCTCGGGCTGCTGGAACGCTTCGGCTCCCCGGCCCAGATCCGCAAGGCCGGCCGCCGCCGGCTGGTCACCGTGCTCCGCCCGAAGGCCCTGCGCATGGCCGAGCGCCTGGTCGCGGACATCTTCACCGCCCTGGACGAACAGACCGTAGTGGTGCCCGGCACCGACGCCGCCGCCGTGATCGTGCCCAAACTCGCCGCGAACCTGTCCTCGCTGCTGGACCAGCGCAAACAACTCGCCTCCAGCATCGAGGAACTGCTGGAGGCCCACCCTCTTTCCAAGCTCCTGACGTCGATGCCGGGGATCGGCGTCAGGACCGGAGCCAGGATCCTCATCGACGTCGGCGACGGATCCGCCTTCCCCACCGCCGGACACCTCGCCGCCTACGCCGGGCTCGCCCCCGTGACCCGCAGATCCGGGTCCTCAATCCGCGGCGAGAGCCCGTCCCGCAGAGGCAACAAGCACCTCAAACGTGCCTTCTTCCTGTCCGCGTTCGCCGCCCTGGCCGACCCCGCCTCCCGGGCCTACTACGAACGGAAGAAGGCCGAGGGCAAACGCCACAAGCAGGCCCTGATGTGTCTGGCCCGCCGTCGGGTGGACGTGCTGTTCGCCATGCTCCGCGACGGCACCTTCTTCGCACCCCAACCCGTCCCCCAAACCGCCTGAACTCCAGCGAATCAACCATTCCACCCCTTGAGGAGAGAAGGCAGGGGCCCACAACTCGCTCAACTCGCACGACCGGCGGCTGAAGCGCCGCAACGCTGCCGGAACCGAGTAGTGATCGCACGAGACTGCTCCCGTAGTCTCATTGACGTCACAGGTTTTCCTGCATGCGCAGCGGAGAGACGGACCGCCGGCGGAACCACATGGAACGTCCAGCAGTGCAAACCGAAAGCCAGGGTTGCCGGAATCCAGGGCGGACCGTCAGATTCCGGCAACGCGCACGTTCGATATCCGGGGGGAAGGCGCATTGACCGACACGGACGGGCAGGAAAGGGTACGCACGCTGGTCTTCTGGGCAATCGGTGCACTGCTCACGGTCGTAGGGCTGGGGCTCTTCTTCGTCATCCGCGACAACAGCGCTCGCCTCGGAGCGCTGGAGGACGCAGGCAAGGCATTCCTCAAGGCCCTCGCCTCGGGCGAAGGAAACGATGCTTGCTCCCGTATGACCCGGATCGCGCAGTCCGAACTCGCCGCGGGCCAGGGCGAGGACAGTTGCCCGCAGGCCGTTGAGGCTCTCATCGCCCCCCTGAGCGACGCCGAGCGCAACCGGCTGGCGGTCTCCTACAGGTCCAGATTCTGGGGGAGAGGGGACAGTTTCGGGCACGTCGGTGTCCGCGACAACCCTCTCGACATCACCGAGCTGCTTCTCTCCGAGATCGACGGAAAGTGGCGGGTGGCCGAGATGAAGTAGCCGTTCTCCCACCGACGTCGAACCGCCCGCAAAGGGACCGTCGGCTTGCTGACGACCCCTTTGCCGTACGTGCCACGAAACCCGAGCTCACCAGCCCCGACCGGTTGACGAAACAGATAGGGCCCCCGCACCGCCCTTGCCGTCCAGCGGAATGCGGTGCCGGTCCGGCGGCGCGGGCAGTGTCCCTGGCGAAGACGTCAGCGGCTCCCGCACAGCCGAGGTCGTGGAAGAAGATTCAGGCCACGAACGACGTGCACAGCAGGCGAGCGGCGGCCGGGGCAGCCCCCTGCCCTTGGGCCGCCCGGCTTCACCCGCCGTGGTCGTAAACGGTCACCGCGATGCCCCGTCCCACCAGCCGCTGTTCTATCAGCGGCTCGATCCGGCCCCAGCTGCCTCCGGCCAGGCCGCAGCCTATGCGGGGCATGTGCACGGACGCGCCGAGCTCGACCACCCGGCCGGCGAGCCGGTCCAGGGCCGTGTCGATCGCCTCGTACCGCACGGGGACAGCCCTACTGGTGACCCGCCTTATCCCGTGCTGACCGATCATGTTGGCCACCCACAGGGACGGTTCGACCTGGACGAGTTGGACGGCGCCCAGGCCGAAGTCGTTCTCCGCGCGGTCGCGGTACCAGGCGCGGTAGGCGGCCTCCGGCTCGGGCCAGCGCCGGGAAAGGGCCACGACAAAACCCCTCCCCCAGCCGCCCGCGTCGTTGCAGACGTGGGCGATCACCTTGGCGCCCTCAGCCGACGGCGCAGTGGCGTCGCCCCGGATGTACGTGATCTCCGACATGGCGCCACCGTACGGGCTGCCACTGACAAGGGCCCCGGGCTGCTGCTTCGTGAGTTCGGAGGCGCACCGCAGGTCGGGGCTTTCACAGCGTTGGTGGGACAGTGATACTGCTGCACTTGACTTCCTCCCCCGCCCAAAGGTGGGGGATTCCAGCGGTCGCCCGCTGGGCTTCCTGCTTCACCGACGACCGCCCCGTCCGGGAGGACTCCCGTTGAGGTCTTACACCGTCTCCACAGGCAGACACGGCCAGCCCGGCCGCCAGGATGTTGCGTGCCGCGTTCCCGTCGCGGTCATGCACGGCGCCGCACTCGCACGTCCACCGGCGGACGTTCAGCGGCAGCTTCTCGCGGACCGTGCCGCACGCCCCGCACAGCTTCGAACTGGGGAACCAGCGGTCGATCACGACGAGTTCGCGCCCGTACCAGGCGCACTTGTACTCCAGCATGGACCGGAGTTCCGTCCACGCGGCGTCGGAGATGGCGCGCGCGAGCCTGCCGTTCTTCAGCAGGTTGCGGACGGTGAGGTCCTCGATCACGACCGTTTGGTTCTCACGGACGAGGCGAGTGGTCAGTTTGTGCAGGAAGTCCCGGCGCCGGTCGGCGATCCGCGCGTGGATACGGGCCACGCGGCGACGGGCCTTCTCCCGGTTCGCGGAGCCCTTCGCCTTCCGCGACAGCTCCCGCTGCGCCCTGGCCAGCCGGGCCCGGTCGCGCCGCTCGTGCTTCGGGTTGGCGATCTTCTCCCCGGTGGACAGGGTCACCAGGGACGTGATCCCCGCGTCCAGGCCGACCGCCCCGTCCGTGGCGGGGGCCGGGGTGATGGTGTCCTCGCACAGCAGGGACACGAACCAGCGGCCCGCACTGTCGCGGGAGACGGTCACCGTGGTCGGCTCCGTCCCTTCGGGAAGGGGACGCGACCAGCGGATGTCCAGCGGCTCGGCCATCTTCGCCAGCGTCAGCCCGCCATCACGCCACGTGAAGCCGGAGCGGGTGTACTCAGCCGACTGCCGGGACTTCTTCCGGGACTTGAAGCGGGGGTACTTGGCGCGTTTGGCGAAGAAGTTCGTGAACGCTGTCTGCAGATGCCGAAGCGCCTGCTGGAGCGGGACGGAGGACACCTCGGTCAGGAAGGCCAATTCCTCGGCCTTCTTCCACCGCGTCAGGGCGGCGGACGACTGGACGTAGGAAATGCGGCGCTGCTCGCCGTACCAGGCTGCGGTGCGTTCCTGAAGCGCCTTGTTGTAGACGAGGCGGACGCAGCCGAACGTGCGGGACAGCTCTGCTGCCTGCTCGTCCGTGGGGTAGAAGCGGTACTTGAACGCCCGCTTCACCTGTTGCGCCATACCTCACATTCTATCAGCTCCCGTGTTAGCAGGACGGATTGGGCTGGCGGAGCGCACTCCGCCGCTACGCGGCTCCGCTCCGGGGGTGCGTTTCTCCCCCGCAAGCGGGCGGTACCCCCGCCCCGTCCTGAAGGACGGGGTTTCCACGCAAGGAGTTTCCGATGACGACCGACGCCGACGAGCCGACTCTCACGATCGACGAACTGGCCGCGCGGGCCGGGGTCACGGTGCGCACGGTCCGTTTCTACAGCGGCCGGGGCCTGTTGCCGCCTCCGGTGATCGGTCCGCGCCGGGTGGGGCACTACGGCCCGGAGCACCTGGCGCGCCTGGCGCTGATCGAGGAGATGCAGCTGCAGGGCATGACGCTGGCCGCGATCGAGCGCCATCTGCGACAGCTGCCGCCGGACCTCAGCCCGCACGACCTGGCCGTCCACCGGGCGGTGGTCGCCTCCTGGGCCCCCGAGACGGTGGAGACGCTCACCCGGCCCGAGCTGGAGCGCCGGGCCGGGCGGGCACTGAGCGACGAGGACGTGGAGCGGCTGGCGGCGATGAACGTGGTCGCGGCCGACGGGGACTCCTTCCGTGTCGACTCCGGGCTGCTGCGGCTCGGCGTGCGGCTGCTCGACGTGCCGCTGTCCCAGGAGACGATCCTCGCGGCCCGTACGGCGCTGATCGAGCACGCGCGGGCGGCCGCCCGCGAGCTGTCGGGACTGCTGCGCGAGGCCGTGGCCGAACGTGACACGCGGGACGTGAAGTCGCTGTCCGCGCACATGCACCCCCTGGTGGTGCAGGCCCTGCTCACGACCTTCCAGCGGTCGTTGAGGGAGGAGCTGCGGGAGTGGGTCGACGGGGGCGGGGCGGAGGCGGCCCCGGGGGGCACGACCTCCGCCTGAGCGCCCGGGCCGCACCTCAGCGCGCGTCGGTGAACGTCTCCCCCTTCTCCGCCTTCTCCACCAGCAGGACCGGCGGGGTGAACCGCTCCCCGTAGCGTTCGGCGAGTTCACGCGCGCGGGCCACGAAGCCGGGCAGCCCGCCGTCGTAGCCGTTGACGTACTGCAGCACGCCGCCGGTCCAGCCCGGGAAGCCGATGCCGAGGATGGAGCCGATGTTGGCGTCGGCGACGGAGGTCAGCACGCCCTCCTCCAGGAGCCTGACCGTGTCCAGCGCCTCGGAGAAGAGCATGCGCTCCTGCATGTCCCGGAACGGGATCTCGTACCCGGGTTTGGCGAAGTGCTCGCGCAGCCCCGGCCACAGCCCGGTCCGCTTGCCGTCCTCGCCGTAGTCGTAGAAGCCGGCGCCGCCGCTGCGGCCCGTACGGCCGAACTCGTCGACCATGCGGTCGACGACCGCCTCGGCGGGGTGCGCGGACCAGGTTCCGCCCGCCTCCTCGACGGCCCGCTTGGACTCGTTGCGGATCCTGCGGGGCAGGGTGAGCGTCAGTTCGTCCATCAGGGACAGCACCTTGGCCGGGTAGCCGGCCTGGGCCGCCGCCTGCTCGACGGAGGCCGGCTCGATGCCCTCGCCGACCATCGCCACGCCCTCGTTGATGAAGTGGCCGATCACCCGGGAGGTGAAGAACCCGCGCGAGTCGTTGACGACGATCGGGGTCTTGTTGATCTGCCGGACCAGGTCGAAGGCGCGGGCCAGCGCCTCGTCGCCGGTGCGCTCGCCCTTGATGATCTCGACCAGGGGCATCTTGTCGACGGGCGAGAAGAAGTGCAGCCCGATGAAGTCGGCCTGGCGCTGGACGCCCTCGGCGAGCGCGGTGATGGGCAGGGTGGAGGTGTTGGAGCACAGCAGCGCGTCCGGGGCGACGACCTGCTCGACCTCCTGGAACACCTTGTGCTTGAGGGCCGGGTCCTCGAAGACGGCCTCGATCACCGCGTCGCAGCCGGCTAGGTCGGCGGCCTCGGCGGTGGGCGTGATCCGGGCGAGCAGCTCGTCCGCCTTCTCCTGGCTGGTACGGCCCCTGGCGACGGCCTTGGCGCACAGCTTCTCGGAGTAGCCCTTGCCCTTGACGGCGGCCTCCAGGGACACGTCCTTCAGGACGACCTCCAGCCCCGCGCGGGCGCACGAGTAGGCGATGCCCGCGCCCATCATGCCGGCGCCGAGGACGGCGACCCTGCGGACCTGGCGGGGCTCGATGCCCTTGGGGCGGTTGGCGCCGGAGTTGACGGCCTGGAGGTCGAAGAAGAACGCCTGGATCATGTTCTTCGACGTCTGGCCCGCGGCCAGTTCCACGAAGTAGCGGGCCTCGATGACCTGGGCGGTCTCGAAGTCGACCTGGGCTCCCTCGACGGCGGCGGCCATGATGTTGCGCGGTGCCGGGTAGGGGGCGCCGTTCGTCTGCTTGCGCAGATTGGCGGGGAAGGCGGGCAGGTTGGCGGCGAACTTGGGGTTGGCCGGGGTGCCGCCCGGGATGCGGTAACCGGGCCTGTCCCAGGGCTGCTGGGACTCGGGGTGGGCGTCGATGAAGGCGCGGGCCCTGGCCAGCAGTTCGTCCTGGCCGGCGGCCACCTCGTGGACGAGGCCGTTCTCCTGGGCGCGGCGCGCGTTGTACTGCCGGCCCTGGAGCAGCACCTTCAGCAGGGCGTCGGTGATGCCCAGCAGCCGTACGGTACGGACGACCCCGCCGCCTCCGGGGAGCAGGCCGAGGGTCACCTCGGGGCAGCCGATCTTCGTGCCGGGGGTGTCGAGGGCGATGCGGTGGTGGCAGGCCAGGGCGAGTTCGTAACCGCCGCCCAGGGCCGCGCCGTTGATCGCGGCGACGACCGGCTTGCCCAGGGTCTCCATGCGGCGCATGTTCCGCTTGAGGGCGAGGCCGGCGTCGAAGAGGTCCTGGGCGGTCTCGGGGGTGACCCGGATCAGGTCGCGCAGGTCGCCGCCGGCGAAGAAGGTCTTCTTGGCGGAGGTGAGGATGACGCCGCGGATGGTGTCCTTCTCGGCCTCCAGCCGGTCGACGACGGCGGCGAAGGAGTCGCGGAACGCCTGGTTCATGGTGTTCGCGGACTGGTCGGGGTCGTCGAGGACGAGGGTGACGACGCCGGTGTCGTCCTGTTCCCAGCGGATGGTGGTGCTCTCGGTCATGTCGGGTGTCTCCGTTGAGGTCTGGGGTCCGAAGGTGCCGCTGGGATGGGTCAGACGCGCTCGACGATCGTGGCGATGCCCATGCCGCCGCCCACGCACAGCGTGGCGAGGCCGTAGCGCTTGTCCTGGCGCTCCAGTTCGTCGACGAGGGTGCCGAGGATCATCGCGCCGGTGGCGCCGAGCGGGTGGCCCAGCGCGATGGCGCCGCCGTTGACGTTGACCTTGTCCAGGGACAGGCCCATGTCCTTCACGAAGCGCAGTACGACCGCGGCGAAGGCCTCGTTGATCTCGACGAGGTCGATGTCGTCGATGGTCAGGCCGGCCCTGGCGAGCGCCTTGCGGGTGGCGGGCGCGGGGCCGGTGAGCATGATGGTGGGCTCGGAGCCGGAGACGGCGGCGGAGACGATCCGCGCGCGGGGGGTGAGGCCGTGGCGCTCGCCGACCTCCTGGGAGCCGATGGCGACGAGCGAGGCGCCGTCCACGATGCCGGAGGAGTTGCCCGCGTGGTGGACGTGGTCGATCTTCTCCACCCAGTGGTACTTCTGCAGGGCCACGGCGTCGAAGCCGCCGAGTTCGCCGATGTCCGCGAAGGACGGCTTGAGCTTGGCGAGGGAGTCGGCGGTGGTGCCGGGGCGCAGGTGCTCGTCGCGGTCGAGGACGACCAGCCCGTTGCGGTCCTTCACGGGGACGACGGAGCGGTCGAAGCGGCCCTCCTTCCAGGCGGTGGTCGCGCGCTCCTGGGACAGGGCCGCGTACTCGTCGACGTCCCGGCGGGAGAAGCCCTCGATGGTGGCGATCAGGTCGGCGCCGATGCCCTGGGGCACGAAGTCGACGGCGAGGTTGGTCATCGGGTCGTTGAACCAGGCGCCGCCGTCGGAGGCCATCGGGACCCGGGACATCGACTCGACGCCGCCCGCGAGGACCAGGTCCTCCCAGCCGGAACGCACCTTGGCCGCGGCGAGGTTGACGGCCTCCAGGCCGGAGGCACAGAAGCGGTTCTCCTGCACGCCGGCCACGGTGTCGGGCAGTCCGGCGGCGATCGCGGCGATGCGGGCGATGTCGGAGCCCTGGTCGCCCACGGGTCCGACGACGCCGAGCACGATGTCGTCGACCGCGGCCGGGTCCAGGCCGGGGAAGCGGTCGCGGATCTCGTGGATGAGGCCGACGACCAGGTCGATGGGTTTCGTGCCGTGCAGGGCGCCGGTGGCCTTGCCGCGCCCGCGCGGGGTGCGGATCGCGTCGTACACGTACGCTTCGGTGCTCACTGGCAAGCCTTTCGCTGGGGGTTTTCGTCCTGGAGGAGTGCGGGCAGGGCCCAGTCGCGGGCCACGGCGGCCGTGTCGGCGCCGGGCCGGGCGGGGCCGGTGCGGACGGTGGTGGGGGTGGCGGAGAAGCGGGGTGCGGGGGCCGGCTGGGTGAGGCCGGCGTGGTCGGTGAAGGTGGAGCGGGCGGCCAGGTGCGGGTGGTGCGGGGCCTCGCGCAGCGACAGCACGGGGGCCACGCACGCGTCGGAGCCCTCGAAGACGGCCGTCCACTCGTCCCGGGTACGGGACTTGAAGCGGGCGGCGACCGCCTCGCGCAGTTCACCCCACCGGGTGACATCCGTGCGGGCGTCGGCGTGGTCCTCCAGGCCGAGCAGGGTCAGGAACTCGGCGTAGAACTGCGGTTCGAGCGCGCCGACCGCCATGTACCGGCCGTCGGCGGTCTCGTAGGTGCCGTAGTACGGGCAGCCGCCGTCCAGGAGGTTGGACCCGCGGCGGTCCTGCCAGGCGCCGGCCGCGAGCATGCCGTGGACCATCGCGGACAGGTGGGCGGCGCCGTCGACGATGGCGGCGTCGACGACCTGGCCGGTGCCGGTCGCGCGCGCGTGGTGCAGGGCGGCGAGGACGCCGACGACGAGGTAGAGGGAGCCGCCGGCGTAGTCGCCGAGGAGGTTGACGGGGACGGCCGGGGGCCCGTCCGGGTCGCCGATCATGCCGAGGGTGCCGGTGACGGCGATGTAGGCGATGTCGTGCCCCGCGCGCGGGGCGAGCGGACCGTCCTGGCCCCAGCCGGTCATCCGGCCGTAGACGAGGCGGGGGTTGCGGGCGTGGCACGCCTCGGGGCCGACGCCGAGGCGCTCGGCGACGCCGGGCCGGTAGCCCTCGACGAGGATGTCGGCGCGCTCGGCGAGGTCGAGGACGCGGGCGGGGCCGTCCGGGGACTTCAGGTCGACGACCACGGAGCGCTTGTTGCGGTTGGTGAGGTCGCGGGCGGGGTCGATGCCGAGTGCGGCGCCGCCGGGGCGGTCCACCCGGACGACGTCGGCGCCCAGGTCGGCCAGCAGCATGGCGGCGAACGGGCCGGGGCCGATGCCGGCCAGTTCGACCACGCGCACGCCGGTGAGGGGGCCGTGCCGCCCCGCCTCCTGAGCCGTTGCCATCCAGCCCCCTTGCTGTGACACAACTGATGTAACACCGATGATGTTAAGAACACGTTCCAGCGGAAACAAGCCCTGAGCGAGCAAGCGCTTAGCCATGTCCTGCCAAGTCCGTACCCGGTGGCCGCGCGCCGGTACCCCTCGTCGTCGGGCTCCGCACTCCTCACGCTAGCCTCGGCCACCGACAGCGGCGCGGGCTGCCGGGAGCGAGGGGTGTCATGAGCAGGCTGAAAAAGACGGAGCGTCCGTACGACATCGTGCTCTTCGGAGCCACCGGCTTCGTGGGGACGCTCACCGCCGAGTACCTCGCCGCGCACGCCCCCGGGGGACTGCGCTGGGCGATCGCCGGCCGCAGCGAGGAGCGGCTCCGGCGGCTGCGCGAGCGGCTGCCCGGCGGCGCGTCCGTCGGAGTGCTGCGCGCGGACGTGACCGACCCGGCCTCCCTGCGCGAACTCGCCCGGCACGCGCGCGTACTGGCCACCACCGTGGGCCCCTATGTGACGTACGGCGAGGAACTGGCCGCCGCCTGCGCGGACAACGGCACGGACTATCTGGACCTGACCGGCGAGCCCGAGTTCGTCGACCTGGTGTACGTCCGGCACGACGCACGCGCGCGTGAGACGGGCGCGCGGCTGGTACACGCCTGCGGGTTCGACTCGGTCCCGCACGACCTGGGCGTGTACTTCACCGTCCAGCAGTTGCCGGAGGGCGTGCCGTTGACCGTGGACGGGTTCGTCCGGGCGGACGGCGCCTTCTCGGGAGGGACGTTCGCGTCGGCCCTCAACCAGTTCGCACGCCCGTTGCGGATCCGGGCCGCCGCACGGGACCGGGCGCGGCACGAGCCGCGGCTGCTGGGCAGGCGGGCGTCCACGCCGACGCCCGCGCCGCGGTTCGCCGGGGAGATCGGCGCCTGGGTGCTGCCCCTGCCGACCCTCGACCCGCAGATCGTGCGGCGCTCCGCACGGGCGCTGGAACGTTACGGCCCCGACTTCCGCTACCGCCACTACGCGGCCGTCCGGCACCTGCCCGTCGCCATGGGCGGCGTCGCGGCCGTCGGTGCGGTCATGGCCGCCGCCCAACTGCCGCCCGCCCGGCGCTGGTTGTCCGGCCGGCTGCAGCCCGGTCAGGGGCCGAGCGCCGAGCGGCGGGCCAGGAGCTGGTTCTCCGTGCGGTTCGTGGGCGAGGGCGGCGGACGGCGGGTGCTGACCGAGGTCGCGGGCGGCGACCCCGGGTACGACGAGACGGCGAAGATGTTCGCCGAGTCGGCCCTGTCCCTCGCCTTCGACGACCTCCCGCCGACGGCCGGCCAGGTCACCACGGCCGTGGCCATGGGCGACGCCCTCATCACCCGCCTGCGCCGAGCGGGCCTCACCTTCCGCACGGCGGCGAACGCTTAGGACCTGTCCGAGGTTTCCCGTCGTCCGCCCGCAGGGCGGGCCCCGCGGCGTCTGCCGCGGGGGGAGGGACTTTCGCAGAACACCCTAGGTGTCCGCCGTCGCCTCGCGCAGGGCGCGGCGGCACAGGGCGTCCGCCCTGCGGGTGGTCTCCGGGAGGCGGTGGGCCGGGGTGAGCGCGAGGGTGTGGGCGCAGGCGTCGGCCAGGGTCGTCCGGTGGCCGACGGAGACGAAGACCGGCTTGACGCCGTCCCGGGTGCGCAGGGCGCGGCCGACCTCGTCCGGGCCGGCCAGGAGCGGGGAGGAGCTGCCGCGCGGGGTGTCCGGGTCGTCGTAGGTGAAGGTGAACGGGTTCTTGGCGACGCCGATCGTCGGCAGTCCGGTCAGCACGCCCAGGTGACTGGCCAGGCCGAACCGGCGCGGGTGGGCCAGGCCGTAGCCGTCGCAGACCACCGTGCCGGGCGGGCAGGGCAGGGCGCCCAGCGCGGCCAGCACGGTGGGGATCTCGCGGAAGGCCAGCAGCCCCGGCACGTACGGGAAGGAGATCCGCCCCACGGCGGTGGTCTCGGCGACGACGCGCAGGGTGGCCGCGTCCAGGACGACGGCCGCTGCCGCCACGACGTCCCGATCGTCGTCGTAGGCGACATCGACCCCCGTGACATGTCCCGTCCCGGGCGGTGGTCCCGGCTCGTCCAGCACCACCTCCCCGCGCAACTCGTCCTGAACGGCGCGGGCCTGCTCCTCGGTGGCGGGCCAGCCGGCGGGAATGTCCACGGTCGTCGTCATGATGGGGACGAGCGTACGGCCCGAGGAACCGGGGTCGGCACGGCGGGACGGACCGGCGGGCACGGAAGGACGCGGACCCGTCCCGCCCGGCGCCGGTGTCAGCCCTTGTCCAGTGCCTGCCGCAGCTGCTGCTTGTTCATGTCCGAGCGGCCGTGGATGTTGCGCCGCCTGGCCTCCTCGTAGAGCTGGTCGTAGGTGGGTCCCTCGGAGCCCCGGCCCGAGCGCTGTCCGCCCCGCCTGCCCGAGGACATGTCCTGGGTCGAGGAACGACTGGCGGTCTTCGACTCGCCGGAGCGGGCGCGCTCCTTGTTCACCGTGCGCCCGGCGATCTCCTTGGCGCGTTCGGCGCTCTCCCCCCGGTCCTGCGCGCTCTCCTTTATGTGCTCGTACTGACGCTCGCGCTTGGAACTGGAACCGCGTGGCATGCCGTTCACTTCCTCTCTGTGCAAGGAACGGATACCCGCATTCTGGATCTGTTCGCCATAACGGGCGATATTCAGTCCGCCAGTCGAGCGACCCGATCGGCCGCGTCACTTGTGCGAATGAACGCGGTGACAGAGGTCACTCGCCTCACGTGTGCACGGATTGGCTGATTCCGTCGTCTCTCTCAGTGCCCGGCCGTCCGCCCGGACGGTCCTCCGGCCGTCACGACCCAGCCGTCACAGTCCAGCCGTCACAAGGGAGCAAGGCGTTGTCCACCGTCATCGAGCAGACCGTTCAGGCGCGCCTGGTCGCCGCAGCGCCGCGGATGCCCACCATCCCCGCCACGCTGCACTACGACCGGCGCGACCCGTTCGCCGTCCGCATGACCTTCCCGGCCCCCGCCACCCTCGAAGGGGTGGAGGTCTGCTGGACCTTCGCCCGCGACCTGCTCGCGGCCGGCCTGCGGGAGCCCGAGGGCCACGGCGACGTGCGCGTACGGCCGTACGGCTACGACCGCACCGTCCTGGAGTTCCACGCCCCGGAGGGCACCGCCGTGGTGCACGTCCGCAACGGCGAGATACGGCGCTTCCTGGAGGCCACCGGCGAACTGGTACCCGTCGGTCTGGAGCACCTGCAGCTCGACCTGGACCACGGCCTGGCGGAGCTGATGCGCGACGCCCGCTGACGGACCCCGCCGCTCCCCGGGTCGACGGCCCCGGGGACGCGGTGCGGCCGGCGGGACGGCTCAGCCGCCCGCCGTCGCGGAGGCCGCCGTGGCCGCCACCACGACCGCCGTGCGCACTTCGCGCACGACCCGGCGCAGGGCGGGGGCCGCGGCGCCGCTGCGTTCGGTCAGCTCCTCGATGCGCTGCCGGTGGCGCCGGCGGTCCGTGGCGGACACCAGGGTGCGCAGTCCGGCGGCGGCAGCGAGGGCGACGACGGCCGCGTCGCGTTCGGGAACCAGCGCGGCCGGCCGCGAGCCCTCCAGCACCCGCCGCGCCTCCTCGCGCAGCGCGTCCACGACGGCGACACGCTCCAGGACGTGGTCCACCGACGGGAACACACCGAGCACGCGCCGCTTCTCCGCCCGCAGGTACCCCTCGGCGGCCAGCTGTTCGCGCACGGCCACGAGGGTGAGCCGGGCCCGCAGCGTCACCCAGCTCCTCCATCGCCGGGGCCGGGACTCGCGGACGAGGTCGAGCAGTCCGTCGAGGACGGGGTCCCCCGTGATCGCGTCCAGGTCGACGGGTGTGGCGATGCCGTCGTCGTCGACGAGCAACCCGCGCTGGGCCAGCTCGGTGAGGGCGCCGGCGCGGACCAGGTGGTGCAGCTCTCCGGCGCCGGAGAGCTGCGGCGGCGCGGTGTCCCAGGCCAGCAGGTACAGCCGGGCCGGCAGCGAGAGCGAGCCGTCGGGCACGGGGCCTCCTTCCCTCGGTGGGCCCGGGCCCACGCCAAAATCCGTTGACGGCGCGCCCCGGCCCCTCCTACGGTGTGCAGCGGTCCTGTTGCCGTCGAGAGGAGAGGGACGTTGCTCGTCTGAGGTCCTGAGGCACCGCGTCACACCGGTCGGGTGTGCGCGTCGCGTGCGACCTCGGCGTCCGAGCCGTCCCCGGGAATCCGGTCCAGGGCTTCTCTCGTGCCCGCGGACTCCTGTCTCCGACACGGCCGCCCAGCGGTGCCTCCACACCCGTCTGCCCCCTGACCGCACCCAGCATTCGCGAGGCGCCCATGTCCTCATCCATCACCTGCACCTCCCTCTCCTTCTCCTGGCCCGACGGCAGCCCCGTCCTCTCCGGCCTGGACGTCGCCTTCGGCCCCGGCCGGACCGGGCTCGTCGGGGTCAACGGCTCGGGGAAGTCCACCCTGTTGAAGCTGATCGCGGGCGAGCTCGCCCCGGCCCGGGGCGCGGTCCGCGTCGCCGGCGAGGTCGGGTATCTCCCGCAGAACGTCACGCTGGACACCGCGCTCCGGGTCGACGAGGTGCTCGGCGTCGCCGCCCGGCGGACCGCGCTGCACGCCATCGAGGCCGGCGACGTGTCGGAGGAGCACTTCGAGACCGTCGGCGACGACTGGGACGTGGAGGAGCGCGCCCTGGCCGTCCTCGGCGAACTCGGGCTCGGCCACATCGGCCTGGACCGCACCGTCGGCGAGGTGTCCGGCGGCGAGTCGGTGCTGCTGCGCCTGGCCGCGCTGCTGCTGCGCCGGCCGGACGTACTGCTGCTGGACGAGCCGACCAACAACCTCGACCTGTACGCCCGCCGCCGGCTGTACGCGGCCGTCTCCGCCTGGCCGGGCGTGCTGGTCGTGGTCAGCCACGACCGCGAACTGCTGGACCTGGTCGACCAGATCGCCGACCTGCACGCCGGAGAGGTCACCTGGTACGGCGGCAACTTCACGGCGTACGAGGAAGCCCTCGCCGTCGAGCAGGAGGCCGCCGAGCGGACGGTGCGCGTCGCCGAGGCCGACCTGCGCAAGCAGAAGCGCGAACTGGCCGACGCCCAGGTCAAGCTGGCCCGCCGCAAGCGGTACGGCCAGAAGATGTGGGACAGCAAACGCGAGCCGAAGATCGTCATGGGTGCCCGCAAGCGGGCGGCGCAGGAGTCGGCGGGCAAGCACCGCATCCTGCACGAGGAGAAGCTCGCCGAGGCCAGGGAACGGCTCGACGAGGCCGTGGAGGCGGTACGGGACGACGACGAGATCCGCGTCGACCTGCCGTCCACGGCCGTACCGCCGGGCCGGGACGTGCTCACCCTGCGGGACCTCCGACTGGCGTACGGCGCGCGTGTGGACGGCTCCTTCCAGCTGCGCGGCCCGGAGCGCGTCGCGCTGACCGGGCGCAACGGCGCCGGCAAGACGACGCTGCTGCGCACCGTCGCCGGGGAGCTGCCGCCGGTGTCGGGCGAGGCGGTGGCGCACGTCCCGCTGCGGTTCCTGCCGCAGCGCCTCGACGTCCTCGACGACGAGCTGACCGTCGCCGAGAACGCGGCCCGCCTCGCCCCGGGGGCCACGAACAACCGGATCCGGGCCGGGCTGGCCCGCTTCCTGTTCCGCGGCGCCCGTGCCGACCAGCGGGCGGCGACGCTCTCCGGCGGCGAACGTTTCCGGGCGGCACTGGCCGCGCTGCTGCTGGCCGAGCCCGCGCCGCAGCTGCTGCTGCTCGACGAGCCCACGAACAACCTGGACCTGGCGAGCGTGCGGCAGCTGACGACCGCTCTGGAGTCCTACGAGGGCGCGCTGATCGTGGCCAGTCACGACCTGCCGTTCCTTCAGTCCATCGGCATCACGCGCCGGCTGCTGCTGGAGGAGGGAGAGCTGCGGGAGACGAACGGGGGTTTTGTCGTGACCGGCGACTGACGCATCATGGCGGACCGGAGCGAGCACACCCGTGACCACCGACCACCCGCGATCCGAAAGGCCCCCCGTGCCCAGTAAGAAGGCCCTCGTCCGCCGCCCCGGTCCGCGCCTCGCCGAAGGGCTGGTGACGCACATCGAGCGGGAGAAGGTGGACGTCGGGCTCGCGGCGCGGCAGTGGGAGGCGTATGTGGAGGCGCTGCGCACCCACGGCTGGGAGACGGTCGAGGTCGAGCCGGCCGACGACTGCCCCGACGCGGTGTTCGTCGAGGACACGGTCGTGGTGTACAGGAACGTCGCTCTGATCACCCGGCCCGGCGCCGAATCCCGGCGGAACGAGACCTCCGGGGTCGAGGAGGCCGTGGCGCGCCTGGGCTGCTCGGTGAACTGGGTCTGGGAGCCGGGCACGCTGGACGGCGGGGACGTGCTGAAGGTCGGCGACACGGTCTACGTCGGTCGCGGCGGGCGTACCAACGCGGCCGGTGTGCGGCAGCTGCGGGCCGTGTTCGAGCCGCTCGGGGCGCGGGTCATGGCCGTACCGGTGAGCAGGGCGCTGCACTTGAAGTCGGCGGTGACGGCGCTGCCCGACGGCACCGTCATCGGGCACATCCCGAAGGTGGACACGCCGTCGCTGTACCCGCGTTTCCTGCCGGTGCCCGAGCAGTCCGGCGGGCATGTGGTGCTGCTCGGCGGCGAGAAGCTGCTGATGGCGGCGAGCGCGCCGAAGACGGCGGAGCTGCTGGCGGACCTCGGCTTCGAGCCGGTGGTGGTGGACATCGGCGAGTTCGAGAAGCTGGAAGGGTGCGTGACGTGCCTCTCGGTGCGGCTGCGGGAGTTGTACGTCTGAGGGCGTGATCCGGCGCCTGTCCGGCCCCGGGACCCACGGGTCCCGGGGCTGTTCCGTGCACCCGTCAGCCTTCGAGCCGTGGCGGCCTGGTCGGCGGCCTTTACCTCGAACTTAACCTACGGTTTCGTAACCTACGGCTTCGTAGCCTACGATTCCGTAGGTTACGGTTCCGGCACCGCTCACCGGACCGTTCCTTCGCTGTGCCTGTTCTCCGCTTCCCGCGTTTCTCGCACGTCCCCCCTGGAGTTCCCGTGACGCTCACCTCCCCTCACCTCGGCAGCCCGTCCGTGTGGACCGACGCGCGGCTGTTGTACGCGCTGGAGGAAGTGGTCGAGAAGGAGCTCAACCGGCATCTGCAGGTCGCCAAGGACTGGATGCCGCACGAGTACGTGCCCTGGAGCGACGGCCGCAACTTCCCGGGCCTGTTCGAGGACGGCGAGGCCTGGGACAAGGAGCAGTCCAAGGTCACGGAGATCGGCCGGATCGCCCTGGTCGTCAACCTGCTGACCGAGGACAACCTGCCCAGCTACCACCACGAGATCGCCAGCCTGTTCGGCCGCGACGGTGCCTGGGGCACCTGGGTGCACCGCTGGACGGCCGAGGAGGGCCGGCACGGCATCGTGATGCGCGACTACCTGCTCGCCTCGCGCGCGGTCGACCCGGACAAGCTGGAGCAGTTCCGGATGGCGCACATGAGCGAGGGCTTCGAGTCCGACAACCGGCACTCGATGCTGCACTCGGTCGCCTACGTCGCCTTCCAGGAGCTCGCCACCCGCATCTCGCACCGCAACACCGGCCTGCAGTCCGGCGATCCGGTCTGCGACCGCATGCTGGCGCGCATCGCGACCGACGAGAACCTGCACATGGTCTTCTACCGCAACCTGCTCAGGGCGGCCTTCGAGATCGCGCCCGACCTCACCATGCAGGCGGTGCGGGACGTGGTGGTGAACTTCCGCATGCCGGGCCACGGCATCCCGGGCTTCGAGCGGGCGGCGGCCCAGATGGCCATCGGCGAGGTCTACAACCTGCGCATCCACCACGACGACGTGCTCCAGCCGGTGCTGCGCTTCCTGAAGGTCATGCAGATCGACGGACTCGGCCCCGAGGGCCGGCAGGCGCAGGAGGAGCTGGGCCTGTTCATGAACGGCCTGGACGCGGAGGCGTCGAAGTTCGACGAGCGGCTGGCGGCGCGCAAGGCGCGGCTGGCGGCGCGCGGAGCCTGATCAGCCGCCGGCGCGCCTCAGGACCTGGCGTTCCTTCTCGGACAGGCCGCCCCAGACGCCGAAGCGTTCGTCGTTCTCCAGGGCGTACTCCAGGCAGGCCGAGCGCATCTCGCACATGCCGCAGATGCGCTTGGCCTCCCGCACCGAGCTGCCCGGCTCGGGGAAGAAGAAGTCGGCCCCGGTCTGCGCGCACAGAGCCCGGTCCCGCCAGGCGCCGCCGGCCGGGCTGATCGTTTCGAGGTGCATGCCCAGGATCGTGCCGGGCGGCGCGAAACGTTCGATCAACGCGACATATACGCGACGGCGCGCGGCGAGGGCGGCCGATGGCCTGGTGGTCGACGGGGTGCTCCCAGCCCCCGCCGCACTCCTGGAACGGCCCGGTGGTCCGCCGGCTACGGCCCGATCCGTCGGGCGAGCGCCCAGCGGATACGGCGCCGCCCGATCCCCGGCTGTGGATCGACGGCACCGAGGGCGGCCTTCGGCTGAACCCCGGTCGCCACGCTCCCGGGGCGAGCGGCGGGTGCCGGAGTGTCAGACGTCGCGGCGGTGTACTGCCCGGCCACCGGCCAGGAGCACGGCTGCCGCCCACAGCGCCGTCACGGCGAGCCCCGTCCACGGGCCGATGTCTCCCGCCGGGGTCTGGTACAGGACTTGTTGTCCGGCGCGGTCCGGAAGATAGGCGGCGGCGCCCCCGGCGACGTCTCCGATCACGAAGGACACGATCAGGAGGAACGGGATGAGCAGGCTGAGCACCAGGACGGCGCTGCGCAGCAGGAAAGTGAGTCCCGCGGCGAGCAGGGCCATCAGCATGAGGTAGATGCCCGCGCCGATGCAGGCCCGCAGCGCTCCCGGCTCGCCGAGACCGATGGCGTACTCCCCCAGGAACGCCTGGCCCACCAGGAAGGTGGTGAACGCGGTGGCGAGTCCCACGGCGAGGGCGGCGGTGGCCACGATCGCCGTTTTGGCCGCGTAGAAGAGGCCCCGGCGCGGTACGGCCGACAGGGAGATCCGCAGGGCGCCGCCCGCGTACTCGGAGGAGACGGCGGTGGCCCCGAAGGCGAGCGCGGCGATCTGCGCGAAGTTGATCGCGTAGAAGGCTCCGAAGACGGGGTCGTTGCCGTTGTCCGCCTCCGCCCGGCCGACGGTGGCGTAGACGAGCAGGGTGACGGCCAGCGTGGCGGCGTGGACCGCGAGGAGCGATCCGAAGCTCGCCCGGACCGACCTGATCTTGATCCACTCGGAGTGGAGCACGGCTGTGACGGACATCGTCAGGCCTCCTGCGGGATGGTCGGGGACGCGGGAGCCGCGGCGGCGAACTCCGCCTCGTCCGTCGTGAGAGCGAGATAGGCCTGCTCCAGGGAGGCGCGTTCGTCGGTGAGTTCGAGGACGGGGATGCCCTCGCGGGCGGCGACGGCTCCGATCTGCTCGGCTCTGGCGTCTTCGACCACCCATCGGCCGTCGTCGTCCTCCGCGACCGTGTATCCCTTGGCCAGCAGCGTGGCCCGCAGCCGGGTGGGGTCACTGGTGCGCACGCGTACGCGTGGATGGCTGTGCTGTTCGATGAAGTCCTGTGTGGGGGTGTCCGCGAGGAGCCGGCCCCGGCCGAGGACGACGAGGTGGTCGGCGAAGGCCGCGGTCTCGTTCATCAGGTGGCTGGAGACCAGGACCGTACGGCCTTCGCGGGCGAGCCGGCGCAGCAGGTGGCGGATCCAGACGATCCCCTCCGGGTCGAGGCCGTTGGCGGGCTCGTCCAGGAGGAGGACGGGCGGATCCCCGAGGAGCGCGGTGGCGATGCCGAGCCGCTGGCGCATGCCGAGCGAGAAGGTTCTGATGCGGCGGCGCGCCACGGCGGCGAGACCGGTCTCCTGGAGGACCTCGTCCACGCGGCGGGCCGGGAGGCGGTTGCTGACGGCGAGGAGGCGCAGATGGTCACGGGCGGTGCGGGAATCGTGGGCCGCCTGCGCGTCCAGCAGGGCGCCGACCGTGCGCAGGGGCTCACGAAGCGCCGTGTAGGGGTGGCCGCCGACCGTGGCGGTGCCGGAGGTGGGGCGGTCGAGGCCGAGGACGAGGCGCATGGTGGTGGACTTGCCCGCGCCGTTGGGACCGAGGAATCCGGTGACCCGGCCCGGTTCGACGGTGCACGTCAGGCGGTCGACGGCCCGGGTGCTGCCGTACTCCTTGGTGAGGTCTTTGACGTCGATGCTGGTCATGGCTTCAGCGTGGTCGTGCGAGCGGGGGCGGGCATCCCCCGCGGGAGGAGACCGTCTCCCCCGCACGGGGGAGACGCCGGCCCCTGCCGCTCTGCCAGGATGACGGCATGCCGCGCCTCCTGCTGCCGCTGACACGTGCGGTGACGTACACCCGCTGGCTGCACATGCTGGTGGGGGCGATCGTGCCGTTCGTCTGCGCCCTGGTCTACCCGGGTCTGGTCGACCTGTCACCGGGCGACCGGGTGCTGATCGCGGTCCTTCCCATCCCCCTGGTCCTGGCCGCCGCCATGGTTCCCTCGGTTCGCCGTGCGGAGGGGCTGCAGGCGCGGCTGATGCTGTTCCCCGGTCCGCACGCGCGCGTGCGGACCGACGAGGATCCGGGTGTCTCCGCCGTTCCCTCCGCTTCGTGGGCCGACCGGGCCAGAACCGGTGCCTGGATGGTGCTGCGTATGGAAGCGGGACTCGCGGTCGCAGTGGTGACGGGCCAGTTGATGGCGCTCTCGCTGTCGCTCACCGGGGCGGCCCTCGGGGATTCCGACCTCGCCGACCCGCTCCTGCGGGTTTCCGGTACGGGCTGGGCGTACGCCCTGCTGGTACCGGTCCCCGTGCTGGTGCTGATCATGGTGGTCGCCGGGGCGGGCGCGCTCATGGCCCAGGCCTCCCGCCGGCTGCTCGGGCCGTCGGTCAAGGAGCGTCTGTCCGAGTTGGAGAGGCGCACCGAGCAACTGCTGGAACGCAACCACATCGCACGGGAGTTGCACGACACCCTCGGGCACGCGCTGACCCTGGCCGTGGTCCAGGCGGGTGCCGCCCGGACGGCGGCCGACCCAGATTTCACCGATCGGGCGCTGGAGGCCATCGAGGAGACGGGCCGGGCGGCGCTGGAGGACCTGGAACGGGTCCTGCTCGTGCTGCGCGAGACGGGACGGCCGGCCGGCACCCGTCCGGCTCTTGACGAGGCGGGACGTCTGCTGGATTCCGCGCGGTCCTCGGGTGCGCGGGTGGACGCCGAGGTGACCGGGCCGTTGGAGCACCTTCCGGGGCCGGTCTCCCGTGAGGCCTACCGGATGCTCCAGGAGGCCCTCACCAACGTGCTGCGGCACGCGGGCCCCGTCCAGGTCGGCGTCCGCATCGCCGTGGAGGAGGCGCGACTGCGCCTCGAGGTGCGCAATCCGCTGCCCGCGGGGGCATCGGTGGCCGGCACGGGCGTCGGCAGCGGGCTGCGCGGGATCCGCGAGCGTGCCGCACTGCTCGGAGGCGAGGCCCGGGCGGGACAGGACTGCGGCCAGTGGCTGCTGCACGTCGAGCTGCCGTTGCGGTGATCCGGCGTCGCAGCGCTAGGCTGACCGGATGCCGCTCACCGTTCTCCTGGTCGACGACGAGCCACTCGTACGGGCGGGTTTGCGGGCCGTGCTGGAGGCTCAGCCGGACATCGAGGTGGTGGGCGAGGCGGCCGACGGGGCCGCCGTGATCCCGCTGGTGCGGCAACTGCGCCCCGACGTCGTGGCCATGGACGTACGGATGCCGCTGATGGATGGCATCGAGGCCACGCGGGCGGTGCTGCGTACGGTGCCGGACCCGCCGAAGATCGTGGTGGTGACGACCTTCGAGAACGACGAGTACGTGTACGGGGCGCTGCGCGCGGGCGCCGACGGCTTCCTGCTGAAGCGGGCGCGGCCGGCGGAGATCGTGCACGCCGTGCGGCTGGTGGCCGAGGGCGACTCCCTGCTGTTCCCGGCGGCGGTGCGGCAGTTGGCCGCCTCCTTCGGCCGGGAGCACGGCAACGCCGCGGCCCGGACGGCCATGGAACGTGCCGCGCTGACCGGGCGGGAAGGGGAGGTGCTGCGTCTGATGGCGCGCGGCCTGTCGAACGCGGAGATCGCCGCGCGCCTGGTGGTGGGGACCGAGACCGTCAAGTCCCATGTGAGCTCCGTACTGGCGAAACTCGGCGCGCGGGACCGCACGCAGGCGGTCATCGCGGCGTACGAGTCCGGCTTCGTCTCCCCGGGGTGAGGAATCCGGGCGCGGCGGTCGTCGCGTCCGGCGCCCGGCGGGTTCCGGCGCCCGGCGGGTTCCGGCGGCGGTTGCCAGTGGGCGGTGCCAGACTCTGCAGTGCGGACCACCGGGCTCCACCGGGCTCCTTCGAAGGAGGGCAGGGATGCTCACCACCCGTTTCGTCAACGGCGCTCCGAACTGGATCGACGTCGGCACCCCCGACATCGAGGGCACCCGCTCCTTCTACGGCGGTCTGTTCGGCTGGGGGTTCCGGTCGGCGGGCCCCGAGGCCGGCGGCTACGGCTTCTTCCAGCTCGACGGCAGGACGGTGGCCGGCGGGATGCGGACCGCGCCGGAGCAGGGGCCGCCCTCCTGGACCGTGTACTTCCGGAGCACCGACGCGGAGGCGACCGCCAAGGCCGCCGAACAGGCGCACGGCAGCGTGCTGTGCCGGCCGATGGACGTGATGGGCCAGGGGCGCATGGCGGTCCTCGCCGACCGGGCGGGCGTGGCGTTCGGCATCTGGCAGCCGGGGCGGACCAAGGGCGTGGACGTGGCGGGCGAGCCGGGCTCGCTGTGCTGGGTCGAGCTGTACACGCCGGACGTCCCCGCGGCGGCCGCGTTCTACCACAAGGTGCTGGGGCTGGAGACCTCCGCGGCGTCCTTCCCCGGCGGCACGTACACCTGTGTGAACCCCGCCGAGGGCGGTGAGGACGCCATGTTCGGCGGCATCGTGGCGCTCGCCGACGACCCGGCCGAGGCGAGGGCGGGCGCGTACTGGCTGCCGTACTTCGAGGTCACGGACACGGACGCGACGGTGGCCAGGGCGCAGGAGCTCGGCGGCACGGTCCGGGTGCCCGCCGCCGACGTCCCGGGGGTCGGCCGTGTCGCCCGGCTCGCCGACCCCTACGGCGCCCGCTTCGCGGTGATCAGGAGCGCTCCGCAGCAGACGTGAGGCCCTGGGGCCGGCCGGATCCGCCGGACAGGCCCTGGCCGTCCCGGATTCGGGCGCAGTGCAGGGCGAACAGGACGGTGGCCGCCTCCGCCGGGCTGGTCGCCCGGTAGCCGGTGAGCTCCGTGAACCGGTTCAGCCGGTTGAGCACGGTGTTGCGGTGGCAGTAGAGCACGCGGGCGGTCTCCGCGATCGACCCGGTTTCGCAGTACGCGGCCACGGCCGTCAGCAGCCGCTCCCGCTCGTACGGGGGCAGGGGGTCCAGGCCGGACAGCACCGAGTCGGCCAGCGCCTGGGCCATCGTGCCCAGGCGCGCCACGGCCACGGGCATCCACGCCTCGCTCAGGGTGACGGGGCCCGTCACCTCGCCGTCCAGTGTCGCGGCGATCGCCTCGGTCATCCGGACCACGTCGGGAACACGGGCCAGTCCGCGCGCCACCGGGCCGACCGCGCACGGTGTGCCGTCCAGCCAGGCGGGCACCGGCGGGGTGTGTGCCGCACGGGGCAGTCTCGCCACGAGTACCAGCATGCCGTTGTGCTGTTGCAGGTGGGTGATCTGGTCGGGCGGCAGGGACGAGACGGCTCTGCGCAGCCCCTGCTGGAACTCCGGGGGCGCGATCGCCACGGTGAAGTCCGACTGCGCGCTCACCTGGAGAAGGGTCGCCGCCTGGGTGACGAGCCGCTGATCACGGCCGTCCGACGACAGCAGCCTGCCCATGAGGGCGGTCCGCTCCCGCTCCTGCTCCCGGGCCAGTACGGCGATCTGGTCCAGGTAGGCGGCGTGCACCTGAACGGTGTGGAACTCCACGGCTTCCCACACCCGCACCGCGCCGCACGTCAACCCCGGCAGGTCGGCCGGCTCGGTGCGCTCCATCATCGCGGTCCACAGCACCCGGAAGTCCATGCGCACCGCCCGCAGGAGCTGCTCCAGCGGCACGCCCTGGTCGGCTCGGCGGCGGCCCAGCCGTCCCGGGACCCCGCGCAGCTCCTCGGACACCGGTAGACCGCCGATCAGGCGGAGGAGCAGTTCGAAGCAGGGACGGGCGGTGTCGCGCAGGTCGTCGGGGGTGACCGTCGACTCGTACCCCTCGAAGGCGGAGACCTCCGCGACATAGCGTCCGACCAGGCTGTCCAGGTCGTCCAGGCAGTCACGCACAAGGGTGCGCAGCTCTGCGGGGACCGGTACAGCGGTGTCCGGATCCGGCGGGGCCGGGGAAGCGGGCACGGGGGAGTCCGGGGCGGGCGGGTTGTGCATATGCACATTATGGGCCCTCCACTCCGGGGGCCTTTCACCATTGTTCGCACCTTGTTTCCCCGGCATCGTGCTGTACATCCCCGCGCACCGCCCCGGGCGGCGCTTGATCCCCAGGGAAGTGACCTGTGCATCTGACCCCACGTGAGCAGGAGAGGCTGACGTTGTTCTCGGCAGCCGAGCTCGCACGTCGGCGGCTGGCGCGCGGAGCGCTGCTCGGCGCCACGGAAGCCGTCGCCCTGGTGTGCGACGAGATCCTGGAGATGGCCTGGGACGGCACCCCGATCGAGACCGTCGTCGAACGCGCCGGCGGCATCGTCCCGCGCGACCGGCTGCTGCCGGGCGTCGCGGAGGCCGTTCCCAGCATCCAGATCGAGGCCCTCTTCCCGCACGGCTCCAGCCTGGTGCACGTTCCCGAGCCGTTCGGACCGGCCGGGGCCACCGGCCCCGGCGCGGTGCTGGTCGCCGGCGGTGAGGCCGAGCTCGCCCCCGGCCGCCCGCGCACCACCCTGGACATCACCAACCGGGGGCCCCGGGAGATCTGGGTCTCCTCCCACTTCCCGCTGGAGGAGACGAACGCCGCCCTGGACTTCGACCGGGAGGCCGCCCGCGGCCACCGGCTGGACATCCCGGCCGGAACGTCCGTCCGGTTCGAGCCCGGCCGGACCCTGACCGTCACCGTGGTGGCACGAGGAGGAGACCGATGAGCCGGATGCCCCGGCACGCGTACACGTCCCTGTACGGCCCGACCACCGGCGACCGGATCCGGCTGGCCGACACCGACCTGTGGGTCCGGGTCGAGGGCGACGACACCGAGCCCGGCGAGGAGCTGCTCGGGGGCTGCGGCAAGACCGCGCGCGACGGCCTGCTCGTGGCCGACCGGGCCCCGCGCGACAGCGCGCTGGACATGGTGGTCCTCGGTGTGGTCGTCATGGACCCGCTGATCGGCGTGCGCAAGACGAACATCGGCATCAAGGACGGCCGCATCGTCGGCGTGGGACGGGCGGGAAACCCCGAGACCACCGACGGCGTGGAGCTCGTCGTCGACTCCCACACCGCGATGATCACGGGCGAGGGGCTCATCGCGACCCCCGGTGTGGTGGACTCCCACGTCCATCTCTCCAGCCCCGAGGTGGTCCCCGCGGCGCTCGCCGCGGGCGTCACCTCCCTGGTGGGCATGGGCATCGGCGGGGTGTGGGACGTGGGGGCCAACCCCGCCTACAACCTGCACAGCCTCATCGAGGGATGGCGTGACGCACCCGTCAACGTGGCGTTCCTGGCCCGGGGCTCCTCGTCCTCGCAGGAGCTGCTGGAGCGTGCCGTGCTCGCCGGAGCCGGCGGGTTCAAGATCCATGAGGACTGGGGGGCGACCCCCCGGATCGTCGACACCTGCCTGGGCGTCGCCGAGCAGGCCGACCTGCCGGTCGCCCTGCACACGGACACCCTCAACGAGTCCGGCTACCTGGCCGACACGCTGTCGGCCACCCGCGGGCGCACCGTGCACGCCTACCACGTCGAGGGGGGTGGCGGTCACCCCGACCTGCTGGAGATCGTCTCCCAGCCGCACGTGCTCACCTCCTCCACCACGCCGACCCTGCCGCTGACCCCGGCGACCGTCGCCGAGCTGCTGCCCATGACGATGACGGTGCACCGCGGCCACCACGGGGTCGACAGCGACCTGTCCATCGCGGCGAGCCGGGTGCGCGAGCACGCCATCGCCGCCGAGAACGCCCTGCACGACCTCGGCGCGATCAGCATCGTCAACTCCGACTCCATGGGCATGGGCCGTATCGCCGAGACCGCGCGCCGCACCTGGCAGCTCGCCCATGTCCAGGCCCACCTGGCCGGCGAGGCGGGTCCGGAGACCGTCAACAACGAACGGGTGCTGCGGTACCTGGCCAAGATCACGCTGAATCCCGCGATCGCCCACGGCATGGCCGCCGACGTCGGCTCGCTGCGACCCGGCCGCATCGCCGACATCGTGCTGTGGCGCCCGGTGACCTTCGGCGCACAGCCGGAGCTGGTGCTCAAGTCCGGGTTCGTGGCCTGGGGACTGTCGGGGTCGGGCTCCGGCTCCACCCGGCTGACCCAGCCGCGGGTGATGAAGCCCTACTTCGGCGGTCTGGGCGGGGCTCCGCGCCGGCTGTCGACGGTCTTCGTCTCCCAGGCGTGCCTGGACGACCGTGCCGCGTTCGAGGCGCTGCCGAAGGAGGTGCGGTACACGGCCCTGCGCGACAGCCGGGGCCTGACCCGGGGCGACATGGTCGCCAACACCGCCGTGCCCGACGTCAAGGTGCCCACGACTCCCGACGCGGTCCTGGTCGACGGACGTGCGATCGACGTCCATCACGCCGCCGACCTGCCACTGACCCGGCTGCAGAACCTGGCCTGACCCGGACCGCCCGGTCCCCTCCCGTCCCCTCGAAAGCCCCTCCATGCTCGATCTCAAACTGCACAACGCCCGCATCCGCACGGTGGACGACCGGCACCCCCGCGCCCGCACCCTCGGTGTCCTCCACGGCCGCATCGTGGGCCTCGACGACACGGTGCGGAACCTGCCCGCCCGCACCACCCTCGACTGCCGCGGCGCGGTCGTCGTCCCCGGATTCGGCGACGCCCACAACCACATGGCCTGGTTCGGCCAGTCCCTGGGCGAACTCGACCTGAGCGAGGCGACCACGACGGCCCAGGTCCACGACGCCGTCGCCCGCCACGCGGCGGCCCTCCCGGCCGACGCCTGGATCGTGGGGTCCGGATACGACGACACCGTCATGGGCGCGCATCCGCACCGCACCGAGCTGGACCGGGCGGGCGGCGGGCGGCCGGTGTGGCTCAAACACCGCTCCGGGCACATGTGCGTGGTCAGCAGCGAGGTGCTGCGGCGGGCCGGTGTCCTCGACGGCGCCGCGGACGCGCCCGACGGCGGAGTCGTCGTGCGCGACGGCGAGGGCGCGCCGACCGGGCTGCTCCAGGAGAGGGCCCAGACCCTGGTGACCGACCTGGTGATGCCGTATCCGGTGACCGAGCTGGCCGACGCCCTCGGCAGGGCGAGCGCCGTCTACGCCGCAGAAGGGCTCACCCACGTGGTGGAGGCCGGGATCGGGCTCGGCCTCATCGGCCGCAGCCCCGTCGAGGCCGCCGCCTACCAGCTGGCCCGTGAGCGCGGCACGCTGCGCACCCGGGTCGAGCTGATGGTGGCCTCCGACAATCTGCACGCCCTGCGCGCGCACGCCGACGACGGCATCACCGCCGGGATCGACCTGGGGCTGCGTTCCGGCTTCGGCGACGACCGGCTGCGGCTGGGCCCCATGAAGATCTGGCTGGACGGATCGCTGATCGGCCGGACGGCCGCCGTCTCGGAGCCGTTCTGCGGGCACGACCACGCCTCGAGCGTCTTCCAGGGCGGGCCGGAGCAGATGCGCCGGCTCGTCGTCGACGCGCACCGGGCCGGCTGGCGGGTGGCCGCCCACGCCATCGGCGACAGCGCCGTCGACCTGGCCCTGGACGCCTTCGCCGAGGCTCAGCAGGTCCTGCCCCGCCCCGACGCGCGGCACCGCGTCGAGCACTCGGGGGTGGTCCGCCCCGACCAGTTGGACCGCTATGCCGAACTGGGTGTGGTCCCGGTGCCGCAGGCCCACTTCCTGTACGCCGTGGGAGACACCATGGCCGAGGCGCTCGGGCCCGCGCGCACCCCGTGGATGTACCGCCACCGCTCGTTCCTGGACCGGGGGATCCGGGTGCCCGGAAGCTCCGACCGGCCGGTCGCACCGGGCGCCCCCCTGCTCGGCATGCAGTCCATGGTGGAGCGGCTGAGCCGGGCGGGCGTCGTACTCGGCCCCGACGAGCGGGTGACCGCGGAGCAGGCCCTGCGCGCCTACACCCTCGACGCCGCGTGGGCCTCCCACGACGAGGACCGGCGCGGCAGCCTCACACCCGGCAAATACGCCGACTTTGTCATACTTTCCGACGACCCTGTCGGTGTTGACAGCGATCGGATCGGCGCCATCGACGTCCTGGCCACCTTCGTGGCCGGCGAGTGCGTCCACGGCGCCGACGCGCTCGAGGACCTCACAGCAGTGAACGGCCCTCTTCCCACGGCCGCATCCCCACGGCCGCATGCAAGGAGCAAGAAATGAGCAAGACGGAGCAGACCGCCCCAGGGGCCGCGCCTCCGGGCACGTCAGCCGTCGTGACCGGCCAGGACGCCGGCCGGGTCGCCTTCGCCGCCTTCGTCGGCACGGCACTGGAGTGGTACGACTACTTCCTCTTCGGCACTGCCGCCGCCCTGGTCTTCAACCGGCTGTACTTCACCACGCTCGACCCCGCCGCGGCCACCCTGGCGGCCTTCGCGACCTTCGGTGTCGGGTTCGCGGCCCGGCCGATCGGCGCCCTCGTCTTCGGATGGCTGGGCGACCGCATGGGACGCAGGCCGGCCCTGCTGATCACCGTGGTGCTGATCGGTGTGGCGACCGGCCTGATCGGTCTGCTGCCGAGTTACGCCGCCATCGGTGTCACGGCACCGCTGCTGCTCGTGTTCCTGCGGCTGCTGCAGGGCATAGCCGTCGGCGGGGAGTGGGGAGGCGCCGTCACCCTGGCCGTGGAGCACGCGCCGCCGGAGAAGCGTGGGCGGTACGCCGCGCTGCCGCAGGTCGGTTCGCCGGTGGGCACGCTGCTCTCCTCCGGAGCCTTCTCCCTGGTGCTCCTCCTCCCGTCCGACTCCTTCGACTCCTGGGGCTGGCGCCTGCCGTTCCTGGCCGCCTTCCCGCTGCTGGGTGTCGCCGTCTACATCCGCCGCAAGGTGGAGGAGTCGCCGCTGTTCGACGAGATGATGAAGCAGGACGAGCGGGCCAAGGTTCCGGCATTCGACGTCTTCCGTCTGGCATGGGGACGACTGCTGGTGGCGATGGCCTCGGCGACCCTGGGCGTCGGCGGGTTCTACCTGCTGACCACCTTCATGATCAGCTACGGTGCCGACACCCTGGGGATGTCGCGTTCCCTCATGGTCAGCGGAACGCTGGTGGCGGCGGTCGTCCAGATCGTGGTGATCCTCGTCATGGGGCGGGTGGCCGAGCGACTCGGCCCCGGCCGGGTCACGGTGTGGGGCGGCCTGCTCACCGCGGTGCTCGCCTTCCCCGTCTTCTGGCTGGTCGAGACCAAGAACCCCTTGGTGGTCGTGGTGGCCATGGCGGTCGGCATCGGCGTGCTCTCCATCGCCTACGCGGTGTCCGGGGCGCTGCTCGCCGAGTTGTTCCCGGCGCGCCTGCGCTACAGCGGCGTGGCCCTGGCCTACAACCTCGCCGGCGCCCTCACCGGCTTCCTGCCGTTCCTGGCTGCCGCGATGCTGGGGGCCGTCGGCGGGGCCTCGTGGCCGGTGGTCCTGCTGCTGATCGGGCTGTCCCTGGTCACCGCCCTGGGCGGATTCCTGGGCGAGCGGATGCGCGTGACGGACAACGTGGTCAGCACCTGACGCCCCCGTCGGTCCGCGGGCCTGCGGACCGCTCATGAGTCCCACCTCCGTGTGTCCTGCCGCTTCCGAGCGGCAGGACACACGCCTGTGCGGTCACTGCGCCAGTGCCTCGGCAGGCACTAGGCGGAGGCACGCCGTACCAGTGTCGTCGGCAGGACGACGCTGTCGGGCAGGCCGCCCGCGTCCTCCTCGGAGTCGTCGCGGTCCAGACCGCGCAGCAGCAGGCGGGCCATCAGCCGGCCCATTTCCTCTATGTTCTGGCGGACGGTCGTCAGCGGCGGGTCGGTCTGCTCGGCCACCGGCAGCATGTCGTCGAAGCCGACCACGGCGACGTCCTCGGGCACCCGTAGCCCGCGCTCGCGCAGCACGCGCAGGGCGCCGGAGGCGGTGAGGTCGTTCGCGGCGAACACGGCGTCGAGGTCGGGGCGGTTCTCGAGGAGTTCGCGCATGGCGCGCTCGCCGCCCGCGGGGGTGAAGTCGCTCTCGGCGATCAGCCTGGGGTCGGCGTCGCCCATGACGTCCCGGTAGCCGTCGAGCCGGTCCGCCGCCGAGGTCTGGTCGAGGGCGCCGGTGATGTGCCCGATCCTGCTCCGGCCGAGGCCGACGAGATGCCGTACGGCCTCCCGGGCGCCGCCCCGGTTGTCGCTGTCGACGTAGACGATCCCGTGCGTGCTGTCGCTCCAGCCGGGCCGTCCGCCGAACACGGTGGGCACCCCGGCGCGCTGGATCAGCCCGGGCAGCGGGTCGTCGAGGTGGAGGGAGAAGACGAGCGCGCCGTCGACGTGGCCGCCGGCCAGGTAGCGCCCGACCCGGGCGTGGTCGTCGCGCCCTTCCGTCAGCAGCAGCACGAGCTGGGTGTCATGGGCCGTCAGCTCCTTGCTGATGCCGCGCAGCTGCAGCCCGAAGAAGGGGTCGGCGAAGACCCGGGTCTCCGGTTCGGCGATGACGACGGCGACGGCGTCGTGCCGCTTGGTCACCAGGCTGCGGGCCGCCTGGTTCGGCACGTACCCGAGTTCCTCCACGGCCTGGAGCACCCGCTCGGCCAGCGGCCGTCTGACCCCGTCCCCGCCGTTGACCACCCGGGACACGGTGGCCCGCGACACCCCCGCCCGCGCGGCCACGGCCTCCAACGTGGGGCGCGACGCTGTCTCGGTCACTTCGGCACTCCTCACCGGCGGTTGCGGATCAGGATAGCTCCGGGCCGAAACCGTCAGTGAGTGAGAGCGTTCTCAGCGCTCGTGGGACCCGTGGGGCTGGTGGGGTTGGTGGGGCTCGTACCCAGGGATCGTTCCGTCCGGCTTCTTCACCAGGAACAGGCCCACCATGCCCATGTCGGAGTGGCTCTGCACATGGCAGTGGTACATCCACGCGCCCGCCCCGACGCCCTCCCCCGCGAGCACCTGGAAGCCGAAGGAGTCCGCCGGTCCGACGATCTTGTTGTCGATCACCCGGCTGGGGTCGTCGGGGCCGGTGAGCAGGCCGGTGCGGTTGTCGGCCCAGCGGTGACCGTGCATGTGGAAGGTGTGGTAGTACTCGCCGTGCGTGATCATCACGAACTCGACGCGGTCGCCCACCGTGGCCTCGAAGTCCGGGCCGGTGTGCGGCGGGCGGTTGTTGATGGTCATGTCGTTGAAGACGATCGTGTGCGTGCGGTCCGGCAGGATGTCGCCCTTGCGGCGGACGATCACCGGTCCGTACAGGCCCCTGCGGATGCCGCCGGTGCCGTGTTCGGTGCCGACGACGTGGTCGTGGTAGTGCCAGTAGCCCGCGCTGCCCGCCCGCCAGGTGCCGTCCTTGCGGCGGCCGGGAACGTGGGTGCGCCAGGTGTAGGTGCGGGTGCCGCCGGGTTCCACGTCGCTCTTGTTCAGTGTGGTGCCGTCGCTGGAGATCTCGTAGTCCAGGCCGTGGACGTGCAGGCTCACGGCCACGTCCACGGTGTTCTCGAACTCGATGTGCAGCGTGTCGCCCTCGTTGAGTTCGATGAGCGGGCCGGGGACCGTCGCCCTGCCCTTCTCGAAGCCGTAACCCATCTGCCCGTCGGGGAGCTTCTCGGCGTACATCCTGATGTGTTTCACCTCGCCGCCGGCCGGCGCGGTGCGCGGCGGTGTGGCGGCGGTGTCCGCGGCCTCGGCCTCGGCCCCGGAAGCCAGGGACAACGATGTCGCTACGGCCGCGCCGCCCAGCAGCACCCTCCGGTTGAAGCCGCGTCTGTCCATGGCGGACCCTCAACTCCCCATCCGATCACGGAAGTTACTCGGACTCCGCGAAAGGTACCGGCCCTCCGGCCGTTTATCCACACTCAGGACAAAGTTCGTTGAACTACGGCCGTACCTATTGGCGGGTCATGCAAAGGGGTCTAGCTTCCTTGGCGTTTGCTGCGACCGAGGAGGGATGGGTGACCACATGCGGTCCACATCGCATCAACGGCCCATGTACTTACGTGCGTTGAGCAGGAGGTCACGGCCGGGACGGGTCTGGGCGGCCGCCGTCGCCGCGGGTGCCGTGGCGGCCGGGCTGCTCTCGGCTCCCGCCGCGAGCGCGCGCCCGGATCCGGGGACGGCTCTGGCAACGATGTCGGTCAAGTCGCCGCCGGGCGGTTCCAACGCAAGGGTGCTGATCTTCCACGGTTCCGCCGCGGCCGGGGACGAGTCGCCGGTGGTGAACGCCGGGATCGAGGCGATCGAGAGCATCGGCCTGTCCGGACCGGCGCAGGAGCGTTTCAGGGTCGAGGCCACCGACGACGCCTCGGTCTTCACCAACGCCACCAGGCTCGGCCGCTACAACGCGATCGTGTTCCTGACCGGCGGCGGCGATGTCCTCGACCCCGGCCAGGAGGCCGGACTGGAGGCCTACATGGAGGCCGGCGGCGGCTTCGTCGGCATCCATGACGCGGCTCGCGCCGAACCCTACTCCGACTGGTTCACCGGACTCATCGGCGCCCGCCCGGCCGCCTCCGGTCCGACGACCGTCCAGCGGGCCACCGTCGAGGTCGGCGACCGGCAGCACCCCGCGACCAGGGAGCTGCCGCTGGAGTGGAAGCGTGCCGACCGGTGGCTCAACTGGGCCAAGAACCCGTCCGGCACGGTGCACACCGTGGCGCGGGTGCGCGAGTCGACGTACCAGCCGGGAGCGGGCGCGGCCGGCTGGGACCATCCGGTCAGCTGGTGCCGCGACTACGACGGCGGCCGTTCCTTCTACACCGGCATGGGCGGCACCGTGTCGTCGTACGACGAGACGGACTTCCGCGGTCATCTGCGCGGCGCCCTGCTGTGGACCACCCGGCTGGCGCAGGCCGACTGCAAGGCGACGATCACCGCGAACTACCGGGCCGAGCGCCTCACCCGGCCCAACCAGCCCGGGCAGAACGACCAGATCGGCGAGCCGCACGGCCTGGTCACCGCCCCCGACGGCCGTGTCCTCTACATCGGCCGCGGCGGCGCCGACTCCTCCCGGCCGGTGGTCACCGACTGGAACGACCCGGACGTCGGCAAGGGCAGGGGACAGGTCCACGTCTACGACCCGAGGACCAAGCAGGTCACCCTGGCGGGCGAGTTGACGGTCTTCGGCAACAAGGGCGGCGGCGACGAGCTCACCAAGGTCGAGGAGGGCCTCCTCGGGATCGAGCTCGACCCCCGCTTCGAGCAGAACGGCTGGGTGTACCTGCACTACACACCCCACTCGCGGCTCGACCGCGACACACGGATCGCCGAGCGGCGCGTCTCCCGCTTCACGCTCGACCCCGCCACCGACAGACTGGACCTGAGCAGCGAGAAGGTGCTGCTCAGGTGGCCGGTGCAGGTGCACAGCTGCTGTCACGCGGGCGGTGGGATGACCTGGGACTCCCGGGACAACCTGTACATCGCCACGGGCGACACCAACTCCAGCGGCTTCAGCGGTGGTTACTCCGGCAACAACCCGCAGCCCAGCTACCAGGGCGTGTCCTTCGCCGACGCCCGCCGCACCGCCGGCAACACCAACAACCTCAACGGCAAGATCCTGCGCATCCACCCGGAGCCCGACGGCACCTACACGATCCCCGACGGCAACCTCTTCACCGGCAAGGAGACCGCCGAGGGCGGCGGCAAGACACGCGGCGAGATCTATGTGATGGGAGTCAGGAACCCCGCGCGCATCTTCGTCGACCAGAAGACCGACGTCCTGTACGCGGGCTGGGTCGGCCCGGACGCGGGCGAGCCGTCGCCGACCTGGGGTCCGGCCAAGTACGACACGTTCGCCGCCATCACCCGGGCGGGCAACCGCGGCTGGCCGTACTGCATGGGCGACAAGCAGCCCTACCGCGACCGCAACCTGCCCGACCCGTCGAAGCCGCTGGGCTGGTACGACTGCGACCACCCGAAGAACGAGTCCCCGAACAACGACGGCCTGGTCAACCTCCCGCCGGTCACCGGCAACAACATCTGGTACTCGCCCCAGGGCGGCGGCCCGGACTACCCGCGCGACGCGAACGGGGTCCCGTCGTACCGGAAGGAGGAGGCCACCTACCGGCTGCCGTGGCTCAAGGGCGGCGGGCAGGCCGCGATGAACGGCCCGGTCTACCGGTACGACGGGTCGGACACGAGTACGGTCAAGTGGCCCTCGTACTGGGACGGAAAGTGGTTCGTCGGCGACTTCTACGACGCCGACCAGCCACGCAACGCCGTCCTGATGGACCCGAGGACGCTGGGCGACGGCGGGCTGCCGGTGCACTCGGAGTCGCTGAAGAAGATCGTGCCGGTCGGCAACGACGGCATCAAGAACCTCATGGACTGGAAGTTCGGTCCGGACGGCGCGCTGTACGTCCTCGACTACGGCCGCGGCTTCTTCACCTCGGACGCCAAGTCGGCGCTGTGGCGCGTCACCTACACGGGCGGCGGACCGACGCCGGCCGCCGACCAGCTGGCGAGGGGGACGGCACAGTGACCCGTCGAGTGCGTCAACGAGGAATGTGGACGGCCCTGTTGGCAGCCCTGCTGATGGTGCTGGGTCCGCAGACGGCGTCCGCCGCCGGACAGGCCGGCGCTCCGGCCCGGACGGCCGCCGCCCAGGTGCTCACCTGGACCGCCGGCGACGACATCACCCGGTACACCTCGGCGCCGGCGACGGCGGTGGCGGGAGCGGCGACGATCGTCTTCGAGAACAGCGCGGCGACCGGCAACACCACGGGGATGCCGCACACCCTGACCTTCGGCACCTCCGACCCCGAGTACAACAACGACGTCCGGCTCAACATCCTCGCCGCCCCGTACGACGACCGGGGCGGCCGTCACACCGCCGAGGTCGTCCTCACCCCGGGCCGCTATTTCTACCACTGCACCATTCCCGGCCACGGGCAGATGCAGGGCGTCCTGGTGGTGACCGAGGGCGGCGGCCCGGACACGACGGCGCCGGAGACGTCGGCGACCGTGGAGGGCACCCGGAACGCGCGGGGAGAGTACGTCGGCGCGGCGAGCGTGACCATCGACGCGACCGACGGTGGAGGGTCGGGAGTCGACCGCGTCCAGTACGCCTTCGGCACGACGCCGGACGACTGGCTGCCGTACACCGCCCCCGTCGTCGTGGACCAGGTGGGCACCCACACGATCCACTACCGGGCCACGGACAAGGCCGGCAACGTCTCCGCGGACAGGAGCGTGCAGTTCACGGTCGTCGCCCCGCCGTCGGACGACACGACACCGCCGGAGACCTCGGCGACGGTCAGCGGCGAGCGGAACACAGACGGCGCCTATGTCGCCATGGCGACGGTGACCGTCTCGGCCTCCGACACCGGTTCCGGGGTCAACACGATCGAGTACGCGGCCGGCTCCGGCGCCTGGCAGCCGTACACCGCCCCGGTGATGGTGCATCAGCCCGGCACGCACACCGTGCGCTACCGGGCCACCGACAAGGCGGGCAACGTGTCGGCGGAGAAGAGCGTGGAGTTCACCGTCGTCGCCCCGCCCGCACAGGACACCACCCCGCCGGTGACCGGGGTGACCGTCGACGGCACACGGAACTCCGACGGGGCGTACGTCGGTTACGCCAAGGTGACCGTGAGCGCGGCCGACGAGGGCGGCTCCGGGGTGGCGGGCGTCGAGTACTCGCTCGACGGCGGGCCGTACGTCGCCTACACCGCGCCGGTGTTCGTCGACCGTGCCGGCCGCCACACCGTGGCGTACCGGGCGAGCGACAGGGCCGGCAACACGTCCGAGCCGCGGACCGTGAGCTTCGCGGTCGTGGCGGGCGGCGGGGTGCCCGCGCCCAACTGCCCCGAGTACGACGAGCGGTTGACGGTGATCGTCGGTACGGTCGACTCGGGCGTGCCGAACCGGATCACCGACAGCCGGTGCCGGATCGGCGAGTTGATCGAGGACGAGAAGGAGTGGACGTCCCAGGCCCTGTTCCTCAAGCACGTGAAGACGGTCCTGGACCGGCTCCTCAAGGAAGGGGTCCTCGACCGGCGGGAGTACAAGGCCGTCCAGCAGGCCGCCCGCCAGTCCGGCATCGGCACGCCCGGCCGGACCACCGGGTACCGCACGATCCTCGACGGCAGCGCGGCCTCCTTCGCCCAGTGGGAGCAGGCCGGCGGCGGTTCGTTCGCGCTGAACCCCGACGGTTCGATCACCAGCGGCACCACCAGGGACGGCCTGGGCATGCTGTGGTTCCCGCAGCGCAAGTACGGCGACTTCTCGCTGCGCCTCCAGTGGCGTGACGACGCTCCGGGCGACGGCAACGCCAACTCCGGTGTCTTCGTACGGTTCCCGTGGGTCCACGACCATCCGGAGGAGTCGCGGCCGGAGTGGGTCGCCATCAAGTACGGGCACGAGGTGCAGGTGCTCGACCGGCCCGACGGGGACATGTACAAGACCGGTTCGGTCTACGGCTTCGACCGGGTGGGGCTCGCCGGGGCCGGCGTCACCCAGAAGGGCACCTGGAACGACTACGAGATCCGCGTGGTCGGCCAGCACTACTCGGTCCACCGCAACGGCGTGCTGATCAACGAGTTCGACAACATCGGCGGCCAGGACTTCTCCCCGCCCCGCCCGGACGACCCGGGCACGGACGGGCGGCGGTTCGCCTCCGGCCACATCGGACTCCAGGTGCACGGCACGACGGACGTGGTCTCCTACCGGGACGTACGGATCAAGGAGCTGTAGGAACCGGGGAAGCCGAAAAGGCGCGAACCGGAAAAGACGGAGGGACCGGCCGTCAGGAGACGGCCAGTCCCTCCTCTTCGCCCGGCTGTGCTCAGGGCTTCATCAGCACCTTGACGGCGCCCTCCTGCTTGCGCTGGAACATCTCGTACGCGTGCGGCGCGTCCGTCAGCGGCACGCGGTGCGTGGCGAAGTCGTCGACGCCGAGCGGGTCCTCGTCCGTCAGGTAGGGCATGATCTCGTCGCTCCAGCGGCGGACGTTGGCCTGGCCCATCCGCAGCTGGATCTGCTTGTCGAAGAGCGTGAGCATCGGCATCGGGTCGGCCGAGCCGCCGTACACGCCGGAGAGGGAGATCGTGCCGCCGCGGCGCACCAGCTCGATGGCGGTGTGGAGGGCGGCGAGCCGGTCCACGCTGAAGCGTTCGGCGAGCGGTCCGCCCAGGGCGCGCGGCATCACCGCGGCGGTCTGCTGGACGAGCCGGGCGACCGCGCTGCCGTGCGCCTCGGTGCCGACCGCGTCGATCACGGCGTCGGGGCCGCGCCCTCCGGTCTCGTCGTGGATCGCGGCGACCAGGTCCTTCTCGTGGTGGAAGCCGCGCAGGTCGTAGGTTTCCACGCCCCGCCGGCGCGCCCGGGCGAGCCGCTCCGGGACCAGATCCACGCCGAACACCCTTCCGGCGCCGCGTGCCTTGGCGATCCGGCACGCCATGTCGCCGATGGGCCCGAGGCCGAGCACGGCCACGGTGCCGCCGCGCGGTACGGCGGCGTACTCGACCGCCTGCCAGGCGGTGGGCAGCACGTCGCAGAGGTAGAAGAACCGGTCGTCGGGCGTGCCCTCGGGGACCTTGATCGGGCCGTAGTGCGCCTGCGGCACGCGCAGGTACTCGGCCTGGGCGCCCGGCACGGCGCCGTACAGGCGGGTGTAGCCGAACAGGGCCGCGCCCATGCCCTCGCTGGTGACCTGGGTGGTCTCGCACTGGGTCTGCAGGCCCGCGGAGCACATGTAGCAGTGGCCGCAGGAGATCTGGAACGGTACGACCACCCGGTCGCCGGGCTTGAGGTTCGGCACCTCCGAGCCCACCTCCTCCACGATGCCCATGGGCTCGTGGCCGAGAATGTCGCCGGGTGTCATGAACGGGGTGAGCACCTCGTACAGGTGCAGGTCCGAGCCGCACAGCCCGCTCGAGGTGACCCGGATGACGGCGTCCGTCGGCTCCTGGATCTTCGGGTCGGGGACCTCTTCCACTCGAACGTCGCGCTTGCCCTGCCAGGTCACTGCCTTCATCGTGCCGCGTCCCTTCCCTGCCGCGCTCGCATCGCGCTCCCGTGCTTCTGAGCACGGCCCCGGGTACCCGGACCCGAACCGGCGAACCGCAGAGGGCCGAACGGCCCAGCCCGACGCGCGTGATCAAAAATGAGCGGGTATGGCCACTCATGAACGGACAAGTTCACAATCGGAGACAAAGAGAGAGGGACGGGGGCCATATGGCGGGCTTGGGACGAAGATCGCGGGTGCGGCGCGCCGTGACGGCGGGGCTGCTGCTGTCGGCCCTGGCGGCGGGGTGCACGGCGCGGGGCGGCGGTGCCTCCGAGGACGGGCGGGGCGCGGGGGAACGCACGAGGAGCCCGTCGTCGGCACCGGCACGGAGCCCGGAGCACGCCGGTCCGGTACTCGTCGTCAAGATCGACAATGTGGCGCCGGCCCGCCCCCAGACCGGCCTCGACGCCGCCGACATCGTGTACGCCGAGCAGGTCGAGGGAGGGCTGAGCCGGCTGATGGCCGTCTACGCCACGAAGCTGCCCCCGGTCGTCGGGCCGGTGCGCAGCGCGCGCGAGTCCGATCTGGAGCTGCTGCGCCAGTTCGACCGCCCCACGCTCGCCTTCTCCGGCGCACAGCACAAACTGCTGCCGCTGATCGACAAGGCCCCGCTGTCCGCCGAGACGCCCGACAAACACCCGGACGCCTACTTCCGGGGCCCCGGCCGGGCGGCCCCGCACAACCTCTACCTGCGCCCTGACCGGCTCCTGACCTCCGCACCGGGCGCGGACGCGCTGACCACCGGCTTCCACTACGGCCCCGCCCCGGCCGGCGGCCGTCCCGAGACCTCGCGCACGGTCCGCTACCCGGCGGCCCGGTTCACCTTCACCTGGTCCGCGCGGCTCCACGGCTGGCAGGTGGCGATGGACGGCAGACCGGCCGTCACCGCCGGCGGCAAGCAGGTGGTGGCCGCGACGGTGGTGGTGCAGCACGTGAAAGTGCGCAGGTCGGGCCTGCACGACTCGCTCGGCAACCACACCCCGTACACCGAGACCGTGGGGTCCGGGACGGCGGAGGTGCTGCGCGACGGGCGGGTCCACGACGTCACCTGGAAGCGGGCGCGGGCGGCGGACGGCACCGAGTTCACGGCCGCCGACGGCACACCCGTGAACTTCGCCCGGGGCCAGGTCTGGGTGGTCCTCACCGGCCGGTGAGGCGCATGTGTCAGGGCTGCGCTTCGTCAGGGCTGCGCGGCGAGGGGCTCCGCCGGGTTGCGCAGCCCCTCGGCCGCGTCCGCGACGCGCCGGATGAGGTCGCAGAAGAGGGCCTGCTCCTCGGCGTCGAGCGGTCCCAGGAAGACCTGGTTCATCCTGGCCGTGCGCACGGTGAGCTTCCGGTGGGTGCGCTCCCCCTCCTGGGTCAGCCGCAGCAGGAAGCGGCGGCCGTCCTGCGGGTCACGCACCTTGTCGAGCAGCCCGCGGCGGCCGAGCCGGCTGATCACCTCGGCGACGGTGGACCGGTCGAGGCCCACCCGCTCCCCCACCGTGCGCTGGTCGAGCCCCGGCTCGGCGACGAGCGCGTTCAGGACCGCGAACTGCGGCGAGGTGATCTCCTCGGAGACCATCGTGTTCCACAGCAGGTAGTGCGCCTGCTGCAGCCGCCGGGCCAGGTGCCCGGGGTGGGTCGAGAGGTCCACCGCGGCCATGTGCGCTCCTCGCGTCGGTCCGTCGTTCGGTTCCGTGGTAATTCTGTAGGTGTACTGAACGATACCGTCTGCGGGCCATCGGCCGCCCCGGCATCCATGAGCCACTGACCGGCGGTTTTACCCGGACCTTGACGGTTCACGCATCAAATGGCAGCGTGAAGGGAACCTCGACGAAATAATCAGTGCCCTGACTATTCGGGTGCTGGACGCTCGGCAGAGATGAGGCTTCTTTCGATGGACAAGGTGGTCGCCACGGCCCGGGAGGCGGTGGCCGATGTGCCGGACGGCGCGTCGCTCGCCGTAGGCGGTTTCGGGCTGAGCGGGGTACCGAACGTGCTGATCCAGGCGCTGTACCAGCGCGGGACCGGCGGGCTGGCGGTGGTGTCCAACAACTGCGGCGCGATGGAGTCCGGCCTGGCGGTGCTGCTGGCGGCCGGCCGGATCGCGCGGGTGACCGGCTCCTACATCGGCGCGAACAAGGAGTTCGCCCGCCAGTACCTGGCCGGCGAGCTGGAGGTGGAGCTGATCCCCCAGGGCACCCTGGCCGAGCGGCTGCGCGCCGGCGGCGCCGGCATCCCCGCCTTCTACACCCCGGCCGGCGTGGGCACCCAGGTCGCCCAGGGCGGGCTGCCCTGGCGCTACGACGGTGAGGGCGGGGTGGCGCTGGCCTCGCCGCCCAAGGAGGTCCGGGAGTTCGACGGGGTGGAGTACGTGCTGGAGCGCGGCATCCGCACCGACTTCGCCCTGGTCCGCGCCGCGAAGGGCGACCGGCACGGCAACCTGGTGTTCAACAAGTCCGCCCGCAACTTCAACCCGCTGGCCGCCATGGCCGGCAAGGTCACCATCGCCGAGGTGGAGGAGCTGGTCGAGCCCGGCGCCATCGACCCGGACGCGGTGCACCTGCCGGGCGTCTTCGTGCAGCGGGTGGTCGCCCTGACCCCCCAGCAGGCGGCCGACAAGCAGATCGAGCAGCGGACGGTGAGCAACTGATGGCCTGGACCCGCAACGAGATGGCCGCCCGGGCCGCGCGCGAACTGCGCGACGGCCAGTACGTCAACCTCGGCATCGGCCTGCCCACCCTGATCCCCAACCACCTGCCCGCGGGCGTGGAGGTGGTCCTGGAGTCGGAGAACGGCATCCTGGGCACCGGCCCCTACCCCACCGAGGAGCAGGTCGACCCCGACCTGATCAACGCCGGCAAGGAGACCGTCACGGTCCTGCCCGGCGCTTCCTTCTTCGACTCCGCGCTGTCCTTCTCCATGATCCGCGGCGGTCACATCGACGTCGCCGTACTGGGCGCCATGCAGGTCTCCGCCGGCGGCGACCTGGCCAACTGGGCCGTCCCCGGCAAGATGATCACCGGGATCGGCGGGGCGATGGACCTGGTCCACGGCGCCCGCACCGTCCTGGTGGTGATGACCCACACCGCCAAGGACGGCTCCCCCAAGGTCCGCCAGGAGTGCACCCTGCCGCTGACCGGCAAGGCGTGCGTCGACCGGATCATCACCGACCTCGGCGTCCTCGACGTCACCCCCGACGGACTGCTGCTCGTCGAGACCGCCCCCGGCGTCACCGTGGAGGAGGTCATCGCCAAGACCGACGCCGAACTGACCGTCGCGGAGGACCTGAAGTGAAGGACGTCTACCTCGTCGATGCCGTACGCACCCCGGTCGGCCGCTACAACGGCGGCCTGGCGTCGGTGCGCCCGGACGACCTCGCCGCCCACGCGATCCGTGAACTCCTCGCCCGCACCCCGGAGCTGGACCCGGCCCGGATCGAGGACGTGTACTTCGGCAACGCCAACGGCGCCGGCGAGGAGAACCGCAACGTCGCCCGTATGGCCGCGCTGCTGGCCGGCCTGCCCACCACGGTGCCCGGCGTGACCGTCAACCGGCTGTGCGCCTCCGGCCTGGAGGCGGTCGTCCAGGCCGCCCGTGCCATCGCCGTGGGCGACGCCTCCATCGCCGTGGCGGGCGGTGTGGAGTCCATGACCCGGGCCCCGTACGTCCTGCCCAAGTCGGAGAGGCCGTTCCCGGCCGGGCACGCCGAGCTGTACTCCACCACCCTCGGCTGGCGCATGGTCAACCCGAGGATGGACCCCCAGTGGACCATCCCGCTGGGCGAGTCCGCCGAACTCATCGCCGACAAGCACAAGATCAGCCGTGAGCAGCAGGACGAGTTCGCCCTCGCCTCCCACCAGAAGGCGGCCAAGGCGCAGGCCGAGGGCCTGTTCGACGCCGAGCTGGCCGCGGTGACGATCCCGCAGCGCAAGGGCGACCCGGTCGTCCTCGCCGCCGACGAGTGCGTACGGCCCGACGCCTCCCTGGCCGCGATGGCCAAGCTCAAGCCGTCCTTCCGCAAGGAGAACGGAAGCGTCACCGCCGGCAACGCCTCGCCCCTGAACGACGGCGCCGCCGCCCTGCTCCTGGTGGACGAGGAGGGGCTGAAGGCCACCGGCCGCGAACCCCTCGCCCGGATCTCGGCCACCGGCGTGTCCGCCACCGACCCGCACTACTTCGGGCTCGCCCCCGTCGAAGCGGTCAACCGTGCCCTGGCCAAGGCCGGCAGGACCTTCGCCGAACTCGACGTCCTCGAACTCAACGAGGCCTTCGCCGCCCAGGTCCTGGGATGCCTGGCCGAATGGCCCGAGTTCGACCCCGCGGTCCTCAACCCCCAGGGCGGCGCCATCGCCCTCGGACACCCGCTCGGCGCCTCCGGCGCCCGGCTCGCCGGCACCGTCGCCCACCAGCTCGCCCGCAAGGGCACCGGCACCGGCGTCGCCACCCTCTGCATCGGCGTGGGCCAGGGCCTCGCCCTCGTCCTCGAACGCTAAAGGAAGCGTGAGGAAATCCCATGACTCTCACTCAGCACGACATCGACCAGGAGATCGCGGCCGAACACGCCGCGTACGAGAAGCGCGTCGCCGACGGCGCCCCGGTCGAGCACCACCCGCGCCGCGACTACGCGCCGTACCGCTCCTCGGTGCTGCGCCACCCCCGGCAGCCGCTGGTCGCCATCGACGTCAGCAAGGACCCGGAGCTGGTCGAGCTGTCCTCGCCCGCGTTCGGCGAGCGGGACATCACCGAGATCGACAACGACCTCACCCGGCAGCACTCCGGGGTGCCGGTCGGCGAGCGGATCACCGTTTCCGGTCGGCTGCTGGACCGCGACGGGCGGCCGGTGCGCGGCCAGCTCGTCGAGATCTGGCAGGCCAACTCCGCCGGCCGCTACGCCCACCAGCGCGAGCAGCACGACGCCCCGCTGGACCGCAACTTCACCGGTGTGGGCCGTACGCTGACGGACGACAGGGGCTTCTACCACTTCACCACGATCCAGCCGGGCCCGTACCCGTGGCGCAACCACCTCAACGCCTGGCGTCCGGCGCACATCCACTTCTCGGTGTTCGGTTCGGCGTTCACGCAGCGGCTCGTGACGCAGATGTACTTCCCGAACGACCCGCTCTTCGCGCACGACCCGATCCTGCAGTCGGTGACGGACGACGCCGCCCGGCAGCGGCTGGTCGCCACCTACGACCACAGTCTGTCGGTGCCGGAGTTCTCGCTCGGCTACCACTGGGACATCGTGCTGGACGGCCCGCACGCCACCTGGATCGAAGAAGGGCGCTGACCTGCCATGACGAAGATCGACACGAGCAGCCCCGAGAACGTGCTGCCCACGCCGTCGCATACGGTGGGCCCCTTCTACGGCCATGCGCTCCCCTTCAAGGGCGGCGAGGACGTCGCGCCCCTGGGGCACCCGGAGACGGTCACCGTGCACGGGTACGTGTACGACGGCGAGGGCCGGCCGCTGCCGGACGCCCTGCTGGAGGTGTGGGGGCCGGACCCGGACGGCAACCTGCCGGCCGTCGACGGCTCGATGCGGCGCGACCCGGCCTCCGGCGGCTACCTCGGCCGCAACGGCGTGGAGTTCACCGGCTTCGGCCGCATCCAGACCGACGCCGACGGCCACTGGTACGTACGGACGCTGCGGCCCGGCGCACGCGGGCGGAACGCCCCCTACCTCAGCGTGTGCGTGTTCGCCCGCGGGCTGCTCGTACACCTGTTCACCCGGATCTACCTGCCCGGTGACGCCGCGCTGGCCGACGACCCGCTGCTCGCCCAACTGGACGAGGAGCGACGCGGCACGCTGATCGCGGTGCGGGAGGACAGTGGGGCGTACCGTTTCGACATCCGCCTTCAGGGCGAGGGCGAGACGGTCTTCCTGGAGTTCCAGTGACACCTCCCCCTGCCGGTCCCCTGCCCTTCGAGGCCGATACCGGTCTGCTCGGCCCCGGCTGGGCAGGCTCCCCCGCCGCGTCCACGACCAGCGACTCCGCCTATCTGGCGGCGCTGCTGGACGCGGAGGCCGCCCTCACCCGGGCCCAGGCCGCGCTCGGCCTCGCCCCGGCGGGGGCGGCTCAGGCGGTGACCCGGGCGGCGGATCCGGCCCGCTTCGACGTGGGCGCGCTCGCCGGGCGCGCCCGCGGCGGCGGGAACCCCGTCATCCCCCTGGTGGCGGACCTCACCGAGGCGGTGGGCGAGGAGTACGGCTCCTACGTCCACCGGGGCGCGACCAGCCAGGACATCATGGACACGGCGACGATGCTGGTCGCCGTGCGCACCCTGGACCTGGTCCTGGCCGACCTGGCCCGCACCGGGGAGGCGCTGGCCCGGCTGGCCGCCGAGCACCGTGACACCGTGATGCCGGGGCGGACGCTGACCCAGCACGCGGTGCCGACGACGTTCGGCCTGAAGGCGGCCGGATGGCGGTCGCTGGTGCTGGACGCCCGGGACCGGCTCACCCGGGTACGGGACACACTGCCCGTCCAACTCGGCGGCGCGGCAGGCACCCTGGCGGCCTTCTCGGCGTACGGCGCCGAGGACGCGACCGCGCTGGTCGCGGCGTACGCCCGTGAACTGGGCCTGTGCGAGCCGCTGTTGCCCTGGCACACATTGCGCACACCGGTCGCCGACCTCGCCGGAGGCCTGGCCTTCGCCGCCGGGGCGCTGGGCAAGGTCGCGGTGGACGTACTGGCGCTGTCCCGCACGGAGACCGCCGAACTCGCGGAGGGCAGTGGCGGTGGTTCGTCGGCCATGCCGCACAAGGCGAACCCCGTGCGGTCCACCCTGATCGCCTCCACGGCCCGGCGCGCACCGCAGCTCGCGGCCACGCTGTACGCCTCACTGGCGGCGGAGGACGAGCGGCCGCCCGGTGCCTGGCACGCCGAGTGGGAGCCGCTGCGGGAACTGCTGCGGCTGGTCGGCGGCGCCGCCCGGGACTCCGCGGAGCTGACCGGGGGGCTGCGGGTGAACGCGGACGCGATGCGCGCGCACCTCCACCTCACCCACGGGCTGATCGTCTCCGAGCGGCTGTCGGCCGAACTGGCACCCGTGCTCGGCCGCGCCCGCGCGAAGGAACTGCTCACCGAACTCGCCCGCCGCTCCTATGCCGAAGACCGCGGCCTCGGCGAACTCCTGGCTGAACAGCCCGACTTGAAGGACAAGGGCATCGAGCTGGACGAGCTCACCGACCCCGCCCGCTACACGGGTGCCGCAGCCCCCCTCACCGACCGTGCTCTGGAGCGACGTTGACTCTGAACCACCTTGCCGAAGGCCCCGCTTCCGCTGCCCCGCTGCTGCTCGGGCCGTCGCTGGGCACCTCGTACGCGCTGTGGGACAAGGTCGCCCCCGAGCTGTCGATCTCCCACCGGGTGGTCCGCTGGGACCTGCCCGGGCACGGCGGTTCGCCGGCCGGGCTGATCGGTCCGGGTGCGACCGTCGGTGACCTCGCCGGTCTGGTGCTGGCGCTCGCCGACTCGCTCGGTATCGAGCGGTTCGCGTACGCGGGGGTGTCGCTGGGCGGGGCGGTGGGTCTGCACCTGGCCGTGCACCACCCCGAGCGTGTCGACTCGCTCGCCGTGCTCTGCTCCTCGGCGCACTTCAACGGCGCCCAGGCGTGGCAGGAACGGGCCGAGCGGGTCCGCCGGGACGGGCTGGACTGGCTGGCCGAGGGCGCCGACGCGCGGTGGTTCGCCGGTGACTTCACCGTGCCGGAGCTGGTCCGCGACCACCGGGAGGCGGACCCTCAGTCGTACGCCGCCTGCTGCGACGCGCTGGCCGCCTTCGACCTGACCGACCGGCTGCCGGAGATCACCGCGCCCACGCTGCTGATCGCGGGCCGCGAGGACCCGGCCACCCCGCCCGCTCATCTGCGGCAGATCGCGGACGCGGTGCCGGGCTCGGCGCTGGTCGAGATCCCGGGTGCCTCGCACCTGGCGCCCGCGCAGTGCCCGGAGGCCGTCCTGGCGGCGCTGCGCACCCACTTCGACGGTGCTCCCCGGCGGGGCATGGAGGTGCGGCGCGAGGTGCTCGGCGACGCGCACGTGGACCGGGCGCAGGCCCGGCAGACCCCGTTCACGGCCCGCTTCCAGGACTTCATCTCGCGCTACGCCTGGGGCGAGATCTGGACCGATCCGACGCTGACCCGCCGCGAGCGCAGCATGGTCACCCTGACGGCGCTGACCGCGCACGGCCACTACGACGAACTGGCCATGCACGTACGGGCGGCCCGCCGCAACGGGCTCACCCCCGAGGAGATCGGCGCGGTGCTGCTGCAGAGCGCCGTGTACTGCGGGGTCCCGGCGGCCAACTCGGCGTTCGCGGTGGCCCAGCGGGTGCTGGCGGAGGAGCCCGGCGAGGGCTGACCCCGGCAACCCGGCGAGGGCGGCTCGGCAGCCGGTGCGGGCTGACCCCGGCAACCCGGCGAGGGCTGACGACGGCGCCTCGGTGCGGACGGCTCCGCAGCCTGGGCGGACGGCTCCGCAGCCGGTGCGGGCAGCACCGGGTCGGCTCCCGGCACAGGGGCAGAGCCGACGGGCACGTACTGCGGCTCGCCGCCGGCGCGCCCGCCCGCATCTCCGAGGCCGGCCCGGCCGCAGCCGCCCCGGCTTCGCCGGTTCGGAGCCGATCCGCGGCCGGTGCCCCGAGGCACGCGGTGCGGGCGGCGCGGCGAGCGGTGACCAGCTGCTCAGTATGCCGACTACCGCAGACCGTGCTCCGAGTCCAGAACGTGCCGGGCCCGGGCCGCCAGGCCGTCCGCGCCGCAGGAGTCGGCCAGTGCCAGGCCCCGCTGGAGTTCGGCGGCCGAGCGGGCGGCGATGCCGAACTCGACGCGGGCGGCGGCGTGTTCGTACTGGCAGGGGGAGGCCTCCAGGTAGGTGACGGCCTGGGCGGCCAGGTGGACCGCGCGCCGGCCGGTCTCCAGGGCGGCGGCGCAGCGCAGGGCCTCCCCTATGGCGGTGTCGGTGCCGAACCGCTCGGCCTGGCGGCGGACGTCGGCGGCGAGCCGCCCGGCCCGGGCGGGATCCTCGGTGGCGAGCGCGCGGGCCAGGTCGGCCGCCCAGGGCACCGTGACCGGGTTGTGGTGGCCGCGGGCGGCCGCCGCCTTCTCGGCCGCCTCCAGCTCGTTGACGCCCTCCTTGGTGCGGCCGAGGGCGAGCAGCAGCCTGCCGCGCACGCTGCGCGGGTCGGGGATGATGATGGTGGACGGGTAGGGCGGGGCGAACTCGTACCGCTCGGCGGCCTCCCAGGCCTCCTCGACGTGGCCGCGGGCGAGCAGGGTGTCGACCAGGTTGCAGGTCGCGGTCCAGTGCAGGGGCAGTCCGCGGCCGACCCGTTCGGCGAGCCGCACCGACTCGCGCAGCGCCGTCTCGGCCTCTCCCAGCCGGCCGCGCCTGCGGTGGCAGAGGCCGACGTAGGCGTGCGCGAGGGCGAGGTGGCCGCCGCTCCAGCCCGCGCTCTCGTAGGCGCGCGCCGCTTCGGTGCAGAGGGCCTCGGCCCGGTCGAGGCGGTCGCTGTAGGCGTAGGCGGCGGTGAGCATCAGCAGCAGCTCGATGCCCCATTCGGTGTCGGTCCAGCCGAGTCCGGGCGCGAGGCGGCCGTTGACGAGGGCGCGGTCGCACAGTTCGACGACCTCCTCGGCGCTCTCGCCACGGGTCATGGCGTCGAAGCCGCGCAGGATCAGCAGGGCACGCTCGGCGTTGTCGCGCCCGGTGCAGCCCGCGGCGAGTCCGGCGAGCCGCTCGGAGCGGTCCGGCGAGATCGCCTCGCCGGCGTGCAGGCCCTCCCACATGTACTGCACGGCCTGCAGCCGCAGCCGGGTGGGCCCCGGTTCGTGGCGGGCGGCCTCCGCCTCCACCGTGCGGACGGCCTCCTCCAGCTGGTTGTTGTGGAGCAGGGCCTCGGACAGCCGCCATACGGCGTCCACGCGGGTGCCGCTGTCCAGGCCGGGCATGCTCAGCGCCCGCTGGAGGTGCTCGATGGTGGTGGCGGGCGCGGTCAGGAGGGTCGCGCAGCCCAGCTCGTGGAGCACACGCGCGTGCACCTCGGGGGCCGGCGGTTCCAGCAGGGCCCGCTCCAGGCAGCGGCGGGCCGCGTCGGAGGCGCCGACGGCGAGGTGTTCGCGGGCCGCCTGACGCAACTGCTCGACGAGTTCCTCGTCGTCGTCCGGGTGGACCTGGAGGAGGTGCCGGGAGGCCGCGGCGGCGCCGAGTCCGGAGTCGGTGACGACCTGGGCGGCGATACCGTGCATGGCGGTGCGCAAGGCGTCCGGTATGGAGTTGTAGACGGCGGTGGCGATCAGCGGGTGCACGAACTCCAGCTCGCCGTCCCTGCCTCGCGCGGTCGCCGGGTCGGGTTCGGTGAGGATGCGGGCGTCGCGCAGCAGTCGGGCGCAGCGTGCGGCGTCGTCGCGGCCCATGGTGGCGAGCCGGGCGACCAGGTCCACGGTGATGTCGGTGCCCAGGATGGCGGCGGCCCAGGCGAACCGGGTGGCGTCGATGCCGAGTTCCTCGAGGCGGGCGACGAGGCCGCCGCCGCGGGCGGAGCGGTTCAGGGCACGCAGTTCACCGGCCCGGGCCTCGACCGGTTCGAGCTCGCTGTCGCGCACCTTGGCGAGGAGTTCGACGGTCTCGTAGGGGTTGCCGCCGGTGACGGCCCACACCTCGCGGCAGAACGGGGCGTCGGCGTGCGGGCCGAGGTTGGTGCGGGTGAGTCCGGCGGTGGCCTCCGGGGTGAGGGCGCTCAGATCGCTGACGCCCGCGGCGGCGACGGCCGCGTCCAGGCTCCGGGTGCCGTCCCCGTCCGTCGCCGAGGGCCGGCGGGTGACGACGACCAGCACGGACAGGTCGTCGAGGCGTTCGGCGAACGCGGCGAGCCAGCGCAGGGTCTCCTCGTCGGCCCAGTGGGCGTCGTCGATCAGCAGCACCAGCGGCCACTCGCGCTTGGTCAGCCGGCGCACCGCGGCGACCAGGCCGTCGCACACGCCCTGCGGGTCGGCCTGCCGGCCCCCGGGCTCCGCGATGCCGAGGGCGGGGCCGGCGATGTCGTACCAGTCGCCGAGGTACTCGCGGGCCTCCTCGGGCATCATCGACACGAGCACCGGCTGCAACAACTGCCGCACCACGTTGAAGGGGACGGACCGGAGGGTCTCGCCGCCGCGCGCCGACCACACGGTGCAGCCGTGCTGCTCGGCGATGCGCCGCACCTCGGCCAGCAGGGCGGTCTTGCCCAGTCCGGCCTCTCCCTGGAAGACCAGCAGCCCTCCCGAGGACGAACGGTCGGCGCACAGGACATCGACCGCGCGCTGGACGGTGGTGATTTCCTCGTCGCGCTCCCACAGGGGAGCCGAGGCGGCCGAGCCCGGCCGTACCTCCGTCATCCCGCTACCTCCCAAGTCGCCCGGTGGCGTGCACACTTCGAGCGTAGCCGCCGAGCGGCCGCGACGGAGAGGGTCTTCGTGCCTGTTGCCATGATGGGTGACCTGCGGTACGGAAGGGCGACGGGGCGGGCCCGTGACCAGTGCGGGCGGAGGCGGGAAGTCAACAGGCGTACGGCGGGGGCGGGCGGCGAGGCGGGAACGGACCGGGTCCGGGACCGGATCCGGGACCAGCTCCGAGACCGGTTCCGGTCCCGGATCCGGGTCCCCTCATCGGGCTTTCACCCGCGCCTCATACGGTGGGGGCATGACGCAGGCGACTCCTCCCGGGTGGTACCCCGACCCGGGGCAGACAAGTGACGGCCCCGCCACCGAGCGCTGGTGGGACGGTGAGGCGTGGACGGACCGGATCCGCCCGGCAGGGCCGGCGGCCGCATGGGGTCCCCCTGCGCAGCCGTCGGCGGCAGGGCCGCACCCGACACATCCGGCGCATCCGGAACATTCAGGCCACCCGGGATATCCCGGCTTTCAGGTTCAGCCGCCGGTCTCCTCGCGCCGCGGTCTGCGCACCGGCGTCGCCATCACCCTGGCCGTGGCGGTGCTGGCGAGCATCGGCGTCGGTGTGTACGCGCTGAGCAAGGACGGCGGCGGCAGCGGCAGCCGGGCCGAGTCGCAGCAGGGGCCGGGCGACCGGGGCGGCGGTCCGGGCGGGTCGGGTGGGTCCGGGGGCTCCGGCGGGTCCGGTGACGGCCGGTCGGAGCCGCCGAAGATCAGGAGCGGTTCGGTGACCGACGCGCTCAGCGGCATCAGCCTGCCCATACCCGACGGCTGGTACGGCCAGCAGTTCGCGGTGGGCGCCCAGGTCACCTCCAGCGACGCCTACAAGTGCCCCGGCGACACCGACAAGAGCTGCACCAAGGGCGGCGCCTACTCGGCGCCCGCGATCGCGCTGGGCACCCGGGGCCGTACGGCGGAGGAGGTCGCCAAGGCCGACATCGCGGCGAACGCCGAGGAGTCCTACGGCGGCACGGCCTACGGCGGGATCACCTCGCACCGGGTGCTGGCTTCCGAGGCGGTGACGGTGGCCGGGCAGAAGGGCTACCTGGTCCGCTGGAAGGCCATCACCCGCGAGGGCGCCGACGGCTATGTGGAGTCGCTGGCCTTCCCCTCGCCGGCGAACGCGCGGCAGCTGGTCGTCGTACGCTTCGGCGTGGACGTGGGCCAGAAGCAGTCCGTGATCGACGAGATCACCCGGGGCATCAAGGCGAGTTCGGGCGGCGGCAGCGGCCAGAACGTCTGATCCACCCCGGACCTTCGAATCGCCCCGGACCCACGTCGGCCGGGTGGGGCGCCCCTCCGCTCCAGGGGTACCCCACCCGGCCGGGGTGCGCGCCGCCCCCGTCCCCACGGTGCGGCGCGAGCAGATCACCGTCCGGTCATCCCGTGGACGGCGACCTGAGCCGTGAACCGAGGCCGAGCGCGGGCAGCACCGCGGCCTCCACGAACCGGACCAGATAGTCCGGGTCGGCGTACTCCCCCTCCAGCACGGGCCGGACGCGCAGGACGCCGAACAGCTGCGCGGGCACGAAACTCCAGCGCCGGGTTGCCGGCATCGACCTCGCCGCGCTCCACCCCGCGCCACAGGATCTCCCGCAGCGCGGCGACCTCCGGCTCCACGAGCGTCTCGCGCAGCGCCCGCTTCAGCTCGGAGTCCGTCGTGATCGCGTGCCCGAGCACCTGGAGGAGGCGGGCGTCCTGGCCCGACCACTCCCCCGCGGTCCGCGCGACCTGCCGCAGGTCCTCGGCGAGCGAGCCGGTGTCGATGCCGGCGAAGCGCGAGCGGCTGCTGGAGCGGAGGGCGGCCGCCACGAACCGCGGCTTGCTCCGCCACTGCCGGTAGAGCGTGGACTTGCTGCACCGGGTGGTGGCGGCGACGCCCTCCATGGTGACGGCGTCGTAGCCGCACTCGCGGACCTGCTCGAGCACGGCGTCGAAGAACTCCTGTTCACGCTCGGGAGTGAGCCTGGAGCGACGCGGGGCGACCACCGCCTCCGGTCGGTCCACGGCCTGCGACGCCATCGCTCCCTGCTCCTCACTCGTGTCCAGGGGGCTTGGTGCCCGCTCTCCTGCGGCGCAACCCCATCGATACGCAAGCGTACTGGTACGGGAACGCATCGGTACGCCACCGTATCGACACCAGGGCTGTTCCATGAGGGCCGGAGCGTCCTTCCTGTCCTCGGGAGAGGTTGCGGCATGTGATCATGGTCCCTACCAGGCTTGCGCAGTGGGCGAGTTGAGGACGTCACCGGGGAGGATGGCCGACGTGAGACACGTTGCCGACACCGTCCTCGCCGTGCGCACCGCGCGGGACGGCCGGGAAGATCTGGAACGCCGCCTCGCCCTCTTCGGGCACCGGCGCGGCCCGCACTGCTGACGGCATGGGAATCCCACCGGCGCCGAAGCGCCGTGCGCCGGACAAACGGGGGCGCCCGTCCGCGGTTGCGCACGTGCGCGATTCACGGAGCACTCGTACGGGGAAGCGAGTGCCGGGTGCCCGGGGTGCCGCACCGACACGTGGACACCGACGGGTGGAACGGGCCGAGGCAACAGCGGTCCGGCCACGCACCGGACGTACCGGGCGGGCGGTCGCGCCCGCGAGAAGCCGCCCGCACCCTGCCGTGGTGCGGCTGCGGCGGGCCTGGGACCGGCCGCTGACCGCCTACTACCTGGTGGCGGGCAGTGCGGTGCTGCTCGCCGTCCTGGGGCTGGTGATGGTGTTCTCCTCCTCGCAGATCCAGGCCCTGCGCCAGGGTCTGCCGTCGACGTTCTATCTACGGCAGCAGGTCGTGGCCGCGGCGATCGGCACCGCCCTGGCGCTGTCGGCCGCCCGGATGCCGGTGGAGAGGCACCGGTGGCTGGCCTATCCGCTGCTGGGCGGATCCATACTGCTGCTGGCGCTGGTGCAGGTGCCGGGGCTGGGGCTGGGACGGACCGTCAACGGCCAGACCAACTGGCTTTCCCTGGGCGGCCCGTACGTGGTGCAGCCCGGTGAGTTCGCCAAGGTCGCGTTCCTCGTGTGGGGCGCGGACCTGCTGGCCCGCAAGCAGCGGCACGGGCTGCTGGACCAGTGGAAGCATCTGCTCGTACCACTGGTGCCCGGCGCGCTGCTGCTGTCGGGACTGCTGATGCTCGGCGGCGACATGGGAACCGCGGTCGTCCTGTGGGCGGTGCTGTTCGGTCTGCTGTGGCTGGCCGGTGCGCCGCTGCGGCTGTTCGGGGCCGCCCTGGCGGGCGCGGGGCTGCTCGCCGCCGCGCTGATCACCACCAGCGCGCACCGCATGTCCCGGTTCGCCTGCCTCGGCGCGAGCGACCCCGGCCCGGACGACCAGTGCTGGCAGGTGGTGCACGGTCTGTACGCGCTGTCGACGGGCGGCCCGTTCGGCAACGGAATCGGTGCGAGCATCGAGAAGTGGGGTCAACTGCCCGAGCCGCACACCGACTTCATCTTCGCCGTCGTCGGGGAGGAGCTCGGGCTGGCCGGCACCCTGTCCGTGCTGGCCCTGTTCGCGGCGCTGTGCGCGGGCGGCCTGCGGATCGCCGACCGCAGCACCGACCCGTTCGTCCGTCTGGCGGCGGGCTCCGTCGTCACCTGGTTCGCGGTCCAGGCCGGCATCAACATCGGCGGGGTTCTCGGGCTGGTGCCGATCGCGGGCGTACCCCTGCCGCTGTTCTCCTACGGCGGCAGCGCGCTGGTCTCCGCCCTGTACGCGGTGGGTCTCCTGCTCGCCGCGACCCGCGGTGAACCCGCGGTCCGCGCGGCCCTGGCCGGCCGCGAGCGCCGCCTGCGCCCGGCCTGGCCGCGTCG
>NZ_QFDQ01000192.1 GCF_003270085.1 Streptomyces triticisoli | reverse complement strand
TCCTGCAGAGCGGTGACCGCGCGGTCGGAACCGCCGTTGAAGACTTTGTTGACTCCGCGCACGGAGATGATTGCGGGCTCGGCGCGCCGTCGGTGCGCAGTTCGTCGCCGAGCCGGGCGGCGGCGGCCGCCTCCCGTTCGCGGTCGAGCAGGTCCGCGACCTGCTCCTCGGCCGCCGACAGGCGTCGTCCGGCCGTCTCCAGGCGGCCCAGCGCCCGGGTGTGCGCCTGGGCCGCCTGCCGCCGGTCCGCCTCGGCGCGTGCCAGCTCCTCGGCGCTACGGCGCGCGTCGGCGGCGGCCTGCTCCAGCTCCCGGGCACTGCGCATCCCGGGACCCTCGCGCAGCGCCGCCTCCTGCGCCTTCAGCCGTGTGTCCGACTCCTCCAGCCCGGCGATCCGCTCGGCGGCCGTCGCCCGGTCCGCCTCGGCCTCCTCCCGCTCGGTGCGGGCCTGGGCCAGGTCGCGGTGCAGCTGCTCGTAGCGGGCGTGCTCGCTGCGCGGCAGCCGGGCCCGGCGCCGGGTGGCCACGCGGGCGTAGCGGCGGTAGTGGTCCAGGAACGCGGAGGCGGCCCGCTCCGCCTCCGCCGCCGCCCGCAGCTCCTCCTTCTCCTCGTCCAGGGACCGGAACGCCTCGGCCACGTCGGCGATCACCGCCTGGTCCATCGGCGGCAGCGCCTCGGTCAGCGCCCGGGACAGCGCCGTCTCGTTGGGCCGCTTCGACAACTGCGGCTGGCGCAGCTGGACGAGCAGGTCGACCAGGGCGGCGTAGCGCCGCTCGCCGAGGCCGAACAGGGTCTCGTCGACCGCCCTGCGGTAGGCCGTGGCCGTGTCGTACACCATGCCGCGTCCGGCGACGGCCTCCGCGAGCCGGTCCCGCGACAGCGCGGTGCCGGTCGCGTCGAGCAGGCTCAGCTCCGTGCCGATCCGCTGGTCGGTGACCGCGTACCAGTGGCGGGCGATGCCGCGGCCCGCGACCGCCTTCAACCCGCAGGCGAGCGTGCGGAAACGGGCCTGCCCGGTGTCCTCGTCGATACGGCCGAACTCGATCCAGGTGTAGCCGAGCCGCTCGGGGTGCGGGTGCTCCCCGCCGAGCAGCAGGTTCCACTCCATCCGCTTGCCCGGGTCGGCGTCGGGTTCCACCCGGCGGGCGGACAGGTCGCCGTCCAGGAGGAAGGGCAGGGTGAGGGCGAGGACCTTGGACTTGCCGGTGCCGTTGTTGCCGCGCAGCAGCAGGCGGCCGTCGCGGAACCAGAACTCCTCCGTGTCGTAGTGGAAGAGGTCGACCAGGCCGATGCGCAGCGGCCGCCACCGGCCGGGTGCGGGGACGGGCAGGGCGGTCACGGCTGCGGTGCCTTTCGCTCGGCGGTACGGGTCTTGCGCGGGCCACGGGCTCCCGGCCCGCGGACTCCCGGCTCCAGGACGACGGTCTCGCCGACCGCGTACCGCGCCAGCGCGGGCAGCGGGACCACGCCTTCGGCGGTGCGGGTCACCAGTCCGAGCGCGGTCAGCCTGGCCAGCGCCTGCTCCACCAACTCCCCTTCGGCACCGGGCTGCTTGGCGCTCTTGGACCAGAACCCGCCGTGCACGGCGGTCAGTTCCCGCACATGGCGTTCCAGCTCGTCACGGCTCGCCTCCCCGCCCGCGGCGGCGAGGCGCTCGGCGAGCAGCAGAGTGACGTGCCCGTGGGTGCCCTGCTCGGGCATGCGTACGTCGGTGAGGTCGTCCAGCGGGTCGACCATGGCGATGCCCTCGGCCCGCACCTCCGCGACCAGGCCGGTCAGTTCGCTGACGCGGGCGGTCAGGAAGGCGCGCTGCCGGGTCAGGTAGGCCAGCTCCTCGTCGGTCAGCTCGTCGTAGTAGAGCACCGGGTCGTCCAGGAGGCGGCGGGTCAGCATCTGGCGGGTCGCACGGAACCGCAGCTCGTCGCTGTCCAGGGCGCTCTCCGCGGTGAGTTCGGCCAGCCGCTCCTCGAAGTCGTGGGCGGCGATCATCGACGGGCCGTGGCGGGTGGCGAGCAGCCCGGCCAGGACCCGCCGCTGCACGTCGTACAGTGCGTCGCCCGACCCGCTGACGTACGCGTCCTCGTCCCCGGCCACCCGCCGCAGCACCCCGTAGCGCAGCAGCAGCCGCACCACCGCGGCGAGGTCCAGGCGCTCGTCGCGCCGCTCGAGCGTGAACTCCACACCGGCGGCGGCCAGGTGCGGATCGGCGGCGTCGAGCACCACCTGCTCGGCCAGGCGGCCGAGGGCGATCTGCGCCTCGCCGCGCTCCAGCGCGGCCAGCGCCAGACACAGCAGCACATAGCGGCGACGCGTCAGCGGCGCACCGGAGCGGGTCGCCTCGCGCGCCGGATGGGTCGGGTCGGCCAGGGTGCCGGGCGTCTTGCGCAGCCGGGCGGCCTCCGCGTCCACGCGCAGCGACCAGCCGGTGTTGCGGTCGAACCACTCACGCAGTTCGGAGGCGTGCTGCCGGACCAGACGGAACGCGTCGGCGTGCGGGCCGTGGGCGAGCAGCAGAGGCTCGCTCAGCAGGGCGCGGGCGGCCTTGTGGAGTTCGGCTGTGCGCCGGCCGTCCAGGACCTCGCCCAGGGGTGTGGTCATCGCTTCTCCAGGGTGAGGTCGGTGATCTCCACCGTGTGGTCGGGGCCGCGGAATACCCCGCCCGGTGTGCGGACCTCGGCCGTCGTACCGTCCGTCAGGGCGGTGAGCCGGATCTCCATCGTGCCGTCGTTGCTGGTGGCCACGGTCGTCGTCATGCCGGGCCGCCAGGTGGCCAGGGCGTCGCCGAGCAGCCGCAGGAACAGGCCGAAGGCCACCGGGTCGAGCTCCTTGAACTCCGACAGCCGGGTGGTGCCGTCGGTCGCCAGCCGGGCGCGGGCGGCCGCGATCTCCTCCGCCTGCCGGGCGGCGATCTCGGACAGCCGCCGCCGCTCCTCGGACCGGTCCCGTACCTTGCGGGCCTTGCCGCGCCGCTCGTAGCTCCCGGTGCGACGCAGCTGCGGGCTGATCCGCAGCGGCTCGGCCCCGGCCCACGGGGTGGACGCGGCCACCGGACGGGCCGCGCGCTCGGCGAGGGTGTCGGCGTCCACGGTGAGATGACGGGCGGGGTAGAGGCCGAAGGCGGCGCGCCACAGTCGGTGCCGCGCCTCGTCGTCGGGGGCCTCGGCGAACCAGCGGGCCAGGGTGCGGAAGTCCGCGGACCGGTCCGAACGCCCGGCCCGTCGCTCGTTCAACTGCCGTACGACCGCCAGGAGCTGGGGGATCGCTCCGAGGGCGCGTCCGCGCAGCAGACGGGCCTGCGACTCGCGGCCGTCCGCGGAGACGAACCAGGCGGTGAGCCCGGCCCAGCGTCCCGCCCACCGCGCGTGGGCCTGTGCCTCGGCGGTCTCGGCCTCGTCCGGGGAGGCGTCGGCCGCCTCCCGGGCCGCGGCCAGCCGCAGCAGCACGTCGGCCCGGCCCCGCGCCTCCAGCTCGCCGATGAGTACGGCGATGCGCCCGCCCAGGGTGATCAGGTCCTGGATGAACCGCTCCAGGTACTGGATCAGCCGGTCCTTGTAGGCGAGGAACACCTCCACCTCCACGCCGTGCAGGTCGATGGTGCGCTGCAGCGACCCCATGAACGCCCGCGCGTTCTCGGCGAGCGCCTCGAACCGGCTCGTCAGCGCGGACAGGGCCAGGTGCGCCTTGGCCGCGTCCGGCTCGTCCTCGGCGGCGAGCGCCAGCAGAGCCCGCAGCTGGGTGACGATGTCGTGCAGCGCCACGGCCTGCAGCGCGCCGCGCCGCCCGAGTGCTTCGTCGTACGCGGACAGCGCCTGCTCGGCGGCCTCGCCGGCTCGCGTGAGCTGGTAGATGAAGCGTTTGCGGTAGAAGTCCTCGACCGCCGTGACCCGGGAGGTGTCCGGGTCGGCCCGCAGATTGCCCCACTCGACGAGGCTGTCCAGCGCCTTGACCACGGTGTCCAGGTCGGTGGGCCGATGCTCCGGATCCAGCGCCGCGTGCACGTCCTCGGGCCGCAGATGCACCGCGAACCGCTCCTTGGCCGCCAGGAACGTGATCATCACCTGACGGTAGAGGGCGGTGTTGGGCACGGTGAGGTGCGCGAAGGGGGCATAGGAGGGGGCGTGGGAGGGGGGCACGGCAGATATGGCGGACACGGCGGGCCCCGGGTGCCCGGTACGGCCCGGCTCGGCAGGGTGGGACGGCATCATCGTCGTGGCATTCTCCCCGATGCACAGCCTGATGCGGCAATTGTGGCCAAAGCGTCACACTGAGTTGCTTCCGGAAAAACCGGTGGCGTCCGCAGCCGTGGCTTCCCTAGGGTGAGCCCTGCCTTTCGCGGTGGCCGTTTTCGGCCGCCGCTGCCAGTCGAGCGAAGAGGAAGAGAAGGAGGTGTGACCGATGGCTGTCTCTGTGATGGGCGCTGCCCGCATCCGGAAGTTCATCCACTCCACCTCCGCGGCCCTCGGCTGACTCACTGCCAACTACGCGCGCACGCGCCTGTGCGCGCTGCCGGGGCCGCCCTTGTGAAGGGTTCCCCCTTGAATCTCGCCTCGCTTTCCGCTTCGCCGCACCCTCTCGCCCCATACGGCTGGGACGAGGGATGGGAGTCGGCGTTCGCTCCCTGTGCCGGGCAGGGGCTCGTGCCCGGACGTGTCCTGCGCGTCGACCGCGGGCTGTGCGATGTCGTCACGCCGGCCGGTACCGTACGCGCCGACACGGAGTTCGTCGTCCCCCACGACCCGATGAAGGTCGTGTGCACGGGGGACTGGGCGGCGGTCGATCCGGCCGGCGAGCCCCGGTACGTACGCGCCCTGCTGCCGCGCCGCACGGCCTTCGTGCGTTCCACCTCCTCCAAGCGGTCCGAGGGGCAGATCCTCGCCGCCAACGTCGACCACGCGATCGTGGCCGTCTCCCTGGCCGTCGAGCTGGACCTCGGCCGCGTCGAACGGTTCCTGGCGCTGGCCTGGGAGTCCGGGGCGCGGCCGCTGGTCGTGCTGACCAAGGCCGACCTCGTACCGGACGCGACGGGACTGGCGTACCTCGTCCAGGACGTGGAGACGACGGCGCCCGGTGTCCCGGTGCTGCCGGTCAGCGCGGTGACCGGGGACGGCCTCGACGTCCTCGCCGCCGTCGTCTCCGGCGGGACGTCCGTGCTGCTCGGGACGTCCGGGGCCGGCAAGTCCACGCTCGCCAACGCCCTGCTCGGCGAGGACGTGATGGACGTCCGGGCCACGCGGGACGTCGACGGCAAGGGCCGGCACACCACCACCACCCGCAACCTGCTCGTGCTGCCCGGCGGCGGCGTACTCATCGACACACCAGGGCTGCGCGGAGTCGGACTGTGGGATGCCGAGAGCGGGGTCGGGCAGGTGTTCTCCGAGATCGAGGAGCTGGCCGAGCGGTGCCGGTTCCACGACTGCGCGCACCACCGCGAGCCCGGGTGCGCGGTGCTGGCAGCCATCGACGCCGGCGAACTGCCCCAGCGGCGGCTGGACAGCTACCGCAAGCTCATGCGCGAGAACCAGCGGATCGTCGCCAAGACCGACGCACGGCTGCGCGCGGAGATCCGACGGGACTGGAAACGCAAGGGCGCCGAGGGCCGGGCGGCGATGGAGGCCAAGCGGGGACGGTGGAGCTAGGGCCTGCCCGGCGGATCGGGCCGACTCCGGGCTACGGAGCCCGTCAGCCCAGGTGAGCGGGGGTGATGGGTGCCCCCTGCTCGAAGAGCTCGGGGTGGGGGTGCCCCCTGCTCGGAGAGCTTGGGGGAGTGCCGGACCCCGCGATTCCGGCATGAGCCGCCGGGCAGGCCCCGGCCTCGTCGGCCGTCCCAGGAGTCATGCTCCGGTCCCCGCGAGCGGCGGTCCTGCCGGGCCGCCGCTCG
>NZ_QFDQ01000191.1 GCF_003270085.1 Streptomyces triticisoli | reverse complement strand
CGCTCACCCCGACCGCGGGGTGAGCGCCGGGCCTGCGCACGTCAGGGAATGCGCCAGCCGATGTCGGCGACCTCCAGCAGCGCCGTTCCCTCGGTGTACATCATGAACGGCACGTCGACGTGGCGCAGGTCCATCCCCGCCGCGTCCAGCTCGGCCAGCGGCACGGACACCACCGTCCACCGCTCCGGCGGCGCCTGACGGAGCAGCGGTGCCAGATCCACGCCCGGCTGGGCGGGGTAGTCGTCGTGGCACGCCAGGAACAGCGCGGACGACGGCGGCTCGATCACCCGCGCGAGGAACCGCACATGGGCCCCGGCGTCCAGGTAGCCGCGCAGGTCGGCGGGCACGCCGGTGGGCGATTCCGCGTAGACGAAGGCCGGATGGCCCTGGAAGCGCAGGCGCAGCCCGGTACCGCCCCCGGTCTCCGGGGTGTTCCCGTCCGGGGCGCCGTCGGCCCCGGAGGGTGCGGGCACCGGGTCCGAGTGCACGATGAGGCACCGCATCGGCCCGGTGAGCGGGACCTCCTTCCGCGACCAGGTGTTGTGACCGCCCACCCGCAGCCGGTACGGAGTGCCCGCCGCGTCCAGCACGCGGAGCGGACCGTCCACCGCGGGCGGAGGAGGGGCCGCCGGGGGTTCGTCGAGCGGCAGGGGTCCGGTGGCCGGGGCCGCGTCCCGCAGCGACAGGCCGTGGCCCACCGCGAACAGCGGGGTGTGCCGGCCCTCGGGCACCGTCTCCTCGGCGGGCACCTGGTAGTCCGGCAGATGCGGGGGGATCCGGTTGACGGCGGCGGAGTCCCGCGTCCGCGGCCAGGAGGACGGCAGCCGGCCCTGGAAGTCGTAAGCGGGCGAGCCGGGTTCGGCGGCGAACAGCACGTCGGTCATGCCCTGCGCGTGCGGGCCCGGCAGCCAGGCGACGACGAAGGCGTCGGAGAGGTTGATCTCCTCCGTGCAGTAGAGCGGACGGCCGGTGAGGAAGACCGAGACGGCGGGGAGTCCGGCGGTGTCCAGCCGGCGCAGCACATCGAGGTCACGGGCGTAGGAGAGCTTCAGGTCGGCGTAGCCGAGCGACCGCCAGGGCTTGAGCGTGCCGCGCATCTCCGCGTACGAGTCCTCGCCGAAGGCGACCAGGGCCACGTCGAAGTCGGCGGGGTCGGCGTGCTCCAGCGCCGGGTCCACCACGCACCGCTCGGAGCCGACGACCAGGCGGACCGCGTCCGCCAGCGTGGTGCCGTCCGGCAGGTCGGCGCGGTCCACGTCGTCGCCCTGCCAGGTCAGGGTCCAGCCGCCGCACTGCTTGCTCAGGTCGTCGGCCGCGCTGCCGGTCACCAGCACCCTCGCGGTGCGCGGCAGGGGCAGCAGGCCGGTGCTGTTCTTGAGCAGGACCAGCGACTTGCGGGCGGCCTCACGCGAGAGGGACCGGTGCTCGGCGCAGCCGACGACCTCCGCCCCGGAGCCCGTGAGCACGCGGTCCCGGGGGCGGGGCTTGTCCCACAGACCGGCGCGCATCTTCACGCGCAGGATCCGGGTGACGGCGTCGTCGATGCGCGCCATCGGGATGACACCGTCACGCACGTACCGGACGGTGGTGCGGTACACGCTCTGCCAGTCCTCGCGCCCGGCGATCATCAGCACGTCCAGCCCGGCGTTGACCGCGTATCCGGCGTCACCGGCGGAACAGCCGGCGACCTCGGCGTGCGCGTCCCAGTCGCTGATCACGATGCCGTCGAAACCGAGGGCGTCCTTGAGTACATCGGTGATCAGGCAACGGCTGCCGTGCACCTTGTGGTTGTACGGCAGCGAACGGCCCGGGGTGTGGTCGTAGTTGGCGGGATTCTCCCAACTGCTGAAGGAGACCATCACGCTCTGCGCCCCGGCCTCGATGCCGGCCAGGAAGCCCTGGGCGTGAATGTTCCTGAGCACGTCCTCGGAGCAGCGGGCGGTGCCCCGGTCGCCGCCGTTCTCGGTGCCGCCGTCCGCGATCCAGTGCTTGAGCGTGGCCAGCACCTTCCCGTCGGCCCGCAGCGCCTCCACGTCGCCCTGGAGGCCCTCGACCATGGCACGCCCGTACGCGTGGACCAGGGTCGGGTCCTCACCGTAGCCCTCGTAGTAGCGGCCCCAGCGGCGGTCGCGCGGTGTGGTGACGGTGGGGGCGAAGATCCAGTCCATGCCGGTCGCGGAGACCTCGCGGGCGGTGGCCGCGCCGATGCGCCGCACCAGGTCCGGGTCACCGGCCGCGCCGAGGCCGATGTTGTGCGGGAAGACGGTGGCGCCGTGGACGTTGTTGTGCCCGTGCACCGCGTCGGTCGCCCACATGAACGGAATGCGGAAGGGCCGGTCCCGCCACGCCTCCTCCGCCGCCGTCCAGAAGCGGTCCACCGTGTCCACCCAGTCCGCCACGCTCGCGTGCCGTTTGCCGCCGGGCCAGATCCCGGCGCCGTTGAGCGCGGAGCCGATCCGGTACTCGCGCACGTCCTCACGGGTGAGCTCGGCCAGCTCGGGCTGGATCATCTGGCCGACCTTCTCCTCCAGGGTGAGCTGCCCGAGGATCTCGGCCACCCGGCGCTCCGTCTCCGGGTCGCGCGGGACCGCGGAGGTGAGGCGGGGCCACTCGGTCAGCGGTCGCAGCGCGGGCAGGGGACCGGCTCCGGGCCTCCGGCTGCCGTCCGTCACGGTCGTCACGGTGGTCGTCACTCCTTTACGCCGGTGGCGGATGCGGTGGCCGGTTCCGTGCCGGTCCCGGTGGCCGGGCCGCCGACGGACCCGGCGGCCGGCTCGCTGATCCAGAATTCCTCCGTCCGCGCCGCGAACACCCGTTCCTGGAACGGCAGCGGCACCACCGGCCGCGTCTGGCCCGACACGTACAGCTCGACCTGGGTGCGGTGCTCGCGGAACGCCGCGTGCTTGCGCTCCGCGTAGGCGCTGATGTCGAAGGACACGAGCCGTTCGGTGACCGCGCCCCGGTCGGCCGCCGGATTGCGGTTGACGAAACCGAACTCCTCCTCGGTGCGCTCGTCCCACACCACGTACCGGAGGACTTGCGGGGTGAGCCCCAGTTCGGCCAGGCAGGACACCACCGTCTCGCCGGTCAGCCGGTGGTCGGCGTTGAGCTCGCGCACCTCGTGGGGGATGTACACATGGGTGACCCCGCGGTTCTCACGCAGAACCTCCAGCACGTCCTCGCGGAACGCCGGCAGGTGGTCGGCGAGCGCGGTGTCGGGGTAGTCGAGGAACAGGGCCGCGTCCTTGTCCAGCCCCATCGCCACGGCGGCCGAGCGCGCCTCCTCGCGGCGTATCCCGCGCAGCTCGGCAGGGGTCGGCTCGGTGTGGATGCCCAGCACCGCCGAGTGGGACATCGAGCCGTCGGTGGCGAACACCACCCGCACCCGGGCGCCCTCGGCGACGAACCGCGCGATGGTGCCGCCGCAGGCGATCACCTCGTCGTCCGGGTGCGGCGAGAAGACCAGCACCCGGGGCGCCTTGCGTCGCGCCTCGCGGTCCTTCCAGGTCCACACGCCGAGCACTGGCGGAGTCATGGCCAGGTCTCCTCCCGGTCCGGTGCCGGCCGGCTCACTGGCCTCCCGCACGGTGTCGTTCAGGTCGATGGGGCGCCGCTCCGTGCCGAACCGGTCGGTGACCTCGCCGTCGGCCAGTCCGCGGGAGCGCAGGATGTCCTCGATCTCGTGGAAGTGGTGGTCCACCACCAGACGGGCGACCGGGGTGCCGTACTTCGCGGCGAAGTAGGCGTAGTTGCCGGCGGCCGACCGCATGTTGTCCTCGTAGCTCTTGGGATGCGGCACGTGGATCGCGGCGGCGTCGCGGCGCAGCACGAAGCGGGCACCCGCCGTGTGCAGCCGGTAGCCGAGGTCGACGTCCTCCGCGCCCCAGGAACGGTACGCCTCGTCGAAGCCTCCGACCTCGCGCAGCAGACCGGTGCTCGCCGACGCGTCGCACGTCCACCACATCAGCCAGGGCGCCGTCAGGGCGGTGAGGTCCTCGCCGTACCGCTCGTAGTAGTCGTCGCGGATGTCCGGCCAGCGGCCCTGCGCGGTGAACTCGGTGAACGACGCCTCGGGGTCCGCGAGGTCGAGGGCCGCGGTGATCTCCTCGCCGTCCTCGTTGCCCTCGTTGAAACAGAGCACGTAGCCGACGACCGCCGTGGGCACGGACGTCTCCCGGTGCGCGGCCAGGTGTGCGGCGAGCGCGCCCGAGTGCAGGATCACTCCGGAGTCCACGAACACGCAGACGTCGGCACGGGCGTGCTCGATGCCGAGGTTGCGGGCCTTCGCGACGCGGTACCCCTCGTCCTCCTGGAAGAAGCGGCGTACGTCGAGCCGGTCGCGGTAGCCGGCGACGACCTGCGCGGTGTCGTCGCTGGAACCGTCGTCCGCGACGATCACCTCGAAAACGTCGGAGCCGTCGAGCCGCTGGCGGCACAGCGAGTCGAGGGTGTGTCTGAGCAGAGCTGACCGGTTGTAGGTGGGTACGACGACGGTGCAGGCCGGCGTGGTCACGGGTTGCTCCCTTCACGGGGTTCGGTCAGGAGGGTGGGAGTGGGGGCCTGGGCGGGCCCGGAGGAGGGGGCCTCCGGAACGGTGCGCAGGAGGAGCGCGAGCACCCCGGCCACGGCGGTCAGCCCGGCGCACACCCAGAAGACCTGGCGGTAGCCCGTCCAGGTGGCCACCGTGCCGACGACCAGACCGCCCAGGAACATGCCGGCCTTGAAGGAGCTGGAGTACAGGGCGGAGGCGGTACCGAACCGGCCGGGCAGGCTGTCCTGGAGCATGACCACGGGGATGTTCAGGGCCACCGCCGCCCAGGCCGCGTTGAGCGGCTGCAGCGCGAGCAGGGACAGCCGGCCGTCCGCGAGGGGGAGGAGGGCGAAGAACAAGGTGGCGCAGACGGTGGCCGCGAGCATCAGCCGCTGCTTGCCGACGCGGTCCGCCCAGACACCGGCGAGCACCATCAGCGGGATCTCCAGGGCGGCGCTCACCCCGAGCAGCAGTCCGGCGAACTGCGGGCTCATGTCCAGGTCTTCGGTGACGTAGAGGGGCAGGTTGATCTGGTACATCGAGTTCGCGCCGAGCAGCAGCACCACCGCACCCAGCACCAGCGCCGTATGCGGGCCGAGCCCGCTGAACATGCCGAGCAGCCCGGGGGGCGGCTCGGTGGCGGACTTCGGGGGGGCGGGGTCGGCACAGCCGGACCCGATGGCGGGCTCGCCGGCGGTGGACCCCGCGGAGTCGGGCCCGGTGCCTGCGGGACCACCGGGATCGGGCCCTCGGGGGGCGGGCAGCCCCCACCCGCACAGCGCCGCCGCCAGCAGCGACAGGACGGCGGTCGCCGCGTACAGGGCGGTGAAGGACCAACTGGCGATCACCCAGAAGGCGAGCGGGGGGCCCACCACCCACGCCAGTGAGGTGACCGAACGCAGGAAGCCGTTGAAGAACGGGGCGTCCACGCCGCGCGCGTCGGCGAGTTCCCGGGTGTAGGCGAAGAGCTGCCCGAAGCATGCGCCGCCGAGCCCGAAGCAGACCATGCCCGACAGGAGCAGCAGGTAGTAGTCGCGCAGGAACGTGTAGCACAGCGCTCCGGCCGCGTTGAAGAGCGCGGTCAGGACCAGGATGGTACGGCGGCTGCGCAGCCAGTCGGAGACCGCGCCGACCACCATGTCCGTACCGATCTCCGCGATCGACCGGGCGGCGAAGAACAGGCCGACCATCAGGGGAGTGGCGGTGACGGCCTCCTTCAGGAACAGACTGGTGGTGGGCACCACGAACGCGCCGGCCACCCCGACCGCCGCGGTGGCGGCCATCAGGTTGAGCACCGCGGGGTCGCTGAGCAGGCGCCACCGGCCGCCGGTCTTCCTCCCGGACGTCGCCCGGGCGTTCACGCGGCCCCGCCCGGCGCCGGCGCGGTCTCACGCTGCCGGTACGGCAGCCATGCCGCCAGGACCCGGTCGGCGGGTACGCGCTCGGCGGCCGCCAGGTCGGCCTCGTCGATCTCGTCACGGGCCAGCAGGCTCTCCCGGGCGGCGACCGGCAGCGAGGCCAGGACGCGGTGCCGCAGGCCCGCCAGGTCGAGGTGCCCGTCGTGGACGGCGGGTATCGGACGGGCGTGTCCCGGACGCAGGTTGGCGGGGTCGACCTGGCTGGAGACGAGGGTCCAGTAGTCGCGGAAGTGCGTCGCCGGGTCGGGCAGCGCGCCGCTGAGCAGGCCGAGGCGGATCGTCTCCAGCCAGCAGTCGAGGTAACGCCGGTCGTGCAGCGCGGACATGTGGCGGGCGCACCACTCGGCGCGCTCGTCGGGGCCGGGCAGCGTGGTCTTGCCGCCGAGTACGCTCAGCACCCAGCCCGAGACCGCCTCGAAGTACGGGCAGGCGGTGCCGAACGCCTCGGTGTCCACGGGGGTGTTGACCACGGCCAGGGTCGGGTCGTGCCGCCAGAAGTGGTGCTCGTACAGGTCCTCGCGGCGCAGGCCGTCGATGAACCCGTAGTCGGGAGGCTCGTAGCCGAGGCACAGCACCACGACGTCGTACCGGTCGGTCGTGCCGTCCGCGAGGACGACCCCGCCGTCCTGGACGAACCGGGAGAAGGCCGCCACGGGGCGCACCCCGCCGCCGTGGACCGCCGGGACGATCTTCTCGTTGACGTGCACCGCACCGTGGAAGCCGTCCTCGGGCAGCAGCCCGGTGGCCCGGTACATCCCCATGTACTCCGGCAGCCACTCGGTCAGCCAGTCGAGGTACTCGGCGTACGGCACGTCCTCGACGGCGACCCGGCCGGCGTACGAGAACAGCGCGTCGTTGTACGCGTCGCCGATGCTGCGGGGCAGGAACAGCACCTTGCGGCGTACGGACCAGTCCACCCGAGCGGCGTGCGGCGCGAGGTCGGCGGCGATGTCGGCGCCGCTCACCCCGCCGCCGACGACCAGTACGCTCTTGCCGCCGAACCCGTCCGGGCCACGGTACTCGGGGGAGGTGAGCACCCGGACGCCGCCGTCGGGCGACGGGAGGCCGTCCACCGGCAGTCGGGACCGCCACAGTTCGCCGTTGGCGACGATGACGGCGTCGACGTGCTCGGAACCCGTCGTCCCGTCGCGCGTGTCACGGGCCGTCACCCGCCAGTGCGCGCCGTCCTTCGCGACACCGACGACCTCCTGTCCGAAGCGCACCGATGCGAGCAGTCCGAAATCCCCGGCGTACGAGGTGAGGTACTCCTGAACCTCGGTCTGCGTGGGAAAGTCGGCCGTGAAGGCGGGCGCGTGGTCGGAGAACGGCATGCTCATGCGTGAGCTCTGCATCCGGAGTCCGGCGTACGCACCGCCCGAGGCAGGGTTCCAGATGCCTCCGAGATCCTGGTGCTTCTCGAAGCAGACGACGTCGTGGCCGTCCGCGAGGGCCTGCTTGACGCAGGTGAGCCCCGCGGGACCGGCTCCGATCACAGCTAAGCGCATGTACGGGCTCCTGGCCTTGGTCGGACAGAGGACGGATGTGCGGGTGAACGCCGCCGGCGGGGCCGGGTGCCGGAGGAAGAGGCCGGCCTGCCGGCGGGACGCCCTGCCCGGGCGTCAGATGAAGGGGTCGAAGTCCTCTGCCAGATCCGTCGGTTCGGGGCGCCGGGGAAGCAGGAGGATCTCCTGGTTGGTGGCGTGCCGGGCGCATACGAAGCGGCAGTCCTCGCTGGGGTCGATCACCGTGGTGTCGGCCGACGACCACATCTCGGAGAAGCCCGACTGCTGGATGTCGCCGATCCGGCCCTTGGGGTTGCCCCTGTGGTACGGGCAGACGAAGACGCCGGTGGGGGTGATGGTGGTCCGCAGTTCGGCGACCGCGCAGCTGTGGTAGTCCTTCGGCTGCACGGAGTCGGCGTTGCGGCGCACGGCCTGCCAGTTCGAGGAGTGCAGGACGTGGAAGGAGTCGTCCTCCAGCTCGCGCAGCCGGGCGATCTGGTCCTCGACGGCCTCGATGTCCTCGGCTCGCTGGTTGACCGTGTAGTGGTCCTGGTCCAGCATCGCCTTGACCTCGAAGTAGTCGCAGCCGATGTCCCGGGCCAGCACACCGGCCTGGTGCACCTCGTCGTAGTTGGAGGCGGTGACGTTTCCGGCCTCGTCGAAGCGCTGCATCAGCAGGAACGAGTAGCCGAGCCGGCCCTTCTTGCGCGAGGCGAGCAGCCGCATGTTCTCGATGACCTGCGGGAAGGCGCTGCGCTTGCTCCGGCTGGGACGGAAGGTCTGGTAGGTGTCGGCATCGGCCGCGTCGAGCGAGACCCGCACCCAGGACAGCATCCCGGCGAGCTGGTCGATGTGACGGTGGATCTGGGTGCCGTTGGTGACCAGGCCCAGCTTGATGCCGGCCCCGTGCAACACCTCGATGATCTCTCCGACGGAACGGTGCAGCAACGGTTCTCCACCGCCGATGAGAATCACCGCGCGCACGTCGGACTCGGCCAGTTCGTGCGCCAGGCGGACGATGCGGTCCTGGCCTATCCGGCCGTGGTGCAGCACCTGGGAGCTGATGCACTCCGGGCAGGCGAGGTCGCACACGGTCGTGGGGTCCAGGTCGACCACGAGTGGCGCGGACAGGCGCTTGCCGTGGGCGACGTCGAGGACGGAGGGGTACACGGAACGCTGGTAGAGCTTGCCCACCAGGTCGAGATTGCGCTCCACGAATGCGGTGCCGAGAGAATCGCTTGGCCGGGCAGGGGTGCTGTTGGGCATGGTGCTGTCACTTTCCGGTTCGACGGACGAAGGACGGAGTACTTCGCGGGGAAACGGGATGATGGCCGGACAGTACGGTGGGAGCGCTCCCAGAACGGTGCCAAACCGGCTTGACGCATGTCAATCAACCAATGAGAACCGGTCGCGCGCACATGCCTATTGGCCGAATCCCATTACTGCCTGCCGAGCGGCGAGAGAGGCCGTCCACCTTCACCAGCGCCGCCGGCCCTGGACCGAACAGCACATGTCCATGGCCGGCCGGCACCTCGCGCGTCTCCGGCCTGCCTCGAACTCCATCAGGCGTCGCAGTACCGTCCGGGTCCGGTCCGCCACGTGTCCGGAAGAGAGGCCCCCTGACATCCCGGTGACTCAGCGGGCCCCTTCGGTGTCCCGCTCGGGCTCGTCGACACCGGCCACGAACGGTACAGCGCCACCTCCCGGGCGTTGACCGTCCGACCCGCACTTCGCCGATCTTCGGCAGGCGACTTGAACCTCGGCGCGCCCGGCTTCGCACCCCCGCACCCGCCCTCGGGGGAGGCGAGGAGTTCCGGTACGCGTTCTCCGCATCTCACAGCGTCTGCCGCAGCCCTACCGCGGAAGACCCGGCCGCAGAGCAGCGGCCGCACGGCTGCCGGAGCGAGCCGGACCGCAACCGTGCCGAGCGGCACCCGCATCAGCAGGGCGTCCCAGCGGGCGGAACACCCCGATTCGGCCAGGGTGTTCGTCTCGATGGACACCCGACCCGCCGCCGCATCCCGGGCGGCGACACGGATCGTGTCCGTGGTCCGGGCCGGACGGGCGGCCCGCAGCCGGAGGCTGCTGATGTCCACGCCTCACGACCCGGCCTGTGGGCACGGCCAGAGGCGACGGGGAGGCCCTGAACCATCCCGCTGGTGGAGCAGGGGCCCCGCACTCCCCCAGAGGAGGCACCCCCAGGCACCGCACCCGGCGTCCCAGATCGCACCGCCACGCCACCCCGACCGACCCAGCACACCACAAGCCCGGAAGCCGGCCATCACACGATCGAGCTAAACCAGCCTTATACACGCTCCCCGACGAGCAGTTGCCAACCCCTCTCCGGCGCTCTGGCATGAGCACCCCTCCAAGGGGGCGAGTGGCCGTTCCGGGGCGTGGCAGCACGCCGGCGACCCGGAGTCCGGCGAACCGGCCGTTCCGGGCGGGTGCCGAGAATCTCAGGGTGCGCTCAGGGAAGGGATCGGGCGCGGTTCAAGACCGGGACCGATCTGCCCGTTCGGCGGCGGCGCACGGTCCCCCGGTGGCCCCTGCGCACCGGCCTGCGGTCGTCGACCTGGATCCAGATGCGCACCTCCGTGCCGCCGAGCACGGAGGAGCCGATCCGCACGTCGCCGCCGGTCGACTCCGCGAGCCGGCGCACGATGTCCAGGCCGAGCCCCGTGGAGCCGTCGGTGCCGGAGCCCCGGCCGCGCGCCATGGCCGCCTCGGGGTCGGATATGCCGGGGCCCGCGTCGGAGACGAGCACGATCACCGCGTCGTCGGCGTTGTGCACGTCGACCGCGAACGCCGTGCCCTCGGGGGTGTGCCGGAAGACGTTGCCGAGCAGGGCGTCCAGCGCGGCGGCGAGGTCGGCGCGGGCCACGGGTGTGCGCACCGGCCGCTCCACCCCGGCCACCCGCCACTTGCGGCCCTCGTCCTCGGCGAGCGCCGACCAGAACCCCATCCGCTCACGGACCACTTCGGCCGCGTCGCACCCGGCGCCCGGACCGGCGGCCGCCGTCTGCGGCTTGGCCTCACGGGCGGTACGGATGATGGTGTCGACCTCGCGCTCCAGCTGGGCGACGGCCGCCCTGGTCTGCTCGGCGGCCGGCCCGCCGCCGAGCGAGGCCGCGTTGAGCCGCAGCACGGTCAGCGGCGTACGCAGCCGGTGCGACAGGTCGGCCGCCAGCTCCCGCTCGTTCGCGAGGAGTTGTACGACCTGGTCGGCCATGGAGTTGAACGCGACCGCCGCGAGCCGCAGTTCGGTCGGACCCTCCTCGGGCACCCGGGCGCCCAGCTTGCCCTCCCCCAGTTCGCGCGCGCCCTCGACGAGCCGCTGCGCGGGCCGCACCATCCGCACGCCCAGCCGGTCGGCGACGGCGACCGAGCCGACGACGAGCGCCGCGCCCACACCGGCGAGCACCGCCCAGGCCGTGCCGACACCGTTGCTGACCTCGGACTCCGGGACGTGGACCTCGACGACGGCGATGGCGCCGGAACTCAGCGCGACCGGCTGGAGCAGCGTGGACCCGCCGTCCACCTCGGTGGTGGAGGCGCGGCCCATCCTCCGCACGGTCGCGATGTCCTCGCCGGCGGCCCGGCCGCGGCCGATGTCGACGGCCGCCGCGCCGTCGACCGCCGGTATGTGCACGGCCATCCGCGCGTCCGAGCCGGCCGAGGCCACGACCCGCTCCAACTGCTCGCGCTCGGTGGTGATGGACAGCGCGGGGGCGACCGCCGCGGCCTGGCGCTCGGCGTTGGAGAAGGCGCGGTCGCGGGCCATCTCCTTGATGACCAGACCGAGCGGGACGGCGAAGGCGACCACGACCATGGTGGTGACCGCCAGACAGACCTTGACCAGTGCCCATCTCATCGCGGCGGCTCCGCTCCGGGCGGCTCCAGCTTCACGCCCACGCCCCGCAGGGTGTGCAGATAGCGGGGCCGGGCGGCCGTCTCGCCCAGTTTGCGCCGCAGCCAGGACAGATGGACGTCGATGGTCTGGTCGTCGCCGTAGGACTGCTGCCACACCTCGGCCAGCAGCTCCCTGCGTGCCACGACCACACCGGGCCGCCCGGCGAGGAAGGCGAGCAGGTCGAACTCACGGCGGGTCAGGTCCAGCCGTACACCGTCCAACTCGGCCTGGCGGCGCAGCGGATCGACGGTCAGGCCGCCGACGCGGATCACGGTGGACGGCGGGGCCTGATCGGCTCCGGAGCGGGCCCGGCGCAGTACGGCGGACATGCGCGCCGACAGGTGCTCGACCGAGAACGGCTTGGTCAGATAGTCGTCCGCCCCGGCGTTGAGCAGCCGGACGATCTCCGCCTCGTCGTCCCGGGCGGTGGCGATGATGACGGGCACGTCGGTGATGCCGCGCAGCATCTTCAGGGCCTCGGAGCCGTCCAGGTCGGGCAGCCCGAGGTCCAGGACGACCACGTCGAAGCCGAAGTGAGCGACCTCGCGCAGCGCCTCCAGCGCCGTACCGACACTGCGCACCGTGTGCGAAGCCTCGGCCAGGTGCCGGATGAGCGCCGAGCGTACGAACTGGTCGTCCTCGACCACGAGCACACTTGCCATGCGCCGCACCGTACGCCATGCGGGCAGGCCCGGTACGGGCCTGTGGACAACTTCAGACGGCCTCCCGCCCGCCTGTGGACAACGTCACCCCGAACGTGTTCGAGCGACACCCGTGGGACCGGTGAGGCAGGATGGCCGCGATGTACAGAGGACTCGTTCACGTGCTGGCGTGGTTGCTCGCCACCGGCGCGGCGGTCACGTTGTCGTGGTGGGGCGTCCACACGGTGATGGCGGGCACGGCCTACGACCCGCCGCGCGCGCTGCCCATCACGGCGGCCGGCGCGACCACGCAGGAGTCGGGACCACAGGCCTCCTCCACCCACCGGCCGCCCTCGCCCAAGAGCCCCTCGCCCACGCCGAGCCGGACCCCCGGCGAGCGGCCGGCCGCGCCCGGTCCCGCCAAGTCGGCGCCCCCCGCGCACACTCCGGCGCCCTCCCCCTCCCCCACCGCCTCCGGCCAGGTCAGGAGCTACGACACCAGGGGCGGCCGGGTGGTCCTCGACCTCGGCGAGGCCTCGGCGAACCTGGTCTCCGCGACTCCGGGCACGGGCTGGTCGATGCAGGTGTGGAAGACGGAGACGTGGATCCGCGTGGAGTTCACCTCGGACACGGACCGGGTGTCGGTCATCTGCGCCTGGCACGACGGGCCGCCGCACGTGGACATCGGCACGTACTAGGTCCGCACGCCCGGTTCGGTGGAGGTCACTGGAAGACGGAGGGCGGCGGGGCCGGTGAGGCGACGGCCGCGGCGTCCGTGACCGGTACGGCTCCTCCGGTGAAGTCGGTGAGGGCGCGGCCGTGTTCGACCCGGCCCGGGTGCGGGTCGGAGGCGGCCCGGCGGGTCAGTTCGGCGACCGGCAGCGGAAGGTCGCAGGCGGCGAGCACCGCGTTGCCGAACCGTCTGCCGCGCAGCACGGCCGGGTCGGCGACCAGCGCGAGCTGCGCGAACCGGGCGGCGGCGGTGGCGATCTGACCGCGCAGATGGGCCAGCGGCGGGCCGTCGGCGAGGTTGGCGGCGTAGATCCCGCCCGGCTTCAGGGCCCTGCGGACCTCGTCGAGGAACTCCGTGGAGGTGAGGTGGGCGGGCGTACGGGTGCCGCTGAACACGTCCGCGACGACCAGGTCGGCCCAGCCGTCCGGCACCTTGGCGAGCCCCTCGCGGGCGTCCGTCGACCGCACCCGTATGCGGGCGTTCGCGTTCAAGGGCAGTTCGCGCCGCACCAGTTGGACCAGGGCCGCGTCCCGTTCGACGACCTGCTGGGTGGAGCGGGGCCGGGTGGCGGCGACGTACCGGGCGAGCGTGAGCGCTCCGCCGCCGAGGTGCACGACGTGGACCGGTCTGCCGGCCGGCGCGGCGAGGTCGATCACGTGGCCGAGCCTTCGCTGGTACTCGAAGGAGAGGTACTCCGGGTCGTCGAGGTCGACGTACGACTGCGGGGCCCCGTCGATCAGCAGGGTCCAGCCCCGCGCCCGCTCCCGGTCGGGTACGAGCTGCGCGAGCCCGCCGTCGACCTGCTCGGCGACGGCTTCGACCGCTCCTCGCCCGCGACGGGCACTTCTGGACCTTCCCACGCGCCCATTGTCGCAAGCCGCGCACGGTCGCACGCACGCGCGTACCGGGCCGTGGGTGTCCGCGCGGCCGGCGTCAGCGGCAGCTGTCCGCCGCCTCGATGATCCGGGCCGCCTCCCCCAGCGCCCGGCGGAGCACCACGGGGTCGGTCGCGAGGCCGGCCTCGCCGGGCGGGACCAGCCAGTCCGAGCCCTCCACGGGCGGCTCCGGGGCGAGCCGCAGGCCCTGCCCGTCGGTCTCCGTGCACGTGCTCCCGGGCACGTCCCAGGCCGCGGCCGTACCGGCCGGCACCACGAAGCCCAACGTGCCGTCCTCGCCGTCGTGCAGTACGGGCCCCACCTCGTCCTCCGTGCCGCGGCGCAGGATGTCGACCGCCTCCAGCCCCTGCCGGGCCGGCACCGTCACCAGGTCGCACGGGGGCTCCGAAGACGACGGCGGCTGCGGTGGCTGCGGCGACCCCGGTGGCCGCGGTGGCCGCGGTGGCCGCGTACACGGATCGCGTCTCTGCGGGGTCTCCATCCCGGCCTCCATCGCGAACGCCCTCCTCGTGAACGAGCGGGTCGGGAGTCGGGCGGCTCCCGGTCCACGGGGTCCAACGCGACAGCGTGTCAACGGGTACGGCCGAAGTCCGCCGCAAAGGATGGCACTTCATGGCAGATCACGGGGGAGATATCCGTTTTGTGGCCAACCGCAGCGTGGCGGACCGGGCACAACCGGTACTTTCTTGCTCGTCGGAAACAGGGAGTCACATGGACCGTTCGGACAACTCCCCCCTGAACCCGGCATGGTTCGACGGTTCGCACGAGAGGGCCCGGCCATGACGTCGTCGACGGTGACCTCGTCCCAGTCCCCCCGGCCACCACGGCCGAATCTCGCCTTCCGGCGGCTGCGCGGACAGCGCTCGCCGGCCGAGTTCGCCGCGATGGTACGGCGGGCCGCCCAGGAGATCGGTGAGCGGGTCAGCTGTGACGCCCGCTACATCGGCCGGGTGGAGGCGGGTGAGATCCGCTGCCCCAACTACGCCTACGAACGTGTGTTTCTGCACATGTTCCCCGGCCGGACACTCGCCGACCTGGGGTTCGCCCCCCGGTCGGCCGTCCGCGGACGCGCGGCGCGCCGCACCCCGCGTGAGACGCGGGAGACGCGGGGGACGGACCGCCCGTATCAGTCCTACGACCCTCAGGACCACTCGCAGGACCCGTACCGCCCGCACGACCCGTACCACCCGCACGAAGACCACGAGGAGAGCGACGTGCTGCGTCGCGCATTCATGACCCGCGGGGGCGCCACGGTGGCCGCTGCCTCGCTGGGCCCCCTGGGGTTCGCCGTCGACGCGTCGGCCGCGGACCGCCCCGCGCGCCGCGCCGGTGCGAGCGAGGCCGGCGCCGTCGAGGAGGCCGTCCGCAGGATCCGGTTGCTCGACGACCGGCACGGAGCGGACGGCCTCTACCGCCGCGCGGCCGCTCCGCTGCGCGCCGCCTACGCGCTGCTCGACGCCGGCACGACCCGGCAGACCACCGCCGACCGGCTGTACTCGGGCGCCGGGGAACTGGCCATCTCGGTGGGCTGGCTGGCCCACGACTCCGGGCGCTTCGACGACGCCCGCTCGCACTACGCGGAGGCGCTGGCCACCGCGCGCATGACCGGGGACCCGGCCCTGGAGGCGCACGCCTTCTGCAACACGGCGTTCCTCGCGCGGGACGCGGGACGGCCGCGGGAGGCGGTGCGGGCCGCGCAGGCCGCGCAGCGCGTGGGGCGCGAGCTGGGCTCGGCGCGGCTGATGTCGCTGCTGGCGCTGCGCGAGGCGGGCGGCTGGGCGGGGCTCGCCGACCGCACCGGCTGCGAACAGGCGCTCACGCGGGCGCAGGCCCTGTACGAGCGGGGGCCCTCGGACGCCGACCCCGAGTGGATGAGCTTCTACGGCGAGGCCGAGCTGGAGGGGCTGGAGGCGCAGTGCTGGTCGACGCTGGGCGACTGGCCGCGGGCGGCCCGGCACGCGCGGCGGGCCGCGCAGCTGCAGGACCCGCACTTCACGCGGAACATCGCGCTGTACACGGCCGAGCTGGCCGACGACCTCGCGCGCGGGGGGCGCCCCGACGAGGCCGCCGCCGCGGGGATGCGGGTGCTGGATCTTCTGGGTCAGGTCCAGTCGTCCCGGGTCCAGACGATACTGGCGGGGACGGCGCGGGTGCTGCTGCCTCACCGGCGGGCCGGCGGGGTGTCGGCGTTCCTTGAACGGCATGCGTCGTTGCCGCGGACGGCGTGAGGTGAGTTGCGGGGGCCGCTTGCTGACGTAGCCGCGGGCAGTCGTGCCTCCCCCAGCGCTGAACGCCCCAGTGCTGAATGCCCCAGTGCTGAACGCCTGGGGGAACACCCCCAGGAGGCACGGGTGGGCGCAGCGGTGCCCCGCAGGCGCGGGCAAGCGGCCCCACCCGCCCACAGCAACCCCGGGCCACCGTTCCACGGACTCGCGCAACCCTCTGGGCGATCTCCGCGTCTATGAGGGCCGGGGGGCGCCCCGAGGAGGCCGGCGTGTACACCGTAAAGTGTCACGACCCGGCCCCTCACGGGGCACCGCAGCGACACAACAGGGGGAGGGGCATCGGATGCCGCAGACGGAGGCGCCGGCACCGCGCACCGAGGCACCCCCGCCGACCCGGCGACTTCGCTGGTGGACCGAACTGCCGCTGATCCTGCTGGTGTACGGCTGCTACTCGGCGGGCCGCCTGCTGGCCCGCGGGGACGTCTCCACCGCCGTCGACCACGGTCTGGCGATCCTCCGCATCGAGAAACTGCTGTACCTCAACGCCGAGCACCCCCTCAACCGCCTCTTCACCCGCGAGCCCTGGCTCGGCATACCGGCGGACTTCTGGTACGCGTCGCTGCACTACCTGGTGACGCCCGTGATCCTGGTGTGGCTGTTCAGAGCGCGCACCACGCTCTACCGGGCGGCCCGCACCTGGCTGATGACGTCCACCTTCATCGGCCTGATCGGCTTCACCCTGCTGCCCACCTGCCCGCCCCGCCTGCTCTCCCCGGAACACGGCTTCGTGGACACGATGGCGTACTACAGCTCGTACGGCTGGTGGGGCGGCGAGGCCAGCGCGCCGCGCGGGCTCGGCGGGATGACGAACCAGTACGCGGCCATGCCGAGTCTGCACGTGGGCTGGGCCCTGTGGTGCGGGGTGGTGCTGTGGCGCCACTGCGGCACGCGTACGGCCAAGGTCGCCGCCGTGGTCTATCCGCTGGTGACCACGCTGGTGGTGATGGGCACCGCGAACCACTACTTCCTGGACGCGGTCGCGGGCGCGGCAGTGATGGGCGTCGGGCTGCTGCTCGCACCGCATGTGATGCGGGGCATGGACCGGGCCGGGGCGGTGCTGGCCGCCCGTGTCACGGCGGTCACAGGGCGCTCGGGCGTCGCGGGTTCCCCGATTGTCAGTAGTAGATGCCAGACTTCGGCGGGTGAACGGATTCCACGGCAGCGCGAAGCACGGTTCGGTCCCGGAGCCGAGCCGGGAGCCGTCCCTGAGCAAGCGGGAGACGGCGCTCCGGCACCAGCTCGCTGAGCTGCGCGGGGCCGGTGTACCGGCCCGGGCGCTGGATGCCCGGGCCCTGGCGGCGCTCGCCGCGAACCCGGGCTGCCGGCGGCGCGCGATCCTGGACGGCGCGGGCGTGGACAAGGCGGCGCTCGCGGACGCGCTGGGCGCGCCCTCGGCCTTCGGTCAGTCCCAGTTCGCCTTCATGCGGGGCAACGCGTTCGAGGCGCGGGTCAAGGCGGACGGCGGCGCGGAGCTGCTGCGGCTGGCGCACCGGAAGCTGGACCCCGGCGCCGAACCGCCCCAGAAGGCCCACGTCCCCGACCTGACCGCCCAGGGCCCCGACGGGCGCACGGCACGTACGGCGCTGGCGCTGCGCGAGGCCACCGAGGCGGGCGGCTGGACACTGCTCGACCACCCGATGCTCGCCCTGGAGGTGGCCGGCTCGCCCGCCTTCCTGGAGCCGGACGCGGTGGTGGTGCACCCGGACGGCAGCTGGACGGTCGTGGAGATCAAGTCCTTCCCGGTGCTGGACGGCTCCGCGGACCCGGCGAAGGTGGGCGCGGCGGCCCGGCAGGCGGCGGTGTACGTGCTGGCGCTGGAGGACGTCGCCGCCCGTCTGGACCCCGCCCCGCGCGTGCGGCACCGAGTACTGCTGGTGTGCCCCAAGGACTTCTCCAACCTGCCCACCGCCTCCGCCGTCGACATCCGCAAGCAGCGCGCGGTGACCGCCCGGCAGCTGACCCGGCTGACCCGCATCCAGGACATCGCCGACGCGCTCCCCGAAGGGGTGTGCTTCTCCCCCGAGCTGCCCTGCGAGGAGCTGACGGCCGCGGTCGAGGCGGTCCCGGCGACGTACGCGCCGGAGTGCCTGGCCGCGTGCGAGCTGGCCTTCCACTGCCGGGCGCGCTCCCGCGCGCAGGGCTCGGTGACCACGCTGGGGCGCTCGGTCCGCGCCGAACTGGGCGGCCTGTCGACGGTCGACGACGTGCTGGCGGCGGCCCGCGGCGAGGCGGGCGACCCGGACGACCCGGCGGTGGCGGCCCTGCGCAGGGCCGCCGCGCTGCGGGCCGAGGC
>NZ_QFDQ01000190.1 GCF_003270085.1 Streptomyces triticisoli | reverse complement strand
AGCCAGGGCGCCGGCGTCCCGGGCCGGGCGGGCGCCGCTGCCGTCGGCGGGGATCAGGCGCAGCCGGGGGCCGCAGCCGGGGCAGGCCACGGGCTGGGCGTGGAAGCGCCGGTCGGCGGGGTCGGCGTACTCGCGGGCGCAGGCGGGGCACATCGGGAAGCCGGCCATGGTCGTGACCGCGCGGTCGTACGGCATGGCGGTGGCGATGGTGAAGCGGGGGCCGCAGTGGGTGCAGGTGATGAAGGGGTGGCGGTGGCGGCGGTCGGCGGGGGCGGCCAGTTCGCGCAGGCAGTCGGCGCAGGTCGCGGTGTCGGGCGGGAGCTGGGTGCGGCCGGGGGCGTGGTCGGTGGGGCGGATGGTGAACGGGTCGGTGGCGCCGGTGGCGGGGAGGTCCTCGGAGCCGATGCCGGTGACGGCGGCGAGCGGGGGCGGCTGCCGGGCCAGCCGGTCGCAGAACCGGTCGACGCCGTCCGGCGGGCCCTCGACCTCGATCAGCACGCCGCTCGCGGTGTTGCTCACGAAGCCGGCCAGTGTCAGGTCGGCGGCCAGGCGGTGCACGTACGGCCGGAACCCCACGCCCTGCACCGTGCCGCGCACGGTGAGCCGGCGGCGCACCGGGCCGGTGACAGGGGCGGTCATGAGGCCGTGGTGGTGGCCGGGTGCGGATGCGCGGGGTGGTCGTGGGCCGCTTCCCCGGCGGTCTCGTGCACCGCGTGGTCGTGGTCGTGGCTGTGGGGGCGGGGCGCGAGGGGAGGGTCGTGCGGCGCGGCGCCTACGCGGGCGGCCAGCGCGCGTTCCAGGAGGGTGTCGACGCCGTCGCCGGTGCGGGCGCAGGACCGTACGATCTCCACCCCGGGGTTGACCCGGTGCACGTTCGTCCGGAAGGCGTCCTCGTCGAAGCCGGCCGCCTCGGCCAGGTCCGTCTTGGTGACCACGACCAGGTGGGCGGAGCCGAAGGCGGTGGGGTACTTCAGCGGCTTGTCCTCGCCCTCGGTGACCGCCATCAGCACGATCCGCAGGGTCTCGCCGAGGTCGTAGGAGGCCGGGCAGACGAGGTTGCCGACGTTCTCCACGAACAGCACCGCGGTGTCCGCGGGCAGCCAGCCCTCCAGGCGGGTACGCACCTGGCGGGCCTCCAGGTGACAGAGTCCGTCGGTGAGCACCTGCTGCACCGGCGCGCCCGAGCGGGCCAGGCGGCGGGCGTCGTTCTCGGTGGCCAGGTCGGCGGTCAGCGCGGCCACCGGGGTTCCTCGCTCGACGGCGTGGGCCAGTACGCGGCCGAGCAGTTCGGTCTTGCCGCTGCCGGGGCTGGACAGCAGGTTCACCAGGGTCACGCCCTGCCGGGCCAGGTCGCCGCGCAGGGTGGTGGCCAGGTCGTCGTTCCTGGCGAGGACGGCCTGCTTGACGTCGGCGGACCGGCACATGACGCTGCTCCTCGAAGTGGGCTCAGGGGCGGGGGAGGGAGGAAGGGAGGGAGGGAGGGACGCGGGTCTCTCACCGATCTTCGGCCGCGCCGGCCACAAGGTGCGGCAGCCCTGCCGCGGGGGCCGGGGCGTTTTCCTCCGGGCGGACCAACGGCGGGGTGGCGGCGGGGTCGGCGAGCAGGACGGGGACCATCGTGTGCAGGGCCTCGACTGCGTGGGCCACGGCCTCGCGGACCGGGGCGCTGAGCCCGGGGATGATGTCCTCGTCGCCGCGGGGCCGCACCTGGGGTTCGCAGGCGAGCACGAGGACCCGCGGGAGCGGCCCGTCGCCCAGGTGCGCGGCCAGGGCCAGCACCTTGGCCGGGTCCATGCCGTGGGCCTCGGGCGGGGCGGCGGCACCGCTGGTGGCGTCTGGGAGTTCGGGTTCGATCATGGACAGGGCGCCGGGCTCGTGGCCGCGCGGTGCCGCGTCGACCAGGACGGCCGTGTCGTATCCGTCGAGGAGTTCGTAGGCGAGGTCCAGGCCGCGGATGCCGAAGTCCCGTACCCGCACCCCGGCCGGCAGCGGGCGGGCGTCGAGGGCCTGGATCACCTCCGGGCCGAAGGCGTCGTCCGCGAGGAAGATGTTGCCCACGCCCGCGACCAGCAGCCGGGGGCGGGGCGGGGGCGTCATCGGGTGTCCCCGGCGTGCGGGGCGCCGGCCGGGGCCAGGGGGCGGGCGCCGCCGCCGGGGACCTTGCGGACGAAGGCCGAGCGCAGCGCGTGGTAGGGGGCCGTGGGGTCGAAGAAGATGTCGTGCATCCGGGCCAGTTCGGCGCGACGGTACTCCGCGAGCGGCCGTACCGCCTCCTCGCGCTCGCGCGCCGCCGCCTTGGCCTCGATCCGCCGGCCCAGGCCGGGGTCGCCGGCGAGCTCGGCCGCCATGCGGTCGACCTCGGTGGTGAACTCCCCTGCCGGGCAGGGGACCAGACGGTCCACCAGGCCGAGTCCGTGGGCGGTGGCGGCGCTCACCGGCAGGGCCTCGGTGGTCAGCCGTTCGGCGGTGGCGGCGCCGGTGCGGCGCGGCAGGCTGTAGGTCCAGAACTCGGAGCCGTACAGGCCCATCCTGCGGTAGTGCGGGTTGAGGACGGCGCCGGTGCGGCACCACACCTCGTCGGCGGCGAGGGCGAGCATGACGCCGCCCGCGGCCGCGTTGCCGCCGAGCGCGGCGACGACCAGCCGGTCGGTGGTGTGCAGCACCGCCTCCACCAGGTCGTCGATGGCGCCCAGGTTGGTCCACGACTCGGCGGCGGGGTCGTCGGAGGCCTCGATGACGTTCAGGTGGATGCCGTTGGAGAAGAAGTCGCGGGTACCGCCGAGCACCAGGACCGGGGTGGGGCGGGTGAGCGCGTGACGGTAGGCGGCGAGCAGCCTGCGGCACTGGTCGGTGCTCATCGCGCCGCCGGGGAAGGAGAAGGTGACGAAGCCGACGTCGCCGCGCTGCCGGTAGCGGATGTCGGTCCAGGTGCGCCGCTCGGGGGGCAGTTCGAGCGGGGCGGGCACCTCCGGCAGCTCGGTCGGGCCGAGGACGGAGGCGGCCGGGCGTTTGAAGGGCGCGGGGTCGCCGGAGTTCTTGCGCGGCCTCAGCTCCGGGATCCACACGGCGCCGTCCCGGGTGGCGCGGCACACCGCTCCCGCCCGGGTGGCCAGCAGTTCGCCGGGGTGGCCGCGCAGTTCGTCCTCGGGATGGCCGCCGTGCAGGAAGAGCTCACGGCCGAGGAGTTCGTCGAGGACGCCCGGCTGGGAGTCCGCGCCGCGGAGCTTGCGCAGCACGGTGGCGGTGCTGTCGTTCTCCCAGTCGATACGGCGCTGCTCCTGGCGCAGGAAGTCGCGCCAGACGACGCGGGTCGAAGGGTCGTTCTGCGGCTGCGGTTTGAAGGAGCCGTCCGCGTAGCGCCGTACGGCGAGCAGTACGGCGGCCACGGCGGCGTCGGAGGCCTCGTTGCGGTACAGGTCGCTCTTGCCGACCGGGGCCGTGGGGAACGGCATGGCCGCCCAGATGTCGCCGGCGTCCATCGCCGCCTCGGCCTGCAGGACCGTCACGCCCCAGTGCGGTGCCCGGTCGGCGATCGCCCAGTCCAGGGAGGAGGGGCCGCGGTCCCCCGGGGGTCCCGGGTGCACGATGAGGCAGGTGTGCTCCCGCCACACGTCCTCGGGCAGCGCCGTTCTGAGCATCGGCGCGACGACCAGTTCCGGGTTCGCCCCGGCGACCGCGGCACGGACCGCGTCGGGGCCGTGCGAGGCGAGCACGACGTCGACGTGGTGGCCGTGGTCCGACAGTTCGGCGTAGACGCGCTGGGACAGGCTGTTGAACGCGCTGGCAACGAGCAGGATGTCCATGACGCGGCATCGTGACCGGTTCCGGGGGTACCGGGAAGGGCTTTTGCGGCTTTTGCGGGGTTTTCGTCCATCCGCCTCAGGTCGCGTCCTCCGTCTGCATCAGGTCTCCTCCTCCATCCGGATCGCATTGCGCAGGTCCTCGAAGGCCGGGCTGCGGTCGTCCTTGTTCATCTCCACCAGCGCCCGGGCGATGGCGTCGAGCTTGCGCTGGACGGCGTGCTCGGCGCGCATCTCGGCGTTCTTCAGCAGGGCGAGCAGCAGCAACGTCACAGCGGTCATGGACTCGCCCGCCAGCAGCAGCAACTCGACGGGCAGCCGGGCCGCGTGGGCGGCGACGAAGAATCCGACGAGGACCAGGCAGATCAGGAAGAAGACGGGGGAGCTGGTGAAGTTGGAGGCGTACTCGGCGAACTGCTCGAACCGGCCGCGCCGGGGGCCGCCGCGGTGCACGGGACTCTTGAACGTCATGCGCGAGCCCTACCCCGGTCGGGGACTCCCGGCGCGCCGCTCCCTTACTTTCTGTTCATATGATGTAACAGTCTGCGCATGAGTTGTCAGCAGAACATCGACGGGGCCTCCGGCCGCCATCCACGCCGTCGCGCGCTGCGCGGGGCCCTGCTGGCCGTGGCGACCACCGCCGCTCTGGCCGGCGGACCGGCGGCGACCGCGGCCGCCGCTCTCGCTCCCGACTGGGATGCCATCGCCGCCTGCGAGTCCGGCGGCAACTGGAGGGCGAACACCGGCAACGGGTACTACGGCGGGCTGCAGTTCCGCCAGTCCAGCTGGATCGCCGCCGGCGGGCTGAAGTACGCGCCCCGGGCGGACAAGGCCACGCGGAAGCAGCAGATCGCCGTGGCCAAGCGGCTGGCCGCCCTGCAGGGCATGTCGGCCTGGGGCTGCGCCTGACCCGCCGGCCGTGTCGGGGACCGGTCAGCAGAGCACGGCGAGCGCGCCGGGCAGGACCCGGGCGGTGACGGGCAGGAGGGCCTCGACCTCGCCGTCGGCGCCGTAGGGCACGGGGCGGTCGGCCTCGATACGGATCTGTCTGCCCCGCAGGATCCGCACCTCGGGGCGGTCGACGTGCGCGCCGGACTTCAGTTCGTTCATCAGGGCGAAGAAGAGCCGGCGCGGCGCGTGACGGATCATCACCACGTCGAGCAGGCCGTCGTCGACGCGGGCGCCGGGGGCGATCATGCGTCCGGAGCCGTAGTAGGGCGAGTTGGCGGCCACCACGGTGTAGCCGCGGTGGGTGTGCTCCTCCCCGTCGACGGTGACGCGGTAGCCGGCCGCCCGCCAGGTCGCGACGGCCCGCAGTCCGCCGGCGTAGTAGGAGGCGGCGCCGCGCAGCAGCCTGGAGTGGTTGGCGTGCCGGTTGGCGAGCGCGTCGACGCCCGCGTACACGCTGCCGAGGACGACGGTGCGCGGGTGGACGGCCGACTCCACCTCGACGGTGTCGACCCGGCGCGGGGCGCCGTGCAGCAGGATCCGGGCCAACCCGGCCGGGTCGTCGGGCAGTTCGAGCGCGCGGGCGAAGTCGTTGCCGCGGCCGGCCGGGACGAGGCCGAAGAGGGTGCCGGTGCCGCTGAGGGCCCCGCCGATGCCGCCCGCGATGCCGTCGCCGCCCACGGCGAGGACGACGTGGCCCTGCTGCCCGGCGCGGCGGGCGAGGTCCCGGGCGTGGGCGAGGCTGCGGCTGTACTCGGTCTCCAGCTCGGCGCCGGCCTCCCTCAGCACCCTGGCCACCCGCAGCAGCGCCGCGGCCCCGGCGGATCCGCCCGCGGTGGGGTTGACGATGGCGGTGAACTGTCGCATCGGTGGGCCTCCGGGGCGGGACGCGGGTCGGTGGTGGGGCGGGTGTCAGTCGAGGGGCAGCAGGACGCCGGGGTTGAGCAGGCCGGCGGGGTCCAGGCGTCGTTTGACGGCCCGCAGGGCCTCGATGCCGAGCGGGCCGGCCTCCTGGACGTATCCGTCGCGGTGGTCGGTGCCCACGCCGTGATGGTGGCTGATGGTGCCGCCCGACGCGATGATCGCCTCGTTCGCGGCCCGCTTGGCGGGCGCCCAGTGTGCCACCGGGTCCTCTCCCTGGGCGCTGACCACGGTGAAGTACAGCGAGGCGCCGTTCTCGTAGACGTGCGAGATGTGGCACATCACCAGGGGCGGGGTGCCGGCCGCGGTGAGCGTGGCGGTGAGCGCCTCGCGGACGGCGGCGTACAGCTCGGGGACGCGGGACCAGAAGGCGGCGGTCTCCAGGGTCTCGGCGAACGCGCCCGCGTCCAGGAGGGAGTCGCGCAGGTAGGGCGCCGAGTAGCGGCCGTGGACCCAGCGCTCGCCGGGTTCCTCGCCGAGGTGGGTGCCGCCGCACTCGCGCAGGACGGCCGCGGCGCGCTGTCTGCGGTGGGCGACGTCCTCGACGGTGCCCTCGTAGCCCGCGATCGCCTGGCAGCCGGTGTCCTGCCGGGCACCCGGGGAGCCGATGGCGTCGGGCTGGGCGAGGCCGATCAGTGTCTCGGTCTCGTCGGACAGGCGCAGCACGGTCGGCCGTGGTCCGTCCTGGGCGAGCCGGCGCAGGGCCGCGGCGCCCTCCTCGAAGGAGGCGAACCGCCAGCCCTCGTAGAGGCGGGTCTGCGGCAGCGGGCGCAGACGCACGGTCACCGAGGTGATGACGCCGAAGGCCCCCTCGGAGCCGAGGACGAGCTGGCGCAGGTCCGGGCCGGCCGCCGAGCGCGGGGCGCGGCCGGCCTCCAGGGTGCCCTCGGGGGTGGCGAGGGTGAGGCCGAGCACCATCTCGTCGAAGCGGCCGTAGCCGGCGGAGGCCTGTCCGCTGGAGCGGGCGGCGGCGAATCCGCCGAGGGTGGCCCACTCGTAGGACTGGGGGAAGTGGCCGAGCGTGAAGCCGTGTCCGGCCAGCAGCGCCTCGGCCTCGGGGGCGCGCAGCCCGGGTTGCAGGGTGGCGGTGCGGGAGACCGAGTCGAGGGCGAGCAGCCGGTTCATACGGCGCAGGTCCAGGGCGACGAAGGGGCGCCGCCGCTCGGGGGCGAGGCCGCCGACGACGGAAGTGCCGCCGCCGAACGGGACGGCGGCCAGGTCGTGCGCGGCACAGGCGCGCAGTACGGCGAGTACGTCGTCGTGGTCCGCGGGGAGGACCACGGCCGCCGGGAGGTCGGTGACGTCGCCGCGCCGCATCCGCAGCAGGTCGGGGGTGGACTTGCCGCGGGTGTGGCGGATGCGGGACTCGGCGTCGGTGCGGACGTGTCCGTCGTCGCCGACGGCGTCGCGCAGGGCGCGGAGCGCGGCGTCGGTCAACGGCGGGGCGGGGACGGGGATGGCGTCCAGGGCGACCGGGCCGGTGGCGCGGGGCCTGACGCCGAGCAGGTCGCGCAGCAGGCCGGTCACCGTGTCGGGCAGTGGTGTGGCCCTGACCGGGTCGCCCCAGCCGCTCCACAGCATGTCCATGGTTGTTCCTCACCGGTCGTGTCGAAGGGTGCCGCGGCATCGCGCCGTGGCGTTACACTGTGACACATGACGCCTATTCGTCACAACAGTTCGACGGGCCCGGCGCGTACGGCCCGCCCGGACAGCGATCCCGTGCTCGACGCCGTGCGCGACTGCGTCCTGGCGGTCGGGGTCCGCCGTACGACCCTGACCGACGTGGCCCGGCGGGCGGGCGTGTCCCGGATGACGCTGTACCGGCGCTGGCCCGATGTGCGGTCCCTGGTCGGCGACCTGATGACCCGGGAGTGGATCGACGTGGCCGGCCGGGCGGTGCCCGAGCGGCGGCCCGGGGCGGACACGCGGACACTGCTCGTCGAGGGGCTGGTGGCCGGAGTGAGGGCGTTCCGCGCCCACCCGCTCTTCCGCAAGATCGTCGACGTGGACCCCGAGCTGCTGCTCCCCTATGTGCTGGACCGGCGCGGAGCCAGCCAGGAGGCCCTGCTCGAACTGCTCGCCGGCCTCCTGCGCGAGGGTCACGCCGACGGGTCGGTGCGCGCCGGACACACCGAACGGCAGGCCCGGTCCCTGCTGCTGGTCGTCCAGTCCTTCGCGCTGTCGCTGCGCACGATGACCGACGAGGAGGACCCCGGCCTGGACGGCGAGGCGCTCCTCACGGAACTGCGGACCATCCTGGAGAGGACCCTGACCCCATGAGCTCCGGCAACAGCCCCGCCGTCCCCGGCGGTACGGCCCCGGGCACCTCCCTCACCGCCGGGCGCCGCGCGCGCGAGCTGGCCCGGACCGTCGGCGGTGAGGCCGTGGACGTCCTGGTGGTCGGTCTCGGCGCGACCGGCGCCGGGGTCGCGCTGGACGCCGCGGCGCGCGGACTGAGCGTCGCCGCGATCGACGCCCACGACCTGGCCTTCGGCACCTCGCGCTGGAGCTCCAAGCTCGTCCACGGCGGGCTGCGCTACCTGGCGTCCGCGCAGCTCGACGTCGCGCACGAGAGCGCGGTGGAGCGTGGTGTGCTGATGGAGCGTACCGCCCCCCATCTGGTCGGCGCGCAGCCGTTCGTCCTGCCCCTCACCCCGCTGGTCCCGCGCGGTCAGGCCGCCCTGGCCTGGGCCGGCTTCCGCGCGGGCGACGGACTGCGGCGGGCGGCGCGCACCGCCCGCGCCACGCTGCCGGCGCCGCGCAGGC
>NZ_QFDQ01000189.1 GCF_003270085.1 Streptomyces triticisoli | reverse complement strand
GTCCCCGGCCGGGCGCGTCGCGGCCGGCGCCCGCGCGCGCCGCCGGGCCAGGGGGGTGGCCAGCGCGGTGAGCGCGATGAACGCGGCGATGGTCAGCAGCACGATCGTCGCGCCGGGCGGCACGTCCTGGTAGTACGACGTGACCGTGCCGCCGATCGTGACGCTCACCCCGATGGCGACGGCGATCGCGAAGGTCGCGGCGAAGCTGCGGCTGAGCTGCTGGGCGGCGGCCACCGGGACCACCATCAGCGCCGAGACCAGCAGCAGTCCGACCACGCGCATCGCGACGGTCACCGTCACCGCCGCCGTGACGGCCGTCAGCAGGTTCAGGGCGCGCACCGGCAGCCCGGTCACCCGCGCGAACTCCTCGTCCTGGCTGACCGCGAACAACTGGCGGCGCAGGCCCAGGGTGACCAGGACGACGAAGGCCGCGAGCACGCAGATCGCCGTGACGTCCGACTGCGAGACCGTCGACAGCGAACCGAACAGGTACGAGGTCAGGTTGGCGTTGGAGCCGCCGGGGGCGAGGTTGATGAACATCACGCCGCCCGCCATGCCGCCGTAGAAGAGCATCGCCAGGGCGATGTCGCCGCGGGTGCGGCCGTACCAGCGGATCAGCTCCATGAGCACCGCGCCGAGGACGGACACGGCCGCCGCCATCCACACTGGGGAGACGGACAGCAGGAAGCCGAGGCCGACGCCGGTCATGGCCACGTGGCCGATGCCGTCGCCCATCAGGGACTGGCGGCGCTGGACGAGGTAGATGCCGATGGCGGGGGCGGTGACGCCGACCAGGACGGCGGCGAGCAGGGCCCGCTGCATGAAGGCGTAGTTCAACAGTTCCATCAGCTCAGCAGTCCCGTGCGGATCGGACCGGCGCCCGAGGGGGCGTGCGGATGTACGTGGTCGTGGCCGGGCAGGGCGTGCTGTCCGACTGCTTTCGGGGGCGGGCCGTCGTGTACGACGCAGCCGTCGCGGAGCACCACCGCCCGGTCGATCAGGGGCTCCAGGGGGCCCAGTTCGTGCAGCACGAGCAGTACCGTCGTACCGGCCGCGACCTGCTCCTGGAGGGTGTGCGCCAGGACCTCCTGGCTGGCCAGGTCGACGCCTGCCATGGGCTCGTCCATGATCAGCAGTTCGGGTTCGGCGGCCAGCGCGCGGGCGATCAGCACGCGCTGGTGCTGGCCGCCGGAGAGGGCGTCGACGGAGTCCTTCGCACGGTTCGCCATGCCGACCAGCTCCAGGGCGCGGTGCACGGCCGTGCGGTCGGCCCTGCGGAAGACGCCGAAGCGGGTGCGCGACAGCCGGCCCGAGGAGACGATCTCGGTGACCGTCGCCGGGACGCCGCCCGCGGCGGTCGTGCGCTGCGGGACGTAGCCGATCCGCGACCAGTCGCGGAAGCGGCGCCGCGGGGTGCCGAACAGCTCGACCTCGCCGGCGCTCACCGGCACCTGGCCGATGACGCTGCGCACGGCCGTCGACTTCCCGGAGCCGTTCGCGCCGAGCAGCGCGACGACCTCGCCGCGCCGCACGGTGAGGTCGATGCCGCGCAGGACGGGGCGCGAGCCGAGCTCGGCGGTCACTTCGCGCATGGCTATGACGGGCTCGCCCATGGTGTCGTCCTCCTTGTCCGCCCTGCCGCTCACTTGGAGCCCAGGGCCTTCTGCAGCGCCTTGAGGTTGGCCTCCATGACCTGGAAGTAGTCGGTGCCGCGGGACTTGCCGGTGATGCCCTCGATCGGGTCGAGGACGTCCGTCTTCAGGTGCGCGTCCCTGGCGAGGGTCTTCGCGGTCCTGTCGCTGACGAGCGTCTCGTAGAAGACGGTCGTCACCCCGTCGGCCTTCGCCGTCCTCTCCAGGTCCCGCACCCGGGCCGCGCTGGGCTCGGAGTCCGGGTCGAGGCCGTTGATGGCCTCCTCGGTCAGGCCGTAGCGCTCGGCGAGGTAGCCGAAGGAGGCGTGCGTGGTGATGAAGGTCCTGTTCCTGGTGTTCCTCAGCCCGGTCTCGTACCGGGTGTTGAGCTCGTCGAGCTTCTTGACCAGGGCCTCGGTGTTCTTGCGGTAGTCGGCCGCGTGGGCCGGGTCGCCCTTGGCGAAGGCCTTGCCGACGCCCTCGGCGATCTGCGCGTAGCGCACCGGGTCGAGCCAGACGTGGGGGTCCTTGCCGTCGGACTTCTCATCCTCGTGCGGGTCGTGGGCGTGCCCGCCCGCCTCGTCACCGTGGTTCCTCAGTGTGGTCAGGGAGGCGGCGTCGATCTTCGTCCTGATCCCGGACTGGGCGATGGCCTTGTCGACGGAGGGCTGCAGGCCCTTGAGGTAGAGCGCCGCGTCGGACTCCTCCAGCCGCGCGGTCTGCCGGGCGCTGATTTCCAGGTCGTGCGGTTCCTGGCCGGCCTGGGTGAGACTGGTGACGTGGACGTGGTCCCCGCCGATCTGCTCGGCGAGGAAGGCCATCGGGTAGAACGACGCGACGATGTCGTACTTGCCGCTGCTGTCGCCGGCCGCGGGGGAGGAGGAACAGGCGGAGAGGGCTCCGAGACCGAGGGCGGTGGCCGCCGCGGCCGCGGTCCCCGATATGAGGCGTCGTCGTACGTTCATGACAGTCATTTTCAACTAACATGGAAACCGTTGTCAACAAGCCCCTGTGAGGGGGCCGCGCGAGACCCAAAAGAGCCCTTACCCGGCACCGATTTGGCCCAGGTGGAGCCCCCGCCGGTACCCTGAAGCATTCCCGCTCATGAAGCGTCTCGCTTCATCGCCCGTCGTCGTAATGAAGAGAGCACCGTGGCCGCCGACAAGATCGACACCATCGTCAGCCTGAGCAAGCGCCGAGGCTTCGTATTCCCCTGCAGTGAGATCTATGGCGGACAGCGTGCCGCCTGGGACTATGGGCCCCTGGGTGTCGAGCTCAAGGAGAACCTCAAGCGCCAGTGGTGGCGCTACATGGTGACGTCCCGCGAGGACGTGGTCGGCATCGACTCGTCCGTGATCCTGGCACCCGAGGTCTGGGTCGCCTCCGGTCACGTCGCCACCTTCACGGACCCGCTGACGGAGTGCACCGCCTGCCACAAGCGGTTCCGCGCCGACCACCTGGAGGAGGCGTACGAGGAGAAGAAGGGCCGCGCCCCGGAGAACGGCCTCGCGGACATCAACTGCCCCAACTGCGGCAACAAGGGCCAGTTCACCGAGCCGAAGCAGTTCTCGGGCCTGCTCTCCACCCACCTCGGCCCGACCCAGGACTCCGGCTCCGTCGCCTACCTGCGCCCCGAGACCGCCCAGGGCATCTTCACCAACTTCGCCCAGGTGCAGACCACTTCGCGCCGCAAGCCGCCGTTCGGCATCGCCCAGATGGGCAAGTCGTTCCGCAACGAGATCACGCCGGGCAACTTCATCTTCCGCACCCGCGAGTTCGAGCAGATGGAGATGGAGTTCTTCGTCAAGCCCGGCGAGGACGAGAAGTGGCACGAGTACTGGATGGAGCAGCGCTGGAACTGGTACACCGGCCTGGGTCTCCGTGAGGAGAACATGCGCTGGTACGAGCACCCGCAGGAGAAGCTCTCCCACTACGCCAAGCGCACCGCCGACATCGAGTACCGCTACAACTTCGGCGGCAGCGAGTGGGGCGAGCTCGAGGGCGTCGCCAACCGCACCGACTTCGACCTCGACGCCCACTCCAAGGCCTCCGGCCAGGACCTGTCCTACTTCGACCAGGAGGCCGGCGAGCGCTGGACGCCGTACGTCATCGAGCCCGCGGCCGGTGTCGGCCGGGCGTTGCTCGCCTTCCTGCTCGACGCCTACGTCGAGGACGAGGCGCCCAACGCCAAGGGCAAGATGGAGAAGCGCACGGTGCTGCGCCTGGACCACCGCCTGGCCCCGGTGAAGGCCGCGGTGCTCCCGCTCTCCCGCAACCCGGAGCTGTCCCCGAAGGCCAAGGGTCTCGCCCAGACCCTGCGCCAGCACTGGAACATCGAGTTCGACGACGCCGGCGCGATCGGCCGCCGCTACCGCCGCCAGGACGAGATCGGCACGCCGTACTGCGTCACGGTCGACTTCGACACCCTGGAGGACAATGCGGTCACGGTCCGCGAGCGTGACTCCATGAAGCAGGAGCGGGTGTCGCTGGACCAGATCGAGGGCTACCTGGCCGGCCGCCTGGTGGGCTGCTGACTCCGGTAACAGGACAGCACGACAGCACGACAACGACGTACGGCCGCCGAGCGACTCGGCGGCCGTACGCGTTCGAGGAGGAACGGGTGCGGTGCGGGCTACGAGCCCGTCAGCACCGTGTCATCCCCTGGTCAGGTCACGTGCACGGTGACCGTCCTGGAGTGCGTTGCCCCGTGCACCACCCGCAGTTTCTGCGGGCCCTTGACCGCGAGCTTCGTGGACACGGTGTAGGTGTTGCCCTTCTTGGCCACGGTGGTGGTGCGCAGAGTGGTCCACTTGCCGTTGACCCAGTGCTGAACGGTCAGCTTGGCGCCGGCCGCCAGGTGGTCCGCACGCCCGGTGAGCGTCACGCTGTGCCCTGCCTTGATCGAGCTGTGGCTGGCCCTGATGGTGATCGCCTTGGCTGCCGCGGTCGGCATGGCGCTGTGGGTGCGGGTCGGCATCGGGCTCGGGTCGGTCGCGGCGACGGCTCCGGCCGATCCGACCGACACCAGGGCGACGGACAGGGCGCCCGCGGCGGCGCCACGGACACAGCGGCTGCGGAGTGTGAGGTGCATGGTGGTCTCCCGTTGATGGATTTCCCCCTTGCGTCGCGCGTGTCCCACTGGATTCATTCGCCCCACTGGGCTCATCGCGCCCCACCAGAGTTCCCTCTGATGGCCCGCGCGGCGACTCGGGAGGAGTACGCGGAGGGCTCGAAGGGTCACACCTTTGATGAAAAGCCGCAGCTCAGCCGGGGTGTCCTCGCTTACTTTTTTCTTACCAAGCGACCCTGGCCGGACCCGGGCGGCGGGCGGTGACTCACCTGCCGATGCCCACTGCCTGACGTACCTCGCCCTCCTGCAGCCGCTCGGCCGTGCGCTCGGCGGTCCGCCTGGCCCAGTGGCCGTTGGTGAGGGCGCCCAGGGCCAGTACGGCCGCCCCGCACGCCACCAGGACCCACCACCCGGGCCGGGCGGCCGGGACGAAGGCGTGCCTGTACGACGACGAGTCCACCCCGGAGGCCAGCAGCGCGCCGACCACCGCGACACCGAGGGTCTGCCCGAGCTGCCGGCTGGTGGAGGCGACGGCGGCGGCGACACCGGCCTGGGCGCGCGGCATGCCGGAGACGGCGGTGTTGGTGATGGGCGCGTTGACGAAGCCGAAGCCGACGCCGAACAGGGCGTACCCGATGACGAGCGTGAGGCGGGAGGTCTCGGCATCGAAGGCCGCGAACAGCAGCGCGCTCACGGTCATCGCGGTACCGGCGATCAGTAGCGGCAGGCGCGGCCCCCGGCTGCCGACCAGCCGCCCGGACAGCGGCGCGCACAGGAAGGTCGGCGCCGCCAGCGGCAGCATCCACAGGCCCGCGTGCAGGGCGTTCAGACCGCGTACGTTCTGCAGGTACAGCGTGGACAGGAACAGGAAGCCGCCGAGCGCCGCGAACGCGCTGATCGCGACGACGGTGGCCCCGCTGAACGGCGCCGAGCGGAAGAAGCGCAGGTCGATGAGGGGTTCGGTACGGCGCGGCTCGTACCACAGCAGGCCGAGCACGGCGGCCAGCGCGACGACGACGAAGGGCAGGATCCGGGCGAGGCCTGCGGCCGGGGCCTCGATGATCGCGTACGTCAGGGAGCCGAACAGGGCGATGACCAGCACCTGGCCGACCGGGTCGGGCCGGCGGGCCTTCGGCGCCCGGGACTCGGGGACGAAGCGCAGGGTGAGCAGCAGCGCGGCCAGGGCCACCGGCAGGTTGACCCAGAAGATCGAGCGCCAGCCGACCGACTCCACCAGCAGTCCGCCGACGAGGGGGCCCGCGGCCATGGATATGCCGACCACCGCGCCCCACGCACCGATCGCGCGGGCGCGCTCGCGCGGGTCGGTGAAGGTGTTGGTGATGATCGACATGGCGACCGGGTTCAGCATCGAGCCGCCGACCGCCTGCACCATGCGGAAGACGATCAGCAGTTCGAGGTCGGGTGCGAGGGAGCACAGCAGCGAGCCGATGCCGAAGACGACCAGGCCCGTCATGAAGACCCGTTTGCGCCCGATCCGGTCGGCCGTGGAGCCGGCGAGCATCAGCAGCGAGGCGAGCACCAGCGTGTAGGCGTCGATCGTCCACTGCAGACCGGACGTGCTCGCGTGCAACTCCCGCTGCAGCGAGGGCAGGGCGACATTCAGAACGGTGTTGTCGATGCTGACGATCAGCAGGCTCATGCAGCAGATCGCCAGTACCAGCAGCCGTCGCCGGTGGCTGAGCTCGCGCATGGGTTCCAGCGTAGCGGATTTCGATAGTGCGGTTAACTAATGGTCGATGCAGGGTTATTGCCGGTGTGCGACAGCCGATACGGGACAATGGGGGAATGCCCACGCCCGAGTCCCCCCTGCAGATCGGTCCACACCGCGTCCAGCCGCCGGTGGTCCTGGCCCCCATGGCCGGCATCACCAACGCCCCTTTCCGCACCTTGTGCCGGGACTTCGCCGAAGGCGACGGCTGGGGGTCCGGGGGTCGTCCCCCGAAGGGTGCGGCCGGCGGCGGCAAGGGGCTGTTCGTCAGCGAGATGATCACGACCCGGGCGCTGGTCGAGCGGAACGACAAGACCATGCAGCTGATCACGTTCGACGCGAGCGAGCGACCGCGCTCGATCCAGCTGTACGGCGTGGACCCGGCCACCGTCGGCAAGGCCGTCCGCATGATCGCGGAGGAGGACCTGGCCGACCACATCGACCTGAACTTCGGCTGCCCGGTGCCCAAGGTGACCCGCAAGGGCGGTGGCTCGGCCCTCCCCTACAAGCGCAACCTGCTGCGGGCCATCCTGCGCGAGGCGGTCAGCGGGGCCGGCGACCTGCCGGTCACGATGAAGATGCGCAAGGGCATCGACGACGACCACCTCACCTACCTCGACGCCGGCCGGATCGCGGTCGAGGAGGGCGTGACGGCGATCGCCCTGCACGGCCGCACCGCCGCCCAGCACTACGGCGGCACGGCGGACTGGGACGCGATCGCCCGCCTGAAGGAGCACGTCACCGAGATCCCCGTGCTCGGCAACGGCGACATCTGGTCGGCCGAGGACGCGCTGCGGATGGTGCGGGAGACCGGCTGCGACGGCGTGGTCGTGGGGCGCGGCTGCCTGGGCCGGCCGTGGCTGTTCGCCGACCTGGTGACGGCCTTCGAGGGCCGTACGGACGACTGTGTACGGCCCACTCTGCGCGAGGTCGCCGACGTCATGGTCCGGCACGCCACCCTGCTCGGCGAGTGGCTCGGCGACGAGTCGCGGGGCGTCGTCGACTTCCGCAAGCACGTCGCCTGGTACCTCAAGGGCTTCGCGGTCGGTTCCGAGATGCGCAAGCGGCTGGCGATCACCTCGTCCCTGGAGGAGCTACGGGCCGGCCTGGACGAGCTGGACCTCGACCAGCCCTGGCCCGGCGGCGCCGACGGGCCCCGCGGCCGTACCTCCGGCAACAACCGGGTGGTGCTGCCGGACGGCTGGCTGAAGGACCCGTACGACTGCGCGGGCGTCGGCGAGGACGCCGAACTCGACACGTCGGGCGGCTGATCCGCGCCTCCCACCGGCAGGATCGGACGAATCAGCCGGGGTTCCGTTCGGTTCAGCTCGGTTCAGCTCGGTGAAGCGAGCGGACCGGCCGTACGACGCGGCGCCCCGCCCGGGATCTCCCGGGCGGG
>NZ_QFDQ01000188.1 GCF_003270085.1 Streptomyces triticisoli | reverse complement strand
GTGGCCGGAACTTCACGGTTCCGGCCACCCCGGCGGCTTTCTGCGGGCCTGGCGGGACGGGTGGGTGCACAGACGCCCGGGGGCCCGCAGCAGTCACGCTGCGGGCCCCCAGGCGGTCTGTGTCACCGGCCGTTCTCACACCTCGTCACGGCGGAGCGAGGGCTTGAGGTCCTTCAGCCGGCCGAGCAGGCCGTTGACGAACGAGGGCGACTCCTCCGTGGAGAACTCCTTCGCCAACTGCACCATCTCGTCCAGCACGACGGCGTCCGGGGTCTCGTCGACCCAGATCAGCTCATACGCGCCGAGCCGCAGGACGTTGCGGTCGACGACCGGCATGCGGTCGAGCGTCCAGCCGACCGCGTACTGGCCGATCAGCTCGTCGATGCGGGTGGCGTACTCGGCGTAGCCCTCGACCAGTTGCATCGTGTACTCGCTGACCGGCGGCTGCCGGGGGTCGGTGCGGGAGAGCCGGAGCCAGTCCGCGAGGACCGTCAGGACCTCGGCACCGCGCTGGTCGGCCTCGAAGAGGATCTGGAAGGCGCGCTTGCGGGCCGTGTTGCGGGCAGCCACGGTTAGCCGCTCACCCGGCCGAGGTAGTCGCTGGTGCGGGTGTCGACCTTGATCTTCTCACCGGTGCTGACGAAGAGCGGGACCTGGATCTGGTGGCCGGTCTCCAGGGTGGCGGGCTTGGTACCGCCGGTGGAGCGGTCGCCCTGGACGCCCGGCTCCGTCTCGGCGATGGTCAGCTCGACGGCGGCGGGGAGCTCGACGTAGAGCACCTCGCCCTCGTACTGGGCGACGGTGGCCTCGAAGCCCTCGACCAGGAAGTGGGCGGCGTCGCCGACGGCCTGGCGGTCGATGTGCAGCTGGTCGTAGGTCTCCATGTCCATGAAGACGAAGTACTCGCCGTCCATGTAGGAGAACTGCATGTCACGCTTGTCGACAGTGGCCGTGTCGACCTTGACGCCGGCGTTGAAGGTCTTGTCGACGGTCTTGCCGGAGCGCACGTTCTTGAGCTTGGTGCGCACGAATGCCGGGCCCTTGCCGGGCTTGACGTGCTGGAACTCGACGACGGACCACAGCTGGCCGCCCTCGAGCTTGAGTACCATGCCGTTCTTGAGGTCGTTCGTGGAAGCCACGGTTGCGGAATCTCCTGGACTGACGTACGACCTGGGGCAGGCACCCAGCGCAAGGCTAGAGCGCGAGGAGCTCCTTGGTCGTGATGGTGAGTAGCTCGGGTCCGCCGTCCGCCTCGGGGCGTACGACGAGCGTGTCATCGATCCGGACGCCGCCCCGTCCCGGGAGGTGGACTCCCGGTTCGACGGTGACCGGCACGCAAGCGTCCAGTTTACCCATGGCCGAGGGGGCCAACTGCGGGTCCTCGTCGATTTCGAGTCCGACTCCGTGCCCGGTGAGGGGTTGCAGGCGCTCGGCGAACCCCGCGGAGTCCAGGACCTGACGCGCGGCACGGTCCACGTCGCGGTAGGCGGCGCCGGGTGTCAGGGCCTCCCGTCCGGCGCGCTGGGCGGCGAAGACCAGGTCGTACAGCTGGATCTGCCAGTCCGCCGGGGACGTGCCGATCACGAAGGTACGGCCGATCTCGCAGCGGTAGCCGCGGTAGGCGGCGCCCAGGCACACCGAGAGGAAGTCACCCTCCTCCACCCGCCGGTCGGTGGGCCGGTGGCCGCGGCGGCCGGCGTTCGGGCCGGTGGCCACGGAGGTCGGGAAGGCGGGGCCGTCGGCGCCGTGGTCGACGAGCCGCCGCTCCAGCTCCAGGGCGAGGTGGCGCTCGGTGCGGCCGACGAGGATGGACTCCAGCAGCTCGCCGAGGGCCTGGTCGGCGATCTCGGCGCCGATTCTCAGATGGGAGATCTCCTCCTCGTCCTTGACGACCCTGAGCTGCTCGACCGCGCTGCCGAGGTCCGCCAGCCGCAGCCGGGGCGCCACCGACGCGAGAGCGCGGTGGCGGGCCACGGTGAGGTGGTGTTCCTCGACTGCGAGGGAGTCGGCGCCCTGGGACTGGGCGAGGTCGGCGGCGGCGACGGCCGTGTCGCCACCGGGGGGCTGGGGCAGGACCTGCACGTGCAGGGCCTCGTCGGGGCGGCCCTCGTAGGGCCGGTCGTCCGGGGAGCTCCGGCACAGCAGGAGGTCCTCGTGTTTGGCGAGGAGCAGGACGGCACCCTGCGGGGACGCTCCCGCGAGGTACCGGATGTTGGCGGGACGAGTCACCAGCGCCGCCGCGCTGCCGCCCGCGTGGCAGCGTTCCCTCAGCCGGGTTCGGCGGGCCGCGTACACCTCTGACATGAACCGAGCGTAAGAGTCGTGGCTCAATATCGCCGTTCGGGAGGGCCGAGTGGGGTGTCCTGCCGGGGGTGGTTTCTGTTGGCCATGCTTTCACGGTGCCCGGTGTTGCTGCGGGGGGGGTGGGGCGCTTGCCCCGCTTGGGGGCACGACTGCCCGCGGTCACGTCTCTACCACTTCGGGGGGCTTGTGAGAGCTCGGGCCAGGATCTCGTTCAGGAGGTGGGCTGTGGAGGGGATGTCCATCGTGGAGTTGTCGATGATGGGGAGACCGGAGCCGTACCATCCGGCCATACGGCCGTGGATGCGGGCGACCTCCTCGTCGGTGAGGCGGCGGTTGCCGGTGCGCTCGGCGTTGCGCTCCAGCACGACGTCCAGGCCGGGCAGGAGGACGATCGGGAGCAGGCCGGGGCCGACGTGGCGTTTCCAGCCGCCGAGGCCGACCACCGGGCGGTCGGGGAAGACGGCGTCGTCGAGGATGCACGAGATGCCGTTGGCGAGGAAGTTGCGCGCGGCGAAGCCGCAGGTGCGGCGGGCGAGACGATACTGCGCCTCGGAGTTGTCGTTCCACCCCGACTGCGGGTCGGCGAAGCCGGAGCGGACCCATTCGCGCACGTCGTCGAGGCTGATGTGGGCGGTGGGCACGCGGCGGTGGTCGGCCCAGTACTTGGCGACGCTCGTCTTGCCCGCTCCCGCCGGTCCGATCAGCAGTACCGCCAGCGTGGTGGTCGCCGGGTCGGGCGCGATCCGGGCGGGCGGCACGCCGGGCATCCCGACCGGGCCGCCCGGCGGCAGCCGGACGTGGCCCGTGGCGTCCGGCGCGGGCAGCGGG
>NZ_QFDQ01000187.1 GCF_003270085.1 Streptomyces triticisoli | reverse complement strand
AGCCCAGCGCGCCCGCGGCGAGCCGTTCGGGGCCTCGCCGACCGGGCCCGTCCGCGCCCGGTGTCATCGGCCGCCGGCCGGGCCCGCGGTGGCCGGCCGTCAGCCGGAGGGCTCGTCCGGTACAGGGTGCTCGGACGGCTCGCGTTCGTCGGACGGCTCGGTGCCCGAGTGCGGGGCGCCCTGCCGTCCGGTGCCCGCCTCGTCGGTGTCCGGGACATCGGTGCCGGGGGCGCCCTCGTCCTCGTCGGTCACGTCGGACCCGGCCCGCTCCGGGGCGACCTCCCAGGGGTCCTCACCGGTGTGGGCCTGCTGGTCCGGCAGGTCCCGGGGAACGGGCGCGCCGTTCTCACCGGGTGTTTCACCGCGGTGATCGGTCACGGCGTACTCCCTTCTCTCCCTCGGCGTCGTCGGGCGACGCGCGAGTACCTTGCCGGTGACCTGCGAAACCTGACGGTGCACGACGGGCGCGGGTGGGTCAGCCGTGCAGGCGCAGCGCCCGCAGCTGCTCCTCCAGTGGGCCTCAGCCGCGGCGTCCGGATCCCGGCACCACGCCCGGGCCCACGGACATCCACGGCGGCGTGGCCCGCAAGCCCCGACGCCCCGCCGCCGGGTCCGGTACGGCTCGCCCTACGGCGCCGTCCGCAGGAAGTCCGCCAGCCCCTCCAGGAGCCGGTCGACGTCCTCCTCGTCGTTGTAGGGCGCCAGTCCGACGCGCAGCCCGCCGGTGTCGCCGAGACCGAGCCGGCGGGAGGCCTCCAGCGCGTAGAACGCGCCCGAGGGTGCCGCGACCGCGCGGTCGGCCAGGTGCCGGTAGGCGTCGACGGTGCTGCGGCCCTCGATGGTCAGCAGCAGGGTCGGGGTGCGCTCGGCGGCACGCGAGTGCACGGTGATCTCCGGGAAGCGGGCCAGTCCCTCCTCGATACGGCGGCGCAGGGCGTCCTCGTGGTGCCCGAGCGAGCCGAGGGAGGCGATGAGCCGTTCCCGGCGGGTGCCGCGCGCCTGCGGGTCCATCCCGGCGAGGAAGTCCACGGCGGCCCGGGTGCCGGCCAGCAGTTCGTAGGGCAGGGTGCCCAGCTCGAAGCGCTCGGGGACCGTGTCCGGCGAGGGCAGCAGCTTGTCCGGGCGCAAGGCGGCGAGGAGGTCCGGGCGGCTCGCCACGACGCCGAGGTGGGTGCCGAGGAACTTGTACGGGGAGCAGGCGAAGAAGTCCGCGCCCAGGCCCGCGAGGTCGACCGCGGCGTGGGCGGTGTAGTGCACGCCGTCGACGTACAGCAGGGCGCCGCGCGCGTGGGCCAGGGCGGCGATCGCGGGCACGTCCGGGCGGGTGCCGATCAGGTTGGAGGCGGCGGTGACCGCGACCAGCCGGGTGCGGTCGGACAGTTGGGCCTCGATGTGCTCCGGGGTCAGCTCGCCGGTCGCCGGGTCGAAGTCGGCCCAGCGGACGACCGTTCCCACGGCTTCGGCGGCCTGGACCCAGGGCCGGATGTTGGCGTCGTGGTCGAGCCGGGTCACGACGACCTCGTCGCCCGGCGACCACCCCTTGGCCAGCGCGCGGGAGAAGTCGTACGTCAGCTGGGTCGCGCTGCGGCCGAAGACGACCCCGGACGGTTCGGCGCCCAGCAGGTCCGCCATGGCCTGCCGGGCGGCGTCGACGCAGGCCTCGGCGTTGCGCTCGCCCAGGGTGCCGAGCCCCCGGTTGGACAGCGGTCCGGCCAGCGCCTCGGCGACGGCGTCGATGACGGACTGCGGCGTCTGGCTTCCGCCGGGCCCGTCGAACTGGGCCCAGCCGGACTTCAGCGCGGGAAACTGCGCGCGGACACCGACGATGTCATGAGCCATGGAACACCCCTTGCCTACCCCTTCGAACACCGCGGCGGAAGCTGCCGCCCCATGATCCAACGCCCGGCGCCGCCGCGGGTCAATACGCCCGGCGCCCGCGTTTCCGCAGGGCCGCCTGCCAGGCAGGAGGCTCCGTCCACGGTTCCGGGTCCGCGCGGCGACCGCCGCGGGTGAAGAAGTCGGCGAGCCGCTCGGGCGTGACTTCTCCGGGTTCTTGGTGCAGGGGATGAATCAGGGGGTGATGGTACGGACGCCACCAGGGCGGCGCACGTCCTCGAAAATATCCGCTGGTCCCCCTCCGGAGATCCTGCATAACCTAGGCGGAAACCTAATGCCTTTAGGCAATCGATCGCATCATCCCGGAGGCTCCCATGAGAAAACTGACCGAACACGACATCCGCACCTCATTCGTCAACTGCTCCAAGGGCGAGGCCAAGCGCCTGTCCGTCCCCCGGGATCTCGACGAGCTCCCCTGGGACGACCTGGACTTCCTGGGCTGGCGCGATCCGGGGGCGCCCGACCGCAGCTGTCTGGTCACCGAGCGGGAGGGCCGCCTCGTGGGTGTCGCCCTGCGCTCTCCCTCCTCCCAGCGCGGCTTCCTGCACCGCAGCCTGTGCTCACTGTGTCTGACCACCCACCCCGGCGGCGGAGTCTCGCTGATGACCGCACGGAAGGCGGGTGCGGCGGGCCGCGAGGGCAACTCGGTCGGCATGTACATGTGCACGGACCTCGCCTGCTCGCTCTACGTCCGCGGCAGGAAGGTCCCCAAGTCCGGGGTCCGCTTCGAGGAGAGCCTCACCCTGGAGGAGCAGATCGCCCGCACGACGGGCAATCTGGCGGCCTTCCTGGACAAGCTGTACGCCTGACGCCGGCGCACGACCACGCGCACGACCACGTTCGACTCGTCGGGGAACGGGGAACAGCGCAAGGAATGCAAGATGTACGTGAGTGGCCGTCGTCCCTCGTCCGGACGGTGAAGCGGCACCGGGACCCCGTGGTCGTCCAGGCGCTGCGGTCGACGGTCGCGGCGACGATCGCCTATGTGGTCGCGAAGTGGCTGAGTCCGGAGCCGGCCCCGCTGACCGCTCCCCTGACGGCGCTGCTCGTCGTCCAGGTCACCCTCTTCGCGACGTTGAAGATGAGCGTCCGCCGGGTGAACGCCGTGGTCGCCGGCGTGCTCGTCGCCATCTCCTTCTCCCTGCTGGTGGGGCTCACCTGGTGGAGCCTGGCCCTGGTGATCCTGGCCGGGCTGGGCGTCGGGCACCTGGTGCGGGTGGACGAGTTCGTGGTCGAAGTGGCGATCAGCGCCATGCTGGTCCTCGGCGTCACCACCGTCGGCAGCACGGCCTGGGCACGGGTCGTGGAGACGCTGATCGGCGCGGTCGTCGGTCTCGGCTGCAACCTGCTGCTCGCTCCTCCGGTGTGGACCGAGCAGGCCGGCGAGTCGATCGAGGGTCTGGCGCGCCGGATGCGGCAGTTGATGCTGCGGATGGGGGACGAGGTGCCCAGTGGTACGCCGGTGGAGCACGCGGCCGAGCGGCTGCACGAGGCGCGCCGCCTGGACCACGACATCAGCGCCGTGGACGCCGCCCTGCGGCAGGCCGAGGACAGTCTCAAACTCAATCCGCGGGTGCGCGAGGGCCTGCTGCACCGGGTGGTGCTGCGCACCGGGCTGGACACGCTGGAGATCTGCACGGTCGTACTGCGGGTACTCGCGCGCACCTTCACCGATCTGACCAAGCAGCGGGAGCCCGAGCCGCTGTTCTCTCCGCAGACGGGCGCGCTGGTGCGGCAGCTGCTGTGCGAGATCGCCGATGCGGTGGTCAGCTTCGCGGTGCTGGTCACCACGGACGTCAGCGAGAGCGCCGAGTCGGCCGAGGCCCGGTTCACCGCCGAGCTGCGGCAGGCCGCGGCCACCCGGGACAAGCTGGCGCAGCTGCTGCTGGAGGAGGTGCAGCGGGACACGAACCAGTGGCAGCTGCACGGCGCGGTGCTGACCGAGGTCAACCGCATCATCGACGAGCTGGACATCGAGCACCGTTCGCACCGCCTGCTGGAGGAGCTGGACCGGCACACCCGGGAGCAGCGGGAACGCCACTCCCGACTGACCCGCCTCGCGGACCGGCTGGGGGCGCCGATGAAGCTGCGTCGCAACCATGAGGACGCGGTGCACCGTTCTTCGTGAAGGGGCCGTACAGTGCGGGCATGGTCAGTGGGGTGGGAGTGCCAGGACGGGAGTTACCCCTGTTCGAGCGAGGTCGAGAGCTCGGGGGACGGTGGAGCAGGCGCCGGTTCGCGGGGGTCGTGACGGCAGCCGCCGCGGTGGCGGCGGTCCCGGCGTGCTCACCGGCCCCGGCCGATTCCCGGTCCGGTTCCCGCTCCGACTCCCGGTCCGGTTCCGCGTCGGCGACCGCACCGGCCGCCCCGGGGGCCACGGGGAAGCCGTCCGGCCCCCGGCCGCTCTACCTCGGCACCTACACCTCCGCCGAGGGTGGCGGGACCGGCATCGGCCTGGCGGTGTACGACCCGGCGACGGGCGCCGTCACCGGCCGGGGCACCCTCACCGGCGTCGCCGACCCGTCGTACCTCGCCGTGCACCCGGACGGCCGGACGCTGTACGCGGTCGACGAGGGACAGGACGGCGCGGTGACCGCCGTACGGCTCGCCGACCGGAGGATTCTGGGCACGCGGAGCACCGGCGGGGCGGGGCCCTGTCACCTCTCCGTGCACCCGACGGGGCGCTGGCTGCTCAGCGCGAACTACACCTCCGGCAGCGTGGCCGTGCACCCGATCGACGGCTCGGGAGCACTCGGCGAGCGCACCGACCTGGTGGCGCACTCCGGTCCGCCGCCCGGACCAGGCCGGCCGGGACCGCGCGCCCACCAGGTCGTCACCAGCCCGGACGGCGGCCATGTCCTCGCGGTGGACCTCGGCACCGACACGGTCCGCACCTACCGCCTGGACACCCGCACGGGCCGGCTCACCGAGGTGTCCTGGGCGCACACACGGCCGGGCGCCGGACCGCGCCATCTGACCTTCCATCCGGACGGCCGGTACGCCTATCTCGCCAACGAGGTCGACAACACGGTCGCCGTCTGCGCCTACGACCCTCCCACCGGCCGCCTCACCATCGGCGAACCGCGGTCCACGGGAGCGGGCGGGGGCACCAACTACCCGGCGCAGATCCTGGTCACCGCCGACGGGCGGTTCGCCTACCTCGCCAACCGCGGCCACAACAGCCTCGCGCGCTACGCCGTGGAGGCGGGCGGGGCGCGGCTCGGGCTCCTGGGCACGACGCCGGTCGCGGGCGACTTCCCGCGGCAGATCGCCTTCTCCCCGGACGGCGCCCTGCTGTTCGCCGCGAACCAGAAGTCGGGCACGGTCAGCGTCTTCCACGTCGACCGCGCGAGCGGCGCGCTGCGTCCGGCGGGTGAGCCGTACGCCTCACCCGTCGCGGTCTGTGCGCTGCCTCTGTAGGACGCGGCGCGGACGGGAGGCGGCGCCCGCCCGGGAGCAGGTCGCCGGGCCGTGCCGCGGTACGTGCGCCGGGTGCCGGCCGGGGAGCATCCGATGCCCCGGCTCCGGTTCCGCCGGCGGGGCCGGTACGCGTGTCAGCTCCGCGCCGCCCAGTGCGCGGGGCGGGAGACCGACCCGGGCAGCCGGGTGCCGGCACTTCCCCGGGCCGCGTCGAGCTGCGGCTGGGTCAGGAAGAACGCACCGGTCAGATCGGCGTCCGTGAGGTCGGCGTCCCGCAGGTCGGCGCCGATCAGATCCGCCCGGCGCAGATCGGCGCCGGTGAGGTCGGCCGCGATCAGGCAGGCGCCGCGCAGACTGGCTCCGCGCAGGTCGGCTCCCCTGAGCCGGGCCCCGATCAGGTCGGCGCCCCGCCGGTCCTTCTTCCCGCCCTTGCCGCCCTTGCCGTCCCGCACCCCGGCTCGCGCCAGCTCACTGCTGCGCAGCAGGAGCACGTTGACCTCCTGCCGGTGCGCGCCGACATCCAGCGCGGCCAGTTCCCCGGGCGGCAGCAGGGTGAGCCGCTCGGTCCGCTCCAGCGCCCGGCGCAGCTCCCCGTGCACCGGCCGTGCGGCGCTCAGCACCAGTGCCTCGGTCAGGTACCACAGCAGCTCATGCAGCTGCCGCACGACCGGAAACGCCTCGAACATCCGCCGGGCGTCGTCCTCGGGCCCCGTACGCCAGTCCCGCCCGCCGAAGGTGACCTGCGAAACCTTCTGCCCGGCCCCGAAACAGTCGTAGACCGTGCACCCGCTGAACCCTTTCTCCCTCAGCCGCGCGTGAATCCCGCACCGGTGGTCCCCCTGAAGGTTCGGGCAGGGCTTCCCGGCCGGCTTGTCGAGCGCGAAGTCCGCCGAGGCGGCGAAGGGCAGGGCGACACAGCACAGCCCGAAACACCGCGCACAGTCCCCGCGCAGCTCGGGCCGGGCGGGCAGGCCGGCGGTCTGGTCTGGCATGACGTCCACTCTACTGATCTGCGGGAAGGGCCCGGACGGCGGTCAGGCGTCCAGCGCGGCCAGGTCCAGGCAGCCCCGGCCGGTCACGGTGGTGAGCCAGGCGCCCAGGTTCTCGATGGCGTCCGCGTCCGTGCGGGTGAGCTTCAGCCAGGTCTCCTGGACGGCGTCCTCGGCCTCGGACAGCGAGCCGAGCATGCGGTAGGCCACCGCCCGCAGTTGCCCGCGGTGCTCCTCGAAGCGCCGTGCCAGGACGTCCTGGTCACCCGTGCCGGTCATGCCCGTTCCCCGCCCCCGTTCACCGTCTGCCGCCGGTCGCGATCACCCTGGGCGCCCGCGTGCCTCACCGCCCGAACAATTCGAACGCCACCGCCGGTTTTCCGCCGAACCGTTCGCCCGCCGCCGCGGCGGTCGAGGTGAGGAAGTCTCGGGCGTACGTCTCGGGGTCCTCGTCGGTCAACGCCTCGATGTAGGTGCGGTGTTCCAGGAGCGAGCGCACCGCGCGGTCCAGGCCCGGGCCGGCGTCCACGGCGTGGGTGGGTGTGTCGGAGCCGGCCACGGCGACCCAGCGGACGCCGTTCCAGGGTTCGAGGTCCTGTCCGGCAAGCTCGGGGAAGATCCAGCGGTTGCCGGCGTCCGCCGCCGCGTCCAGGGTGGCGCGGCCGACGGCCACGTGGTCCGGGGTGTTCCAGATGGCGCCGCCCCAGGTGTCGCGGTGGTTGAGGGTGATCACGAGTTCGGGGCGGTGGCGGCGTATCGCGGCGGCGATGTCGCGGCGCAGAGCGGTGCCGTACTCGATCACACCGTCCCTGTGGTCGAGGAATTCCACCGTCGACACGCCGACGACGGCCGCACTCGCCCGCTGCTCCCGCTCCCGCAGCGGACCGCACTTCTCCGGGTCGAGTGTGTCGATGCCCGCCTCGCCACGGGTGGCGAGGACGTACACGACCTCGCGACCGCCGTCGGTCCAGGCGGCGATCGCCGCCGCGCATCCGTACTCCAGGTCGTCCGGGTGCGCCACCACGGCGAGGGCGCGCTGCCAGTCGTCGGGCATGGGCTGAAGGGGGCTGGTCCTCGGCTGCGTCATGCCCGGCAGACTAGCCAGCGCGCGCCGACGGCGGTCAGGCCTCGTCGCGGACCAGCGCGAGCAGCCGGTCCAGGACGCGGGGGCCGCCGACCCGTACGCCGTCGTGTTCGAACTCGTCGGTGACCCAGGTGCGCAGGCCGCGGATCGCGCGGGCGGTGTCGAGGGAGTGGGCGGTGTCGACGTACATGTCGTCGTGGTAGACGGCCGCGGCGACCGGGACCTCGTTGGCGGCGAGGCGGGCGGGGTCGTACAGGGGCTTCCAGTCGGTGCGGGCGGCGAGCAGGTCGGCGGTCTCGCGCAGCGGGCGCAGCGCCGGGTCGCAGTCGAACGTCCAGGGGTGCACGGTCTCGCCGGTGAACAGTACCGGCCCGTCCCCGGCGAGTGCCTTGGCCGCGTCGAACCGGGGGAACTGGGCGCGGACCCGCTCGGCCGACCAGGCGGTGGGGCGGGCGTCCTGGGCGTAGATCGCCTCGTGGACGAGGGCGTACAGCGGGTGGCCGGCGTACGACAGCAGGCCCTGGACCTGCTCCTGGAAGGCGTCGGACAGCTCCGGCCCGCGCGGGGTGCGCACGAAGGCGTGTTCGAGGAGGTAGTGGAGGCGGTGGCTGCCGTCGCCGCTGCCGAGCATGATTCCCAGGGACTGGAAGGCCTCGACGGTCAGGCGGTGGCCGTTCGGGAGGACCACGTCGTGGGTGAGGAGGTGGTCGGCGATACGGCGGACGCGGTCGACGTCCTGCGGATAGCGGGCGTAGTGGGCGGCGACCTTGCGCTCGATGCGCGGGTAGGCGGCCCGGTAGACGTCGTCGGCGTGGGCGTCGAGGGAGGGCAGGCCGCCGGTGATCAGGGCGGCGGCCAGGCCCTCGGGGTGCGCGGAGAGGTAGTGCACCGTGCAGAAGCCGCCGAAGCTCTGCCCGAGGACGGTCCAGGGGGCGCCGCCGGTCACCTCGGGGCGGATCGCCTCGCAGTCGCGGACGATCGAGTCGGCGCGGAAGCGGGTGAGGTGGCCGGCCTGTTCGGCCGGGCCGCCGCGCAGCGGGAGGGTCTGGCGGTTGACGGGCGTGGAGTGGCCGGTGCCGCGCTGGTCGAGGAGCAGGACCCGGTAGTCCCGCAGGGCCCGGTCGAGCCAGGCCTGCCTGCCGATGAAACGGTTCGCCCCGAAGCCGGGGCCGCCCTGGAGGTAGACCAGCCAGGGCAGGTCCTTGCCGGCCTTGTCGCTCGCGACGACCTCACGGGCGTAGAGCTCGATCGTCTCCCCGGCCGGGTCGTCGTGGTCGAGCGGCACGGTGAAGGAGCGGTCGGTGAGGACGACGCCGGGCTGGCGGTAGCTGACGGTCAACGGTTCTCCCGGGACGGAGGGTTTACGGCCGCGTTCCAGTTCAGCACATGTCCGTCCGCCGCCCGGCCTCGGGGATCACGACAATCGCTGGACGCGGGTCAGCGCGCGGGCAGGCTGGAGCCGCGTACCACCAGCTCCGGCTGGAGCACCACCCGCCGGTGCTCGTGCGCCGTCGGCGCCCCCTGTGCCCCGGTCTCCTCCAGCAGCAGTTCCGCCGCCGGGGCGCCCATGGTGACCGCGGGCCGGCGGACGGAGGGGAGCGGGACGGCCGCGGCGGCGGCGAACTCGATGTCGTCGTAGCCGACGATGGCGAGGTCGTCGGGCACGTCGACCCCGGCCGCGTACATCGCCTGCAGCACGCCGAGGGCGAGCAGGTCGTTGGCGCAGAACACGGCCGTGGGCCGGTCGGAGTCGGACAGGCCCGGCAGGCGGGCGACGGCGTCGCGGCCGGCGGCCACGTCGAGGCGTTCGGTGGGCAGTTCGCGCAGCGCGTCGGGGCCGAGTCCGGCCTCGGCGAGCGCGGTGAGGGCACCGGTACGGCGGTCGCGCACCTGGTTCAGGCCGGGCGGGCCGCTGACGTACGCGACGGAGCGGTGCCCGGCGTCCACACGGCGTCCGCGGTGGCCGCCGTGCCCCGCCGACGGGGAACGGTTCGCGTACATCTGCACGGGCACCTGGTCGCTGGCGGGTCTGGAGCTGGAGGCGCCCGTGCTCACCGAGGCAAGTCGCGCCGCCAACTTCACCAACGAGCTCGGGCTGGACGGCACCGTCCGCCATCTGCGCAACATCATGGGGCTGTGGCTGCTCCAGGAGTGCGTACGGGCCCGGGGCGACCCCGGCCTGGGCGAGCTGCTGAGGGAGGCCGCCGAGGTGCCCGCGCTGCGGTCGGTGGTGGACGCGGAGGACACCGCCTTCCTGGCGCCCGGCCGGATGCCGGAGCGGATCGCTCAGGCGTGCCGGGCCCCCGGGCAGCCGGTGCCCGCCTCCCCCGCCGAGATCACGCGCTGCGTCCTCGACTCGCTCGCGCTCGCCCATCGCCGGGCGGTCGCCGAGGCGCAGCGGCTCGCCGATCACCCGGTCGACGTGGTGCACGTCGTCGGCGGTGGCGCCCGCAACGCCCTGCTGTGCCGGCTGACCGCCGACGCCTGCGGGCTTCCGGTGGTCGCCGGGCCGACGGAGGCGGCGGCGCTCGGCAATGTGCTGGTGCAGGCCCGGGCGCACGGTCTGGTCGGTGACCGGGCCGGGATGCGGCGCCTGCTGGCCCGTACGCAGCGCCTCACGCGGTACGAGCCGCGCGGTGACTCGGCGGCCTGGCGGGCGGCCGGGGCCCGGCTCGCCGCTGCCGTCCCGTGAGCCGTCCTCCCGACCGGTCCCCCACTACGCTGAACGCGTGTGGGCAGTACCTCCATCACTCGTCCGATGACTGACCACAAGGAGCCGCGATGCGTGTCGCCCTGTTCCTGACCTGCGTCAACGACACGCTCTATCCGGACACCGGGCGCGCCGTGGTGAAACTGCTGACCAGGCTGGGCGTGGAGGTGGACTTCCCGATGGCCCAGACGTGTTGCGGGCAGGCTCACTACAACACCGGGTACCGGCACGAGGCGGAGCCGATGGCCCGGCATTTCTCCGATGTCTTCCGGGGTTATGAGGCGATCGTGACACCGTCCGGGTCGTGCGCGGCGATGGTGCGGGAGCTGTATCCGCGACTGGGCGCGCGGGCGCGGGCCGAGGGGCGCGGGAACACGCTGGAGCGGATGCTGGCGCCCGTGGTGCCGAAGACGTACGAGCTGACGGAGTTCCTGGTGGATGTGCTGGGGGTGACGGACGTGGGGGCGTACTACCCGCACCGGGTGACGTACCACCCGACCTGCCACGGGCTGCGCTCCCTGGGACTCGGTGACCGGCCCCGGCGGCTGCTGCGGGCGGTGAAGGGGCTGGAGCTGGTGGAGCTGCCCGGTGCCGAGGAGTGCTGCGGGTTCGGCGGCACGTTCGCGGTGAAGAACTCCGACGTCTCGGCGGCGATGGGCGTCGACAAGGTGCGCAACGCCGAGTCGACCGGCGCTCAGGTGCTGTGCGCGGGCGACAACTCGTGTCTGATGCACATCGGCGGGACCATGACCCGGCTGGGCACGGGCATGCGGCCGGTGCACATCGCTCGGATCCTGGCGAGCACGGAGGAGGAGCCGGCGGTATGAGCGCGACGTATCTGGGCATGCCCGGGTTCCCCCCGCCCTCCCACCCGGCGTTCCCGTCCTTCCCTCAGGCCGCGCGCGAGGCCGTACGCGACGAGACCCTGCGCGGCAATCTGCGCCACGCCACGCACACCATCCGCGCCAAGCGGGCCGGGGCGGTGGCGGAGCTCGCCGACTGGGCGGCGCTGCGGGAGGCCGGCAAGCAGATCAAGGACCACACCCTGCGCCACCTGGACCGCTATCTGGAACAGGTGGAGGAGGCGGTCACGGCGGCCGGCGGCACCGTGCACTGGGCGGTCGACGCCCAGGAGGCCAACCGGATCGTGGCAGGGCTGGTCAGGGCGACCGGGGAGACGGAAGTCGTCAAGGTCAAGTCGATGGCCACGCAGGAGATCGGGCTCAACGAGGCTCTGGAGGCGGAGGGCATCCGGGCCTACGAGACCGATCTCGCCGAGCTGATCGTGCAGCTGGGCAAGGACCGGCCCTCGCACATCCTCGTCCCCGCGATCCACCGCAACCGCGGCGAGATCCGGGACATCTTCCGCTCCCAGATGAGCGCGTGGGGCCGCCCGGCCCCCGAGGGGCTGACGGACGCGCCCGCCGAACTGGCCGAGGCGGCCCGGCTGCACCTGCGGGAGAAGTTCCTGCGCGCCAGGGTCGGCGTCTCCGGCGCCAACTTCGTCGTGGCCGAGACCGGCACCCTGGTGGTCGTGGAGTCCGAGGGCAACGGGCGGATGTGCCTGACCCTGCCCGAGACACTGATCTCGGTCGTCGGCATCGAGAAGGTCGTACCGACCTGGCGGGACCTGGAGGTCTTCCTCCAGACGCTCCCCCGTTCCTCCACGGCCGAGCGGATGAACCCGTACACGTCCATGTGGACCGGTACGGCCGACGAGGACGGTCCGAGCACCTTCCACCTGGTCCTGCTGGACAACGGCCGCACCGACACGCTCGCCGACGAGGTGGGCCGCCAGGCCCTGCGCTGCATCCGCTGCTCGGCGTGCCTGAACGTCTGCCCGGTCTACGAGCGGGTCGGCGGGCACGCCTACGGCTCGGTCTACCCGGGGCCGATCGGCGCGATCCTCAGCCCCCAACTGCGCGGCACGGCGAGCGAGATCGACGCCTCGCTGCCGTACGCGTCCTCGCTGTGCGGCGCCTGCTACGAGGTGTGCCCGGTCGCCATCGACATCCCCGAGGTGCTGGTGCACCTGCGGGAGCGGGTCGTGCAGGGCGGCCCGGTGACGCGCGGCGGCAACAGGGTGGTGCTCCAGCCCGCGAAGGGCCACGCCGCCGAGCGCGCGGCGATGCGGGTGGCCCGCTGGGCGCTCACGCACCCGGGCGTCCTGCGCGGCGGACAGCGGCTCGCCTCCCGCACCCGCCGCTTCCACCCGCGCTCGCTGCCCGGCCCGGGCCGGGCTTGGACCGGCACCCGCGATCTGCCGGCGGTGCCCGCGGAGCCCTTCCGCGACTGGTGGCAGCGGACTCACGGCGACGGGGAGGGCTCCGAGTGAGCAGCAGGGAGCGGATCCTGGGCCGGGTGCGGCGCGCACTGGCCGACGTACCGCAGGACGACACCCCGTACGCGCAGGCGGTCTGCCGGGACTACCTGCGGCAGCACGGGGACCATGGCGCCGAGGAGACGGTGGATCTGCTGGCCGAGAACCTGGTGGACTACCGGGCGGTGGTGCACCGCTGCGCCGCCGGGGAACTTCCCGGGCTGATCGCCCACCTGCTCGGCGAGCGCGGCTCCCAGTCCGTGCTGGTACCGCCGGGCCTGGACGAGAGCTGGCTGGCGGACACGGACGTGAAGCGGGTCGCGGACCTGCCGGACAGCACGCCCCACGAGCTGGACCGCATCGACAGCGTGATCACCGGCTGCGCCCTCGCCGTCGCCGAGACCGGCACGCTCGTCCTCGACGGCTCCCCCGACCAGGGCCGCCGCCGCATCTCCCTGATCCCCGACCACCACATCTGCGTCGTACGCGTCCCCGAACAGGTGGTTTCCTCCATCCCCCAGGCCCTCGAACGCCTCGCCCCGGGCCGCCCGCTCACCTGGATCTCCGGCCCCTCCGCGACCAGCGACATCGAACTGGACCGCGTGGAGGGGGTCCACGGGCCGCGCACGCTGGAGGTGGTGCTGGTGAGCGGGTGAGGATCGCTCTCCGGGAGACGCTCTCCGGGAGAAATGAGTTGACGTGCCCGGGGCCATCTCGTTCGATGGCCGTTCATGCGCGCCGACACCCTGCATCCGGGCGAGCCGGAGTTCGATGCCTCACTCGTACGGCGGCTGATCGCCGCTCAGTTTCCGCGGTGGGCGGAGCTTCCCGTCCAGCGGATCGACTCCGGCGGCACCTCCAATGTCATGTATCGGCTCGGCGGGGACATGGTCGTGCGGCTTCCCCGCACCGCCGGTGCCGCCGGAGACGTGGAGAAGGAGCACACCTGGCTGCCCCGGCTCGCCGCGTCGCTGCCGGTGGCCGTACCCGTGCCGCTGGGCAAGGGGACGCCGGACGAGGGCTGTCCGTGGCCCTGGTCCGTCTACCGCTGGATCGACGGGGAGATCCCGGTGGAGGGCGACGTCGCCGCACCCGAGGCGCTCGCGGCGGATCTGGCGGAGTTCGTCGCCGCCCTGCGCCGGATCGATTCCGCGGGCGGGCCGCCCTCGTACCGCAGTGAGCCGCCGGCCGCGCGGGATGCCGTGACCCGCGAGGCCATCGCGGAGCTGGACGGCGTCGTCGACGCCCGGGCGGCCACCGCCGTCTGGGAGGAGGCGCTGCGCGTGCCCGGGCCGGCCGGTCCGCCGGTCTGGATCCACGCCGATCTGCAGCCCGGCAACCTGCTCCTCGCCCGGGGGCGGCTGTGCGCCGTGATCGACTTCGGGTGTCTGGGGCTGGGGGATCCCGCCGTCGACCTCATCGCGGCGTGGTACGTGCTGCCGGCCGGCGCGCGACCGCTCTTCCGGGCCGCGCTGGACGTGGACGACGCGGCCTGGGCGCGGGGGCGCGGCTGGGCGCTGTCGGTGGCGCTGCTGGAGCTGTCGTACTACAGGGAGAGCAGTCCGCGCATGGCCCGCGTCGCCCGGCACGTCATCCGTGAGGTCCTGCTCGACCGCCGTCCGTAGCGGCAGGTCCCGGCCGGGCCGGGTCGAGGGGGGTGTCCGCGATGCCGTGGACGGCGCGGGCGGTGTCGTAGGGGCCGACCCCCGTTTCGCCGGCCGCCGTGGTCAGGGCGTGCAGGGCGGATACGAGTGCCGCCCGGTCCTCGGTCGGCAGGCGCTGGACCAGTCCGCGGATCTCCGCGCGGCGGTGCGCGAGCACCCGGGTGACCAGTTCGTGGCCGGCGGGCGTGGGGCTGAGGGCGACCTCGCGCCGGTTGCCGGGGTTGGTCCTGCGGTCGGCCAGGCCGAGCCCTTCGAGCCGGCCCACCATGCGCAGCGCGGTGGACGGGTTGACCCCGAGCGCGGCGGCCAGGGCGACCAGCTTGACCGGCCCGCAGGTGTCCAGTACGACCAGGGCCCGCAGTTGGGGCAGGGTGAGCGAGTCGGCGGTGGAGGCGAGCGCGCGGGCGGAGATCGCCACGAACAGCCGGCAGGCCGCCATCACGGCGGCGCTCAGCTCCTCGGCCTCGCGGTCGAGCGCCTGGTACGCGGGCTCGTACGGAGTCATGGTGTCCCTCCTCCGCCGCTCCGCCCGGGGTGGTCAGGAGCCGTTCGCCAGGCCGCGCCGTACGGCCGCTCCCGCCGCCGCGGCGGCGCCGAGGGCGACTCCGGAGGCGACGAGCACGGGGTGGCGGGCCAGGGCGGCCTCGAAGGACCGGCTGTGCGCGGAGTCGTCGAAGACGCCGTGGGCGCCGTGGTCGCTGCCCTCCTCCCGGTCGACGGGCTCGTAGAGGTTGCTCCGGCCGCTCGGAGGCCACTGGTCGGTCTGCTGGGAGTCGAAGCCGGTGCGGGCCAGGTAGCGGTCGAGCAGGGCCGGGGCCAGGCGGTTGGCCCAGACGGTCGCCAGGGTGGTGGCGCCGATGTAGTACTGCTTGCGGCCGGGGTGGTCGGCGGCGTGCACGACACCGCGGGCGGCGACCTCCGGCTGGTAGATCGGCGGGACGGGCTGCGGATGCTTGGGCAGCCGGGAACGCACCCAGGAGAACTGCGGGGTGTTGACGGCCGGCATCTGGGCGATGGTCACCCGTACGTTGCTGCCGCGGTGCAGCAGTTCGGTGCGCAGGGAGGAGGTGAAGCCGTTGATGGCGTGCTTGGCTCCGCAGTACGCCGACTGCAGCGGGATGGCCCGCTCCCCCAGCGCCGAGCCGACCTGCACGATGGTGCCGCGGTCGCGCGGCAGCATCCGCTTCAGCGCGCTGCGGGTGCCGTTGACGAAGCCGAGATAGGTCACCTTGGTCACCCGTTCGTACTCCTCGGCGGTGATCTCGTCGAAGGGCGCGAAGACGCTGGTGAACGCGCAGTTGATCCATACGTCGATGGGGCCGAAGGCCTGCTCGGCGGCCGTGGCGGCCACCTCGACCTGCTGGGGGTCGGCGGTGTCGGCGGTCTGCACCAGCGGCTTGCCTCCGAGTTCCTCGATCTCCTGGGCGGCGGCGTCCAGGCCGGCCTGCCCTCGGGCGATCAGGACGACGTTGGCGCCGCGCCTGCCGTAGAGGCGGGCGGTGGCACGGCCGATGCCTGCGCTGGCTCCGGTGATGACGACGGTCTGAGGCATGGGTCAGCTCCTCCTTGCTCGATGGTGCGCGCCGTGCGGCTCGGGGTCCTCTGCCAGGCGGGCGGCGGTCTCCAGCAGCAGGGCGTGGACGAAGGCCTGCGGGAGGTTGCCGCGCAGCTGGCGCTGGGCGATGTCGAACTCCTCCGCGTACAGTCCCGACGCGCCGCAGGCACCGCGGTTGCGTTCGAACCAGCGGTGCGCCTGGACGGCGTGGCCCTGCTCGTACTCGGCCAGCGCCATGAAGAACCCGCACAGCAGGAACGCGCCCTCGGCCTCCTGGAGGGGCCGGTCGTCGTGGCGGAAGCGGTAGATGAAGTGGTCCTGGGTCAGCTGTTCGCGGCAGGCGGCGAGGGTGGCGCGAGTGCGCGGGTCGTCGGCGGGCAGGGCGCCGCGCAGGGCGGGCAGCAGCAGGGCGGCGTCGACGGCGGGCTCGTCCGGGGTGCGCTGCCAGTACCCGTCGGGGTGCACGCTGGTGGCCGAGACGGCGGCGAGCAGGGTGTCGGCCAGGCGGGCGCAGGTGTCCGCGAGCGGGCGGTGGGGGGCGGCGTCCGCCAGGGTGCGCAGTCCGGCGACGCAGGTGAGACGGCTGTGCGTCCAGGGGCGGGGGTCCAGCTCCCAGATGCCGGCGTCGGGTTCCCGCCACCGCTCACCGATCGCACCGGCCGCGAGTTCGGCGGCCTTCCAGGCGTCGGCGTCCAGCCGGCCCCGGCGTTCGGCGGCGGCGAACAGCAGCAGTGCCTCGCCGAAGCAGTCCAGCTGGAACTGCTTGTCCACGTGGTTGCCGATCCGGCTGAAGCCGCCGGGGTAGCCGGGCAGGTCGAGTTCGCGCTGGCCGGGGACGGGCGTGCCGTGCACGGTGTAGGCGGGGGCGAGGCGCGGGCCGTCGTCGAGCAGCCGCTCGCTGACGAAACGGACGGCGGCGTCCAGGAGTTCGGGGGCGTTCGCGGCGGCCGCGGCCTGCCCGGTGTAGCTCTGGTCGCGGATCCACACGTACCGGTAGTCGTAGTTGCGGCCGGCCTCGGCGCGTTCGGGCAGGCTGGTGGTGGCCGCGGCGACCATGCCGCCGCCGTGGGTGGTCAGCCCGCGCAGGATGGCGTAGGCGCGCCGGGCGTCGCGCGGGGCGATGGTCTGCTCCATCGTGGGCACGCCCTGCTGCCAGGCCTGTTCGGTGGCGGCCCAGGCCCGGTCGGCCCGGGCAGGGGTGTGCGGCAGCGGGGAGTCGGAGCACTCCAGGACCAGGTCGTGGCGTTCTCCGGGCTCCAGCAGGAGGTCGGCGGTCAGGCCCTCGGCGCGGACGGTGGCCGATGCGGCGCCTTGCCAGCGCAGGCGGTGGTGGCCGGTGTTCAGGTGCCATACGCCGTTGTCGTCGCGGTGCGGGGAGGTCCGCGGGGCGCGGCCGTAGTCGGCGCACGGGTCCAGGACCACGCGCACGTGGGCGGTGCCGTCGACGGCGAGCAGCCGGCGCAGCAGGACCAGGCGGCCGGCCTCGCCGGGGAAGGCGAGGGTCTCGCGGCACTCGACGACGCCGTCGGTGGTGATCCAGCGGCTGCGCCAGATCAGGGTGCCCTCCTCGTAGTAGCCGCCGGGGACCCAGCGGCTGCGCGGGGTGATCGCGTAGACGCCCCCGCCGCCGATGAGGGAGGCGAAGACGGCGTCGTCGTGCCAGGTGGGGGCGCACAGCCAGTTGACGGCGCCGTCCGGTCCGATCAGCGCGCCGCGCTCCCCGTCGGCCAGCAGCGCGTAGTCGTGCAGTGCGTGCGGCGGGAAGGAGGAGATGCTGCTCATGCCTGCTGCCTCCCTTCCGTCAGGTCATGCGGCAGGTCTGTGCGCGCTCGGTGCCGGGGGTCGGTCCCAGTCCGGGCGCGCCGTCGGCGCCGGGCGTGATGCCGCCGCCGGGGTCGAGGGCGCCGTCGCACAGCAGTCGCTCGGTGCGCACGTGGTCGTGGTACCACTCCGGGTGCCACAGGCCGGGCACGGCGGCGGCGCGCGGCCACGACGTGATGCCGCCGCACCGGGTGACGACGCCGGCGAGCAGGCCGTCGACGACGCGCGCCGTGGCGGGGGGGGGGGGGGGCGCGCAGGTGTGGCCGAGGCCGGTGGTGTCCCCTCGGCGGACGGCGGCCAGGACGGGTGTGGTGCTGTCCCGGCCGAGGGTGCCGTCCGCTTCGGGGGCGTCGGTGGGGGCGGTGGACACGGCGGTGTCCGCCCGCTCCACGACCGGGGTGCCGCTCATTTGCCGCCCCCCGTGCCGGGCCGGTCCTCGCGGTGCCGGCCGCCGGGCAGGAACTCCTGCACCTTGGCCTTGAGGCCCTGGCGGACCATGGCGGCGCGGTCGCTGTCGCCCTTGAGGACGGCGGTCGCGGCGGCCTCGATCTGGTCGAGGGTGGCGTGCGGCGGGATGGGCGGTACGGCCGGGTCGGTGACGAAGTCGAGCACGCAGGGCTTGTCGGAGCCGAGCGCGGCCTCCCAGGCGCCCCGCACGTCGGTGGGCTTCTCGATCCGCATGCCGTTCAGACCGATCAGGCGGGCGAAGTCGGCGTAGGCGACGTCCGGGATGGACTGGGAGGGCAGGAACTGCGGGGCGCCGGCCATGGCGCGCATCTCCCAGGTGACCTGGTTGAGGTCCTGGTTGTTCAGGACGGCGACGATCAGGCGCGGATCGCTCCACTCCTGCCAGTACTTGGCGATGGTGATGAGCTCGGCCATGCCGTTCATCTGCATCGCCCCGTCGCCGACCAGCGCGATCGCCGGGCGGCCGCCGTGCGCGAACTTGGCGCCGATGACGTACGGCACTCCGGGGCCCATGGTGGCCAGCGTGCCGGACAGGGAGCCGCGCATGGCGCCGCGCAGCTTCAGGTGGCGGGCGTACCAGTTGGCGGCGGAGCCGGAGTCCGAGGCGAGGATGACGTCGTCGGGCAGCAGGTCGTTGAGGGCGTGGGCGACGTACTCGGGGTTGATGGGGTCGGCGTCGACGGCGGCGCGCCGCTGCATGACCTCCCACCAGCGGGCGGTGTCGTTCTCGACCTTCTGGCGCCAGCTCTTGTCCCTGTCCCCCTTGAGCAGCGGCAGCAGCCGGGCCAGGGTCTCGCGGGCGTCGCCGACGAGGTTCACCTCGAACGGGTAGCGCATGCCGACCATGTGCGGGTCGATGTCGATCTGCACGGCCCGCGCCTGCCCGAACTCCGGCATGAACTGCGTGTAGGGGAAGGACGAGCCGATCACGAGGAGGGTGTCGCAGCCCATCATCAGTTCGTACGACGGCCGGGTGCCCAGCAGGCCGATGGAGCCGGTGACGTACGGCAGGTCGTCGTCCAGGGCGTCCTTGCCCAGCAGCGCCTTGGCGACACCGGCGCCGAGCCGGTCGGCGACCGCCATGACCTCCTGCCGGGCCCCGCGGGCGCCCTGCCCGATGAGGACGGCGACCTTCTCCCCCGCGTTGAGCACCTCGGCGGCGCGGGTGAGGTCGTCGTCGGTGGGCACCGGCGCGTAGTGCGGCATGCCTAGGCTGGAGGGCACCATCTTGAAGGCGTGCTCGGGCGGCGAGTAGTCGAGTTCCTGCACGTCGGCGGGGATGATGACGGCCGTCACCGTGCGGCGGGCCATGGCGGTGCGCATCGCCCGGTCGATCACGTTGGGCAGCTGTTCGGGGACGGTGACCATCTCGACGTAGTCGGAGGCGACGTCCTTGTAGAGGCTGAGCAGGTCGACTTCCTGCTGGTAGGAGCCGCCCATGGCGCTGCGGTTGGTCTGCCCCACGATCGCGACGACCGGAACGTGGTCGAGCTTGGCGTCGTACAGGCCGTTGAGGAGGTGGATGGCGCCGGGGCCGGAGGTGGCGGCGCAGACGCCGACCCTGCCGGAGAACTTGGCGTAGCCGACGGCCTCGAAGGCGGCCATCTCCTCGTGGCGGGCCTGGATGAACCGGGGGTTGTCGTCGGCGCGGCCCCAGGCCGCGAGCAGTCCGTTGATGCCGTCGCCGGGGTAGGCGAAGACGTACTCCACCCCCCAGTCGCGCAGGCGCTCGAGGACGTGGTCGGAGACCTTCATCGACATGTTCGAAGACCTTTCCGGGGTGGTTGCTTTCGGGGTGTGGTCATGGACGGCGCAGGTACCGCAGGGCCGGCCTGACGGCCGCGGTCGTGGCCGCCGCCGTGAGGGCCGCGGCTCCGGCGGTGGCCGTCCACCGGGCCGCGCGGGAGGGCGGGGAGGGCCGCTCGGCCAGGCGTTCGGGGTGCCGGCTGGGCAGGTTCCCCTGGAGGCCGAGGGCAAGCGCCTCGGCCAGGTGCAGGGCCCGGCGGCCGGTGTCGCCCTGTTCGATCTGGGTGCGGCAGCTGAAGCCGTCGGCGAGGACCAGGCTGTCGGGGGCGGCCTCGCGGACGGCGGGCAGGACGCCCTGTTCCGCGACGGCCATGGAGACCTCGTGGTGGCCGCGTTCGAAGCCGAAGTTGCCGGCCAGGCCGCAGCAGCCCTCGTCCAGGACGTCGGCGTCCAGGTGGGCGCGGCGCATCAGTTCCCGGTCGGCGTCGAACTTCATGATCGCGTGCTGGTGGCAGTGGGTCTGCACGGTCGCCTGCCGGGTGATCCGCGGCGGCTGCCAGCCCTCGGGCGCGTGGTGCACGAGCTGTTCGGCGAGGGTGCGGACCTGCCCGGCCAGGCGCTTGACGTCCTGGTCGGCGGGCATCAGCTCGGGCGCGTCGGCCCGGAACACCGCGGTGCAGGAGGGTTCCAGGCCGATGACCGGGGTGCCGGCCTCCAGGTGGGGCCGCAGCACGTCCAGGGTGCGCCGCAGCACCCTCTCGGCGACGGTCAGCTGACCCGTGGAGATCCAGGTCAGGCCGCAGCACACCGGTTCGGTGGGTACGGCCACCTGGAAGCCCGCGTCCTCCAGGACCCGTACGGCCGAGATGGCGACGGACGGGTGGAAGTAGGTGCTGAAGGTGTCGGGCCAGAGCACGACGGTCCGCGGGTCGGCCGGGTCGGGTTCCGCCCTGTCCCGCTCCTGCCACCACTGCAGGAAGGACCGCCGGGCGAACACCGGGGCCTGCCGCTCCTCGGCCACCCCGGCCAGCGCCTTGCCCGCGCGGGCCAGCAGCGGCGCCTGGAGCAGCGTGTTGACCAGGGGCGGGGCGATACGGGAGAGCCGGGCCCACACCGGCAGCCAGCCCATGGAGTAGTGGGCCGCCGGGCGCAGCCGTCCCTCGTAGTGGTGGGAGAGGAACTCCGCCTTGTAGGTGGCCATGTCGACGTTCACCGGGCAGTCCGACTTGCAGCCCTTGCAGGCCAGGCACAGGTCCAGGGCGTCCTTGACCTCGGTGGAGCGCCAGCCGTCGGTGATCGCGGAGTCCGCGTGCCCGTCGAGCATCTCGAACAGCAGCCGGGCGCGGCCCCGGGTGGAGTGCTCCTCCTCCATCGTGGCCCGGTAGGACGGGCACATCACGCCGCCCTGGTGGGTGCGGCAGTTGCCGATGCCGACGCAGCGCATCACCGCGCGGGTGAAGGAGTGGTCGTCCTCCGGGTAGCCGAAGTGCGTCTTCGGCGTGGCCGGCCGCCAGGCGGGGCCGAGGCGGAGCTGTCCGTCGACCGGGTTGGGGTCGACGACCTTGCCCGGATTCATCCGGTTGTCCGGGTCGAACAGCGTCTTGAGCTCGCCGAAGGCGGTCACCAGGCGTTCGCCGAACATCCGGGTCAGCAGCTCGCCCCTTGACTGGCCGTCGCCGTGCTCGCCGGACAGGGAGCCGCCGTAGGAGGCCACGAGGTCGGCGGCGCGCTCGACGAAGCGGCGGAAGTCGGCGACGCCCTCGGCGGTCTTCAGCCCGAACGGGATCCGGGTGTGCACGCAGCCCTGCCCGAAGTGCCCGTACAGCGAGGGGTGGTCGTAGTCGAACTCCTCGAACAGCCTCTTCAGGTCGCGCAGGTAGTCGCCAAGCCGGTCCGGCGGGACCGCGGAGTCCTCCCAGCCCTCCCAGGTCTCCCGGTCGTCCGGCGGACGCGCGGTGACGCCGAGTCCGGCCTCGCGGGCCTTGAGCATCTTCTGCTCGCGCTCGGGGTTGTCGGAGAAGGCCACGTCCGGGTCCTTCTCGCTGCGGCCGATGGCGCGCAGCAGCGCGTTCGCCTGCTCGTCGACGTCCTCCTGGCTGTCGCCGCTGTACTGCACAAGGAGCCAGCTGTCGCCCTGGGGAAGGACGTTGAGGGAGTCCAGGTAGGCGCCCTCCTCGCGCATCAGCTGCGCCATCCGGCCGTCCAGCGCCTCCAGTTGGCTGGGCGAGCAGTGTTCGAGCAGGTGGGAGACGTCGTCGCCGGCCCGGCAGATGTCCTCGTAGCCGAGCACCAGGAGGGACTGGTAGGCCGGCACGGGGACCAGTTCCAGTTCGGCGCGCAGGACGGTCACCAGGGTGCCCTCGCTGCCTACCAGGGCCCGGGCGACGTCGAAGCCGTTCTCCGGCAGCAGCGAGTCGAGGTTGTAGCCGGAGACCCGGCGGGGGATCTTCGGGAAGCCGCGCCGGATGTCGGCCAGGTACTCGGTGGCGATGCGGTCCAGTCCGGCGTAGACCTCGGCCTTCCGGCCGCCCTCGGCGGCGATCCGGGCCCGTTCCGCCCCGGAGGTCGGGCCCACCCACATGCGCAGCCCGTCGTAGGTGAGGACTTCCAGCCGGCGTACGTTGTCGACGGTCTTGCCGTACGCCTGCGCGGACGCGCCGCACGAGTTGTTGCCGATCATGCCGCCCAGCGCGCAGTGGCTGTGGGTGGACGGCTTCGGCCCGAACTGCAGGCCGTGGCCGGACAGCCGCTGGTTGAGCCGGTCGAGGACGATGCCCGGCTCGACCACACAGGTGCGCGCGTCGGGGTCGACGGATATCAGGGCGTGGCAGTACTTGGTCCAGTCGATCACCACGGCGGTGTTCGTGGTCTGGCCGGCCAGGCTGGTGCCGCCGCCTCGGGACAGCACCGGCGCGTCGAACCGGGCGCACACCCGCACGGCCTGCGCCCCGGCCTCCACATTCCGCGGAACGACGACGCCGATCGGCACCTGCCGGTAGTTGGAGCCGTCCGTGACGTACGCGCCTCTGCTCCCGGCGTCGAACCGGACCTCGCCGTCCACGGCCTCGCGCAGCGCCGCCTCCAGGCCGGCCACGTCCACCGCGGAGGCGTCGAGGGGGAATGTGCGACTCATCAGGGGCAACCGCCTTCCTGAACCGTGCGGGGCGTCCTGCCTGCGAACGGCGGTCCGGCCGCCGTCGGCCCCCGGGTACCCGCCCTTGCAGGGTGCAAGGGCGACTTTCCGGGCGCTCGCCGGACGGCGCCGCGGCGGCGGTGCGGCGCGGATGTCTCGGGCGCCGCGGCGGTGCGGGACAGGCGTCGGCGGCGCCGGACCGTGGGGTCCGTCGCATGGGGCCGGTCGGGTGGTGTCGGGTGGTGTCCTCTGCCGCAGGTGCCGCAGGCGTCTCATGCGGTCGCCCCGCACGCGTCTCATGTGATCATCGGCGCCGCGGCCGGCACGGGCCGGAGCCGGTCCCGGGAGGGCGGCGGTTCAGCCGGGGGCGGGGGCCGTGCGGCGTATTCCGCCTGATGGCAATCCATCCGTAACCGCGAAGGCCCTGACAACTACGCGCGTTGACCCTAGGCTGCGGCCTGCTGTCCGTACTTGTTCCGATCACGTCAGAGAGAGACCATGTCGCCGATCCGCTTCCGCCGCCCGGCTCCACGAAGAGTCGTCACCGCGGCGCTCGCCACCGCCGCCGCGCTGGCCACCGCCGGTGCGCTCGCCGCGGCCGGCCCCGCGCAGGCCCG
>NZ_QFDQ01000186.1 GCF_003270085.1 Streptomyces triticisoli | reverse complement strand
GTCGCCGCGGCCGGGGGTGCCCGCGGTGACGGGCTCGCGCCGCTGCCGCGCCGGGTGCCGCAGACCAGCCTGGCCGCCGAGCTGCGCGAGGAGCCGGACCCGGCCGGCGGGGAAACCCCGGCCGCCGACGGGGAGTTCACCGCGGAACGTGCCGCGTCCTCCCTGGCCGGCTTCCAGCGCGGCACGCTCAGGGCCCGTGACGAGGACGAGCCGGTACCGGGCCGCCAGGAGGACGCTCCGCCGGAGCCGGAAGCCCACGTTCCGCCGCAGCCGTATCCGTGACCGTGCCGTGAGGACCACCGACCGCTGATGAAGGACACCGACATGACACACGCCGCCCCCGCCACGCACACCCAGCTCGACCAGCTGCTGACCGGACTCGTCGACCGGGTCGCCGAGGTGAGCCACGCCGTCGTGCTCTCCGAGGACGGGCTGGTGGTCAGCAAGTCCACCGGGTTCCCGCGCGACGACGCCGAACGTCTCGCGGCGACCGCGTCCGGCCTGATGAGCCTCAGCAAGGGCGTCAGCATGGACTTCCGCGGCGGCCCGGTGCGCCAGGCGCTCATCGAGATGGCCAACAGCTATCTGATCCTCACCTCGGCCGGGACCGGAGCCCACCTGGTCGTCCTGACCGGGCCCGGCGCGGACGTCGGTGTGGTGGCGTACCAGATGAACATGCTGGTGAAGAAGATCGGCGAGCACCTCAAGCAGGCGCCGCGCGCCGGTGTCGCCCCGGCCGGCAGCGGCGAGTGAGGTGAGCGGCGGCGACCCGGCGGGCCGCCTGGTACGGCCCTTCACCCTGACCGGGGGGCGGACCCGGCCGAGCCGCGCCGACTTCACCCTCATCACCACGGTGACCGCGGTGGACCCGCAGCCCGCCGGGGCCGCACGGCCGCAGCCGGAACACCTGCGGATCCTGCGGTACTGCGCGCGGCCGGTCGCGGTCGCGGAACTCGCCGCTCATCTGGACCTTCCGGTGAGCGTGATCGTCATCATGCTCTGCGACCTGTTGGAGGCGGGCCGGATCACCGCGCGTCCGCCGCGTGAAGTCTCCGGTGCGCCGGACTTGGAGCTGCTGCAGAAAGTGAGGGACGGACTTGGCCGCCTCTGACACCGCCGTGCGGGCGCCCGCGTCCCCCGACACGGTCAAGATCCTGATCGCCGGAGGGTTCGGCGTCGGCAAGACCACGATGGTCGGGGCGGTCAGCGAGATCGTGCCGCTGCGCACGGAGGAGCACCTGACCGCGGCCGGTCTGGACGTCGACGACCTCGACGGCATCGAGGAGAAGCGGACCACCACCGTCGCGCTCGACTTCGGCCGGATCACGATCAGCGACGACCTCGTGCTGTACCTCTTCGGTACGCCCGGGCAGCAGCGGTTCTGGTTCATGTGGAACGACCTCGCCCTGGGCGCCCTGGGTGCCGTGGTCCTCGTCGACGTGCGCCGGCCGAAGGTGAGCTTCGCGGCGATCGACTTCTTCGAACGCCGGCGCATCCCCTTCGTGGTCGCCGTCAACGGCTTCCACGGGGAGCACCCCTATCCGACGGAGGACATCCGGGACGCCCTGGCGCTTGCGGAGCACGTCCCGCTGGTGCTGTGCGACGCGCGGGAGCGCGAGTCCTGCCGGGACGTCCTGATCGTCCTCCTCGACCAGCTGATCGCCTCCGCCGCGGGGTCGGACGCCCGCGGCTGAGGGGGGCTGGGCGTCCAGGGCCGGAACGTCCGTGCCGCTGCCCGGCCGCGGTGCGTCAGTCGAGTCCTGCCGACTTCAGCCAGGCCTTGGCAACGTCCAGCGGATCCTTCTTCTCCAGCTGCACCCGGGTGTTCAAGTCCAGCAGAGTGTCCGTGTCCAGCTTCGCGGAGACGGCGTTGAGCGCGTCCACGCCCTTCTGGTCCAGGCCGGACTTGTACACCAGCGGCTGGACGTTCTGGAAACCGAAGAGGTTCTTCGGGTCCTGCAGGACGACGAACTTCTCCTGGGCGATGGTCGGGTCCGTGGTGAAGACGTCCGCGGCCTGCACGGTGTTCTGCTTCAGCGCCGTCCGGGTCAGCGGGCCGCCCGCGTCCAGCGCCTTGAAGGACTTGAACTCCACCCCGTACACCGACTTCAGTCCCTCCAGGCCCTGATGCCTGGTCTGGAACTCCGGTGAGCCTCCGATGACGAGGTCCTTGGCGGTGTCCTTCAGGTCCGCGATGGAGGACTTCCCGGTGAGGTGGTACTTCTTCGCCGTCTCCTGGTTGACGGTGACGGAGTCCTTGTCCTCTGCGGGTGCCGGCTCCAGCAGCGTCAGCTTGGAGTCCAGCTTGGTGTTGATCGCGGCCGTCGTGGCGGCGACCGTCCTGGGGGCGGCGTTCTTGTCGAGGTAGGCCAGCAGCGCGCCGTTGTACTCGGGCAGCACGGTGACGGACCCGTTCTTGAGCAGACCGTAGGTGGTCTCGCGGCTGCCGATGTTGTGCTTGTAGTCGACCTTGATGCCCTTGGCCTTCAGGGCCTCGCCGTAGATGTCGGCGAGCAGGATGCTCTCGGCGAAGTTGTTGGAGCCGACGACGACCGTGTCACCGCTCGCCCTGTCCCCCGAGAGCGGGTCCTTGCCGCTGCCACCGGAGGACGAACACCCCGCGAGGAGCGCCGCGGTGGCGGCGAGTGCGACGGCGGCCGCGACGGGGCGTCTCGTGCTGGACCTGGTGCTCTTCGCGTAAAAAGTCACTCACTGATCCAATCCGGCGGCTTCTCCGTCAGTCAAGGGGCACCGGGTCTCCGATGCGCTTCAATGCGTGTCCGGTTGTGAAGGTTGTGAAGGCGAAGCGGTACGGTGCCGTGTCCGCGCCCCGTCGACAGCCGCTGTGCCCGTAACCTCCGCTGTCAGCCACCGCGCCGCACCCCCGGCGACACCGCGGTCCGCGCCACCGCCCAGAACACCGCGAGCGTCGCCAGCGCCATCACGGCGACCAGGGTGGCCCCGCCCACGACCTTCTCGTAGTCGCGCTGGTAGAGGCCGTCGATGATGTACCGCCCGAGACCGCCGAGGCTGACGTACGCGGCGATGGTGGCAGTGGAGACGATCTGGATGGCCGCCGAGCGCAGACCGCTGAGGATCAGCGGGAGTGCGACGGGCAGCTCGACCTGGAGGAGGATGCGGGACTCCCCCATGCCCATGCCGCGGGCCGCGTCCACCACAGGCGGATCGACGGAGCGCATCGCCTCGTACGTCGTCACCAGGATCGGCGGGACGGCGAGGACGACCAGCGGGATCATCACGGGGACCAGGCCGAAGCCGAGCAGGATGAACATCAGCACCAGCAGGCCGAAGCTGGGCAGCGCCCGCCCGGCGGTGGCGATCAGGGCGAGGGTGTTGCCGCCGCGCCCGTAGTGCCCGGTGAGCAGGCCGATCGGCAGCCCGATGACGGCGGCGAGCACGAGCGCCAGCAGCGAGTACTGGATGTGCTCGGCCAGACGCGCGGGAATGCCGTCGTAGCCCTTCCAGTGGGCGCCGTCGCTGAAGAAGGCGTTGACGAAGTGGAGTACGTTCACCGGGCTGCGTCCTCCAGAGCGGGCACAGCCGCGTCGGGCCGGGCCTGGACGGCCTTCGGTTTCCGACGCCGGGTGCCGCGTGACATCCAGGGGGTCAGCAGCAGGCGCAGGAGGACCAGCGCGCCGTCGGCGAGGACGGCCAGGACCGCCGTGGTGACCACGGAGTTCACCGCGAGTTCGGGCCGGTGGTAGATGTTGGCGTCGTGGAGCAGGTTGCCGAGGGCGCCCTGGTTGCCGATCAGCATGCCGACACTGACGAGGGAGATGCTGGAGACGGTCGCCACGCGCAGTCCCGCGATGATCGCGGGCACCGCGATCGGCAACTGCACCTGGACATACCGCCGTACGGGACCGAAGCCCATCGCGGTGGCGGCAGCGAGCGTCTCCGGCGGCACCGAGCGGACGCCGTCGACGATGGCCGGGACGAGCACGACCAGGCTGTAGACGGCGAGCGGGATCATGACGGTGAGCTCGGTCTGGCCGGTGTAGTCGATGAGGACGACGAAGAACGCCAGCGACGGGATGGCGTACAGCACGGTCGTCAGGCTCAGCATGGGCGGGTACAACCAGCGGAACCGCACGCACAGCTGGGCGAGGGGCAGGGCCGCGACGAGGCCGGCCAGGACCGGCAGCAGAGCCTCGCGCAGATGCAGGCCGATCAGGCCGAGCCAACTGTGCTGGAGGTCGCTCGGAATGTCGAAGAATCGGTTCATCCGACGACCCCGGTCTCGCTCTCCCTCTCGCTCTCGGCAGCGGTACGTCCCTCGGCGTGGGCGCTGCGGATCGCCTCGCCGATGGTCTGCTGCGAGACGACGCCGACCACGCGGCCGTCGCCGTCCACGGCGACCGCCCACCCGGTCGGCGAGAGCACGGCGCCGTCCAGGGCGGCGCGCAGGGACTCGCTGCCGTACTCGAAGGGCCGCCCGTGGGGCAGCAGCCGGTCCGGGTCCAGGGACCCGGCGGTGAGCGCGTCCGGCTCGCCCCAGCCGAGGGGTCTGCCGTCGAGGTCGGTGACGAGGAGGTAGGGCACGCCGGGGGTGGTACGGGCGGCGATCTGCTCGGCGCTGGAGTCGACGGCGACGACCGGGGACTTCTGCAGCCGCAGCCCCCCGGAGGTGAAGAAGGACAGCCGGCGGATGCCGCGGTCGGTGCCGAGGAAGTCCTCGACGAAGTCGTCCGCGGGGTCGGACAGCAGCTCGGCGGGCGGGGCGTACTGGGCGAGCCGGCCGCCGGTGCGCAGTACCGCGACCATGGTGCCGAGCTTGATCGCCTCGTCGATGTCGTGGGTGACGAAGACGATGGTCTTTCCCAGCTCCTCCTGGATGCGGAGCAGTTCGTCCTGGAGCCCCTTGCGCACCACCGGGTCGACGGCGGAGAACGGTTCGTCCATCAGCAGCACCGGCGGGTCCGCGGCGAGCGCCCGCGCCACGCCGACGCGCTGCTGCTGGCCGCCGGAGAGCTGGTACGGGTACCGCTTGGCGAGCGAGGCGTCGAGTCCGACGCGCTCCATCAGCTCGGCCGCCCGCGCCCGGGCCCTGCTCCTGCCCCAGCCGAGCAGGCGGGGCACGGTGGCGATGTTGTCGACGATGGTGCGGTGCGGAAAGAGCCCCGCGTTCTGGATGACGTACCCCATCGACCGGCGCAGGGTGTTGACGGGCTGCTTCCGGATGTCGGCACCGTCCAGCAGGATGCGGCCCCCGCTGAGCTCCACCATCCGGTTGATCATCCGCAGGGTGGTGGTCTTGCCGCAGCCCGACGGCCCGACGAGGACGGTGATCGAGCGGTCCGGAATCTCGAGCGAGAGCCGGTCGACCGCCACCGTGCCGTCCGGATACCGCTTCGTGACTGAATCCATCCGTATCAAAACGCCGAACGCCCTTCGGGTCTGGCAGAAGCTGCCGCTCTCGGCCACGGTCGCGCGGGCCGCTGCGGGGAGAGTCTAGACACCGAGCACCGTACGCCACCCGGCACCCAACACCCGTGTTCCCGCCCCGAAGATGCCGTACGACCGGGGCTGGGGAAGGTGCGCACCGCGCGCCGACGACACGGGGACGGGCCCCGGAGGGGGCCCGTCCCCGTGCGGCGGGTGCGATCAGGTCCGACCGCCGCCACCGCCGCCGAAGGATCCGCTGCTGCCGGGGGACCAGCGGCGCCGGTGCTGGTCCGGCTTGCGCCGGCTCCCGCTGGCGTGCAGTTCGTAGGGCATGAGCCGCTCCCCCTCGTCGGGGTGCACCTCGTCCGGCTCCCGCATCTCGCTGATCTCGTGGATGGCCCCGGTGACCGGCAGGTGCGGCTGCTCGGCCTCGGTCGGCCGGTCCGGCTCCTGGCGCATCACGCGGATGCCCACCAGGACGGCCGCCACCAGGGCCCCCGCGATGACCAGCCCGCCGATGAAGGCGCCGAGGGGACCCCAGACATTCGTCCCCGCGGCCAGTACGACGTAGGAGGCTGTGTCCATGTCTTCCACCCGCCTCACTGAGGAAAGCGAAAAGCACCGATGGCGCCAGCGACGCCACCTGTATCCCATATTGTCCCACTACAAAACGACACCGCAAAGCGTCGCCCCCAGAGACCCGCCACGCCGTGTCCGAGGGGGCCCGCTCGCCCGAGGCCGGGTCGATCGTCAGCCGGACTGCGGACGCGCCGGTGGAGCCGCTCGGCTGGAGTCCTTCGTCGAGCCTTCGCGGTGCCGGCCCTGCTGGGCTTCGGACGCCCGGCGTCCCCGGCTGAGCTGTTCGTGGTGGGTACGCTCGCTGCCATGACGACGTACGAGTACGCCATGGTGACCACGACCCACGACATTGAGGACAAGGCCCACGCCCTGGCCGCCGCCGTGATCGACAGCCGCCTTGCTGCCTGCGCCCAGGTCTATCCGATCGCCTCCGTCTACCGGTGGGAGGGCAAGGTCGCGAACGAGCAGGAGTGGCGCGTGGACTTCAAGACCCGAGCGGACCTCGTGGCCGATCTGACGGCGCTGATCAAGGAGAGGCACGATTACGACACACCGGAAGTCATCGCCGTGCCCATCTTCTCCGGCAGTCCCGAGTACCTGACGTGGATCAAGGACGAGACCAAGAGCTGAGCGGATACGCCACCGCGGTGCGGAGGTCCTCCTGCAGGCTCCGCCCGTACGGCTGATTCAAGGGCGGAGCGTTGAAGAACGGCTATGCCGCGCCGATGGTCCGGTCGCCGTACTCGATCGACACCGTGATACGAGCGCCGAGCGCCGCGGCATACGTGCGGATCGTCTCCAGGTTGTGGATCTCGCCCCGCTCGATCTGGGACACCCGCGCCTGAGAGATACCGACCGACGCGGCAACCTGCGCCTGGGTGAGGCCTTGTTCCTCACGGATCTCGCGCAGGTGGTGTCCGAGCACATAGGCCTCGGTCGCGGTCCGCGCCGCCTGCTTGCGCTCCTCCCACTGCGCATCGGACACCTCGGGGTGAGCCTCGCGCACCCGCCGCTTCACCTCAGCCCAACTGCTGTGACCGCTCACCGGACACCGCCGTCCTCTCCTGTGCGTCGCAAGTCGGCCAGATGCTCGTCATAGCGGGCCTCGGCAAGCCGGATCGCATCGACGTACCACTGGCTCCAACGACCGGTTTTGTCTCCCGCCACGAGAAGAATCGCCTCACGCTCCGGATCAAACACGAACAGGATGCGCACCTCCGTACGGCCCGCGCTTGCCGGGCGCAGTTCCTTGAGGTTGTGGATGATGCTGCCGTGCATGCGGTCCACGAGCGGCCGCCCGAGCGTCGGACCACACTCGGCCAGGATGTCGATCGCTTCTTCAACCAGATCGGCACTCTCTGGATCCTCATCCGCAAGCTTCAGCAGCCAGAGCTCCACCGCTGGATGGAGATTGATCTCCCAGTTCATGCTTCGCATCTCAGCGTATGACGCCGGACGCGAAAAGGAAATCCTTATACCACCAGCTCAACGGGTGAAAACGCCCCCCGCCTGTTGACCGGGGTCGGTCAGCCCCCGTCGGGGACCAGCCGCAAGGAGATCGAGTTGATGCAGTACCGCTGGTCGGTCGGGGTCGGGTAGCCCTCGCCCTCGAAGACGTGCCCGAGGTGGGAGCCGCAGCGGGCGCAGCGGACCTCGGTGCGGACCATGCCGTGGGAGCGGTCCTCCAGGAGTTCCACGGCGTCGGTGTCCTTCGGGTCGTAGAAGGACGGCCAGCCGCAGTGGGACTCGAACTTGGTGTCGGAGGTGAACAGCTCGGCGCCGCAGGCCCGGCAGGAGTACACGCCCTTGTCCTTGGTGTTCGTGTACTCACCGGTGAAGGCGGGTTCCGTACCGGCCTGGCGCAGCACCGCGTACTCGGCTGGGGTCAGCTCCGCGCGCCACTGCTCGTCCGGCTTCTCGACGTCGTACGACATGAGACCCACGCCCCTCACTTCGACTTACTTCGACAGACGGTCCAGGATGCGCGGTCCGAGGTCGGTGACGTCGCCCGCGCCCATGGTGAGAACGAGATCACCGGCCTTCGCCATTCCCGCGATCGCGTCCGGCACCTCGGCCCTGTCGTGCACGGCCGTGACGTCGGCTCCCGCCGCCCGGGCCGCCTCGATGACCAGCTCGCTGGTGATGCCCGGGATCGGGTCCTCGCGGGCCGGGTAGATGTCCAGGACGAGCGAGGCGTCGGCGAGGGTCAGGGCCTGGCCCATCTCCTTGCCCAGCTCCTGGGTGCGGGAGAACAGGTGCGGCTGGAAGACGACCAGGATCCGGGCCTCGCCCGCGGCGGCGCGCATCGCCTCCAGGTCGGCGGTCATCTCGGTGGGGTGGTGGGCGTAGGAGTCGATCACCTGGACGCCGGCGGCCTCGCCCTTGAGCTGCAGGCGCCGCTTGACACCGGTGTACGCGGCGATCGCGGGCGCGAGCTCGGCGGCCGGGATGCCGAGGGCGGCGCCGGCGGCCAGCGCGGCGACGGCGTTGTGCGCGTAGTGGCGGCCGGGGACGGATACCGCGAAGGTCAGCTCGGTGCCGTCCAGCACCGCGGTGACCTCGCTCTTCAGGCCCTGCGGTACGACGGACAGGACTCGTACGTCGGCGTCCTCGGACTCGCCGTACGTCACCGTCTTCACGGTGCCCGCCAAGCGCCGGGTCAGCTCGCACGCGCCCTCGTGGTCGGCGGAGATCACCAGTGTGCCGCCGGGGACGATCCGGTCCGCGAAGGTCTCGAAGGACTCGTAGATCTCGTCCATCGAGGCGTAGTTGGCGTGGTGGTCGAGCTCGACGTTGAGGACGATGGCGACCTCGGGCGTGTACTTGTGGAAGCTGCGGTCCGATTCGTCCGCCTCGGCGACGAAGATGTCGCCCTCGCCGTGCAGCGCGTTGGTGCCGGGGGCGTCCAGGTCGCCGCCGATGGCGTACGACGGGTTCAGGCCCAGCTCGGTGAGGGTCACCGCCAGCATGGAGGTGGTGGTGGTCTTGCCGTGGGTGCCGGCCACGGCGAGCGGGCGCAGGCCCTCCATCAGGGCGGCCAGGGCGTCGGAGCGGTGGACGACCGGGATGCCCAGTTCGGCCGCGCGGACCAGCTCCGGGTTGTCCTCGCGGATCGCCGAGGAGACGACGACGCAGCTCGCGTCGTCGGCGAGGTGCCCGGCCGCGTGCCCGATGTGCACGGTGGCGCCCAGCGCGCGCAGTGCCTCGGCGGTCGCCGACTCCCTGGCATCGCTGCCGGCCACCTGGGCGCCGCGCTGCGCGAGGATCTTGGCGATGCCCGACATTCCGGCGCCGCCGATGCCGATGAAGTGCGGTCGGTCCATGGCGGTAGGAAGGCCGGGTGCCATGCGTTTTCTCCCCAGGTGGTGCGGCTGCGGTACGACGTAGCCTATGCCTTGCTGTGGGAGAAGAGTTTCAGGACCGGTACGCCGACCTTGTGGCGGGCCCGTGAGGCCCAGTCGCGGTGGAAGAACTCCTCCACGTAGTGCGGGTCGGTCAGGACGATGACCTCGTCGGCGTCGGCCTCGGTGACCAGGGTCTTCAGGGCGTCCAGCGGATGATCCTCGACGAGCCGCCCCTCGGCCTCGCCGCCGGCCGCGCGCAGCGCCCTGAGGGACACGTCCAGGGCACGCTCCCCCTCGCCCTTCGCGGCCTCGCCCTCGGGGGTCTCGCCCTCGCGTGCCGCCTCGTCGATCTCGCCGAGCGCGATGTCGTCGATGGCCCGCAGCAGGCGGTCCGCCTGGTCGCCGCGGGGCTGGAGCAGCACGTGGAAGAAGACCGGCTCCTCGCCGTGCAAGGTGGTGACGAACTCCACGTCGGCGGACGTCAGGGCCTTCTCGATCATCAATACGCTTGTGAACACCAGGCGCCCTTTCTCCTCCGGGGCCCACGGCCCCTCCGTCTGCCTCCACGGGCCGTGCCGGTCCCCCGGAACCATCCTGCCCCGTGATCGCGCGGGTATCGCTGCGGCAGGCCCCGGCAAGCGGTCCCGCCGGCCTCCCGTCACTCCCGCCGGCCCTCCCGTCACTCCCGCCGGTACCGGCTGAACAGGAAGCCCTCCTCCTCCAGGAGGGAGGCGAGGGTGAAGCGCTGGGGGACCGTGATGGTGGGGCCGCCGGTGATGCGCTGGGCGTTGCCTGCGGTGAGCATCGGGGAGACGGTGAGGCACAGCTCGTCGAGGACACCGGAGGCCACCAGCTGGCCGAGCAGGCGGGGGCCGCCCTCGGTGAGCAGGCGGGTGTGGCCGAGTTCGGCGAGGGCCTGGACGGCGCGGGCGGGGTCGATGCCGATGCCGTCACCGGCGATCACCACCCGCGCGCCCGCCTTCTCCGCCGCGGCTGTCCGGTCGGGGGCCGCCGCGGCGCCCGTGAGGATCAGCGTGGGCACCAGGGGCGAGGCGAACAGCGGCAGCGAGAAGTCCAGCTCCAGGCTCGCGGTGACCACCGCGATCGCCGGGGCCGGGCCCTGCCCGGCCGCCTCCCGCAGCGCCGCGAACTCCGCCCGCGCCCGGGCCGGGCGGTACCCCTCCTGGCGCACGGTCTCCGCGCCGACCACCACGACGTCGGCCAGCGCCCGCAGCGTGCCGAAGATCCGCATGTCGGCGGCGCTGGAGATGGGCTGCGAACGGCCCTCGTGCTGGGCGGCCCCGTCCAGCGTGGCCACCATGTTGGCGCGCAGCCACGGCTCCCGGCCCGCGGGCCCGCGCTCCGGGTAGGCGTAGGCGGCCGCCAGCTCGGCGAGGGTCCACTCCCGGTCCTCAAGGGCGCCGGCGGCACCGGGGGCGCTCGCACCACCGGCCCCACGGGCCCCGTCCAGGGCTCGGGCTGCTGTTTCGTCGGTCACAGGGAACAGGCGTCGCATGTCGTGCAGTGTTCCACGCCGCCTACCATGGGGAACCGTGTCGTCCTCCACAGCCTCCTCCGGGCTCAGCCCCCTGACCGACGCGGCCCCGCTGTCCCTGTGCGCCCGCGAGCCCCACGTCCCCGCCGACCGGCTGGTCGCCGAGATGGTGCCGCCGCCGCGCTTCGACGCGGTGCGCTTCGCGACGTACCTCCCGGACGCGCGGCAGCCCAGCCAGACCGAGGCCGTGCGGGTGCTGGGGGACTTCGCCGCCGGGCTCGGCGGTGCGCCCGCGACCGGCTCCGGCAGGCGCGGCTTCCTCGGTTTCGGGAAGAGCAAGGGCAGCGGCAAGGGGAAGACCGCCAAGGGCAAGGCCCCCGCCGGCCCCCGCGGCGTCTACCTCGACGGCGGCTACGGCGTCGGCAAGACCCACCTGCTGGCCTCCCTGTGGCACGCCAGCGAGGCCGAGCCCGCACGCAAGGCGTTCGGCACGTTCGTGGAGCTGACCAACCTCGTCGGCGCCCTCGGCTTCCAGAAGACGGTCGAGACCCTCTCCGGCCACCAGCTGCTGTGCATCGACGAGTTCGAGCTGGACGACCCCGGCGACACCGTGCTCGTCTCCTCCCTGCTCGGCCGGCTGGTCGACGAGGGCGTCGCGCTCGCCGCCACCTCCAACACGCTGCCGGGCAAGCTCGGCGAGGGCCGGTTCGCCGCCGCGGACTTCCTGCGCGAGATCCAGGGCCTGTCCGCGCACTTCCGCACGCTGCGCATCGACGGCGAGGACTACCGCCACCGCGGCCTGCCCGAGGCGCCGGCGCCGTACTCCGACGAGCAGGTGACCAAGGCGGCGTACGCCACCGACGGCGCCTCCCTCGACGACTTCCCGCACCTCCTCGACCACCTGGCCAGGGTCCACCCCAGCCGCTACGGCGCCCTGACCGACGGCGTGGCGGCCGTGTGCCTCACCGGGGTGCGGCCGGTGCCCGACCAGTCCACCGCGCTGCGGCTCGTGGTGCTCGCGGACCGGCTCTACGACCGTGAGGTGCCCGTGCTGGCCTCGGGGCTGCCCTTCGACCGGCTGTTCAGCGAGGAGATGCTGAACGGCGGCTACCGCAAGAAGTACTTCCGCGCGATCTCCCGTCTCACCGCCCTCGCCCGGGACGCCAAGGGAGTCGCCGGAACGGCGTGACGTGGAGTGTGCGCGCGACCGCGCTGCGTTAGCGTAGGTCCATGCAGCCCCTGATCGACAACGCCCGTACGTTCGGACGGCGGCCGGCGGACTTCGCCCGGCTCGCCGAGGGCCAGTCCCCCGAGGTCCTGTTCATCACCTGCTCCGACTCCCGGGTCGTGCCGGCCCTGATCACCGGCGCCCGCCCCGGCGAGCTGTTCGAGCTGCGGACCGCGGGCAACATCGTGCCTCCGTACGCCTCCACGCATCCCACCAGCGAGGCGGCCACCATCGAGTACGCCGTGGAGGTGCTCGGCGTCCGCGAGGTCGTCGTGTGCGGCCACTCGCACTGCGGAGCCGTCGGCGCCCTGGTCCGCGGGGACGACCTCGACGCCGTACCCGCCGTACGGGACTGGCTGGTCCGGGCGACACCCCCGCCCAAGGGGGCCGCGGAGGACCCGGCGGTCGCCGAGGGCGTGCAGGCGCACGTCCTGACGCAGGTGCTGCGGCTGCGCTCGTACCCCTGCGTCGAGCGGCGGCTGGCGGACGGGCGGCTGAATCTGCGCGCCTGGTACTACGAGGTGCACACCGGCGTGGTGCTCGCGCACTGCCCGCGCACCGACGTCTTCACCGCGTTGTGAGTGCCGCGGCCCGAACTGTGAGCGTCTCGGCCCGTCCGCTTTTCCCGGGTCGGGCCTATCGTTGGAAGCAGGCGCACAAGGCGCAGACGGCCGTCCGTCCGAGGAGTCGTCATGGTGCAGGAACTGGTGACCGCTGCGATCGCCGCGGGCTGCGCGGGATTCGTGTATCTCACCGCGGCGATGCGGATCGTCAAGCAGTACGAGCGCGGGGTGGTGTTCCGGCTCGGACGGCTGACCGGTGAGCCGCGTGCGCCGGGCCTGGCGGTGATCGTCCCGTTCGTGGACCGGCTCTACAAGGTCAACATGCAGATCGTCACCCTGCCGATCCCCGCCCAGGAGGGCATCACCCGGGACAACGTGACCGTGCGCGTGGACGCGGTCGTCTACTTCAAGGTGGTCGACGCGTCGAGCGCGCTCATCCGGGTGGAGGACTACAAGTTCGCGGTGTCGCAGATGGCCCAGACGTCGCTGCGTTCGATCATCGGCAAGAGCGACCTGGACGACCTGCTGTCCAACCGCGAGAAGCTCAACCAGGGGCTGGAGCTGATGATCGACAGTCCGGCCGTCGGGTGGGGTGTGCAGATCGACCGTGTGGAGATCAAGGACGTGTCCCTGCCGGACACGATGAAGCGGTCCATGGCCCGGCAGGCGGAGGCCGACCGGGACCGGCGGGCCCGCATCATCAACGCCGACGCGGAGTACCAGGCGTCCATGAAGCTGGCCGAGGCGGCGCAGCAGATGGCCGACACGCCGGCCGCGCTGCAACTCCGGCTGCTGCAGACGATAACGGCGGTCGCCGCGGAGAAGAACTCCACGCTCGTCCTGCCCTTCCCGGTGGAGCTCCTCCGCTTCCTGGAAAAGGCCCAGCAGTCGCCGGAGCAGGCGCCTGCGCCCACGCCCGCGCCTGCGAGGTCCCTCGACCAGGCCCCGGCCCCGCCGATCACCCCCGTCCGCACCACCGCCGACGCGGCCACCCCCGAGCCCGCCGTCCCGGACGGCACCGGATCCCAGCCGCGGACGACTCAGCCGTAGGACCGGCGGGGCACACGCAGCCGGGTAAACCGGGTGAAGGGGTGGTGGCCCGTGGCCGGGAAGAGTGCCAAGAGCGCGGCGCGACGGCAGGACGCGCGGCACGGCCCGGCACGGGAACACCCCGGGCACCCCGAGGTCCCTCTGCGCGAACTGCTGCGCGTGCCCGTCGGCGAGACGGTCGACCTGTCCGCGTACGACACGGCGGCCACGCCGGCGGGCCCCCGGGACAAGGCCGCCGGCCGCGCGGAGACGGCCCGGATGGCCAGGCCGCTCGCCGCCCTGCAGGAGCGGCTGTGGGCGGCGAGCACCGCCGGTGACCGGCGCCGGGTCCTGCTGGTGCTGCAGGGCATGGACACCAGCGGAAAGGGCGGCACGGTCAAGCAGGTGACCGGCCTGTTCAACCCGTCCGGCTGCCGTATCCAGGCATTCAAGGCGCCCACCCCGCAGGAGCTGGCCCACTCCTTCCTGTGGCGGATCCGCAAGGCGCTGCCCCGGCCCGGCGAGATCGGCGTCTTCGACCGCTCCCACTACGAGGACGTCCTGATCGCCCGGGTCCGCGGCCTCGCCCCGCGCGCCGAGATCGAGGACCGGTACGCGCGGATCAACGACTTCGAGCGGTCCCTCGCCGAGGACGGCGTCACCGTGATCAAGTGCTTTCTGCACATCTCCTACGACACCCAGCGCCGCCGCCTGCTCAAGCGCCTGGACAACCCGGACAAGCGCTGGAAGTTCGACCCTTCGGACATCGACGAGCGCGCCCGGTGGCCGGCCTACCAGGAGGCGTACGAGATCGCCCTGCGCCGCTGCGCGGCCCCGTACGCGCCCTGGTACCTGATCCCGGCGGACCACAAGTGGTACCGCGACTGGGCGGTCAGCCGCCTGCTCCTCGAACATCTCCGGGAGCTGGACCCGCGCTATCCGGCTGCGGACTTCGACGTGGAGGAGTGCCGCGCGCGGCTACTGAAGCAGGGTGACCCGTGAACTGTCCGTGGGGAGGGCCACCGGGCGGGTGAGCGTACGGCCATGACGCCGTTCGTACGACCGAAGAGGGCCTAGATTCATCGGGTGATCCCACTTGTACGACGAATCGCCGCCGTCTGTGTGCTGGGCGCCGCCCTGGCCGCCTGCGGCAGCACCCAGGCGTCCCACCCCGGACGCCCCGCGCCCTCGGCCTCGTCGAAGTCCACCGCCGCCGCACCCGCCGCACCCGCCGAGCCCGCCCCCTCCCGGCTGCCGGCCCTCGCCCCGGCCCCCGACGGTCTGACCCCCGTCTTCAGCAACGGCCCCCGGACCAAGGGGAAGACGGTCGCGCTCACCTTCGACGCCGACATGACCGCCGACCAGGGACCGCGCGCGGCGGCCGGCGAGCACTTCGACAACCCGGAGCTCATCGCCGCGCTCCGCGCCCTGAAGGTGCCGGCCACGGTGTTCATGACGGGCCGCTGGGCCGAGCAGTACCCCGACCAGGCCCGCTCCCTCGGCAACGACCCCCTCTTCGAGCTCGCCAACCACTCCTACAGCCACTACGCGTTCACCGCCGACTGCTACGGTCTGCCCGCGGTGTCCGCCGACCGCATGCGCTCGGACGTGGAGCGCGCGTACGAGGCGTTCCGCAAGGCGGGCGTGAAGCACCCGGTGCCGTACTTCCGCTTCCCCGGCGGCTGCTACGACCAGCGGGCCCTGCGGGCGCTGAGCCCCCTCGGCGTCACCGCGGTGCAGTGGGACGTGGTGAGCGGCGACGCGTTCGCGACGGACGCGGACGCCGTGGCCCGGCAGGTCCTGGACGGGGTCCGGCCGGGCTCGGTCGTGGTCATGCACTGCACCCGCAGCGCGGCCCCCACGACCGAGCACGTGGTGCGCACGATCGTGCCCGAGCTGCGCAAGCGGGGCTACCGCCTGGTGAAGGTCTCCGACCTGATCGGCGCCTCGACCGGCCGCACCTGACCCCGCCGGCCGGCGGTCCCGCGCAGCGTACGGCCGGCGGGGCGGGGCCGGCGGGGGCCGATCACGCAGCTGGCAGACTGGAGGCCGTGAGCACCGACGAGACCACCGCGGCCACCGCCCCTGAGGACAGCCCGTTCCGGCCCGGTCCCGGAGGACGCGATCAGGCGCGGCAGTTCGTGCTGCCGCTGGTGGTACGGATCGAGCGGGCCACCCCTCCGGCCCGTACCGACGCGTTGGAAGCCGCGGCCCGCGCGGTGCTGGTGCTGCTCGGCGACGAGCGCTCGTCCGGTGACGGCGAGTGGGCACAGGCCGTACGGAACTGGCAGGACGCCCGGATCCGCAAGGTGGTCCGGCGGGCACGCGGCGCCGAGTGGCGGCGCGCGGAGGCCCTGCCCGGCATCACGGTCACCGGAGGGACGGCGGAGGTACGGGTCTTTCCGCCCGTCCCCCTCGACGGCTGGCCCAAGGACCTGGCCAGGCTGCAGGTCTCCGGCACCGACCTCGACGACCCGGAACCCCCCGCCGAACCGGACCCGGACCTCCCCGTCCTGTGGCTCAGCCCCGACCTGGACATGTCCGCGGGCAAGGCCATGGCCCAGGCGGGCCACGGCGCCCAACTCGCCTGGTGGGCACTGCCCCACGAACACCGCACCGCCTGGCGCGACACCGGCTTCCCCCTCGCCGTCCGCACCGCCGACCCCGCCCACTGGCACGAACTGACGTCCGCCGGGCTGCCGTTGGTGCGCGACGCGGGCTTCACGGAGATCGCCCCGGGCTCCAGCACGGTGGTCGCCGACCACCCGGCGCTGCGCCGGGGCCGGTTCTAGAAGTTCACTGAAGATCTTGGGGGTTCTGGCCCCGGCCCGGAGGGGCCGGGGCCAGACTCGTAGGTATGCAGGGGAACGA
>NZ_QFDQ01000019.1 GCF_003270085.1 Streptomyces triticisoli | reverse complement strand
GAACGCGGGCCCCCTGCCCCGCCGCGGCCGCCCGCCCGGCGGCTCCGCCCCCAGGCCCCCGTCGACCTGAGACCCGGCCCCGGGGCCGCCGGCCCCGAGGACCGCCGGGGTACGGGCGGCCACCGGGACCGGGCAGGTCCAGGCAGGTCCGGCGTCGTAGCAGAACCGTGACAATCGGCCCCCACCTGCGGGGCCGCACTCCTCGCCACGCAGTCAACACTCGGTGTATACATGCGGCGTATACATCGCGCGTACAGTGCTCCCCATGTCCATCGGTCACACCCTTCTGGGACTCCTGGAGTCCGGCCCGCGCCACGGCTACGACCTGAAGCGGGCCTTCGACGAGAAGTTCGGTCACGACCGGCCGCTGCACTACGGCCAGGTCTACTCGACGATGTCCCGCCTGCTGAGGAACGGGCTCGTGGAAGTCGAGGCGATCGAGGCGGGCGACGGCCCCGAACGCAAGCGCTACGCCATCACCGAGGCAGGCGTCACCGACGTGGAGCAGTGGCTCGCCACACCGGAGAAGCCCGAGCCGTACCTGCAGTCGACGCTCTACACCAAGGTCGTCCTCGCACTGCTGACCCACCGCGACGCCGCCGACATCCTCGACACGCAGCGCGCCGAGCACCTGCGCGGCATGCGGATCCTGACCGACCGCAAGCGCAGGGGAGACCTCGCGGACCAGCTGATCTGCGACCACGCCCTGTTCCACCTCGAGGCCGACCTGCGCTGGCTGGAGCTGACCGCCGCGCGTCTCGACAAGCTCCGTGCGGCGGTGACCCGATGACCTCCGTCCCCGCCGGCGCCCTGCTCGCCGCCCAGGACCTGCGCAAGGCCTACGGCCCTACGACCGCGCTGGACGGCGCCGAGTTCTCCATCCACCCCGGCGAGGTCGTCGCCGTGATGGGCCCTTCCGGCTCGGGCAAGTCCACGCTGCTGCACTGCCTCGCCGGGATCGTCACCCCCGACTCGGGGTCGATCGTCTACGACGGCCGTGAGCTGTCCGCCATGACCGACGCCCAGCGCAGTGCGCTCAGGCGCTCGGAGTTCGGGTTCGTCTTCCAGTTCGGCCAGCTGGTGCCCGAGCTGACCTGCGTGGAGAACGTGGCCCTGCCGCTGCGGCTGAACGGCACCTCCCGCAAGGAGGCCGAGCGGGCCGCGCTGGTCTGGATGGCGCGGCTGGAGGTCGACGACCTGGCCAGGAAGCGGCCGGGCGAGGTGTCCGGCGGTCAGGGCCAGCGGGTCGCGGTCGCGCGGTCGCTGGTGACAGGTCCCCGGGTGCTGTTCGCCGACGAGCCGACCGGCGCGCTCGACTCGCTCAACGGCGAGCGGGTGATGGAACTGCTCACGGAGGCCGCCCGGTCCTCCAACGCCGCCGTCGTCCTCGTCACCCACGAGGCACGGGTCGCCGCCTACTCCGACCGCGAGATCGTCGTACGGGACGGCAGGTCACGGGACATGGAGCGGGTCGTATGAGAGTGCGATGGGGGAACCTCCCTGCTCGAGCGCGGTCGAGAGCTTGGGGGAGGGTCCGCGACCTGCACATGGGCGCCAGGTTCGCGTTCACGGGGGGCCGCGAGGGCTGGACCCGGGTGCTGCTGACGGCGGTCGGCGTCGGTCTCGGCGTGGCGCTGCTGCTGCTGACCACCGCGATACCCAACGCGCTGTCGGTACGGCACCAGCGGGACGCGGCCCGCCTGGACTACACGTACAGCCAGAACCGCCCGCCGAAGGCCGACGACACCCTGGTGATCGCGGACACCGACACGACGTACCACGACAAGGAGATCCGCGGCCGGCTGGTGGAGCCCGAGGGGCCCCGCGCCCCGCTCGCGCCGGGCCTGACGAAGTACCCGGCGCCCGGCGAGATGGTCGTCTCCCCCGCACTGAAGGAACTGCTCGACTCGGACGCCGGGAAGCTGCTGCGCGAGCGGCTGCCGTACCGGGTGACGGGCACGATCGGGGAGAGCGGGCTGATCGGCTCACGCGAACTCGCCTACTACGCCGGCACGGAGGACCTGGCGCCGCGCATCAACGGCTGGCAGGTGGCCCGGATCACCGAGTTCGGCGACCCGTACCCGTCGTCCGAGCGGATGGACCCGGTGCTGCTGCTGCTCGTGATGGTCGTCTTCGTGGTGCTGCTGATGCCGGTCGCCGTGTTCATCGGCGCGGCCGTGCGGTTCGGCGGCGAGCAGCGCGACCGCCGGCTCGCCGCGCTCCGCCTGGTCGGCTCCGACAGCCGGATGACCCGCCGGATCGCGGCCGGCGAGGCACTCGCGGGCTCCCTGCTCGGACTGGTCTTCGGCACGGCCTTCTTCCTGATCGGCCGTCAGGTCGCGGGATCCGCAGAGGTCTTCGGCATCAGCGTCTTCCCCAGCTATCTCAACCCCTCGCCCGCGCTGGCGGTGCTGGTCGCGGTCGCGGTCCCGGCAGCCGCGGTACTGGTCACCCTGCTGGCGCTGCGCGGGGTGGTCATCGAGCCGCTGGGCGTGGTGCGTACGGCCAGGCCCGCGCGGCGCCGGCTGTGGTGGCGGCTGCTGCTGCCGCTGGGCGGCCTGGCGCTGCTGTACCCGATGCTCGGCAAGGGCCGCACCAACGGGGACTTCAACCAGTTCCTGGTGGTCGGCGGCGTGATGCTGCTGCTCGTCGGCGTGACCGTGCTGCTGCCGTGGGTCGTGGAGACGGTCGTCGCCCGGCTCGGCTCGGGCGGGGTGGCCTGGCAACTGGCGGTACGGCGGCTGCAGTTGAGCAGCGGTACGGCGGCACGCCTGGTGAACGGCATCGCGGTCGCGGTGGCGGGGGCGATCGCGCTGCAGATGCTCTTCGCGGGGGTGGAGAGCGACTACACCGAGTACTCCGGGAACGACCTGCGGCGGGCCCACATGCAGGTGAACGTGCCGCAGGGCGTCGTGCTCGCCGGGGCCGTCGAGAAGTTCTCCGCCACCAGGGGCGTACGCGAGGCCACCGCGCTGTCCGGGACGGACGTCGGTGACGGACCCTGGCGCACCGAGCAGAGTCCGGACGTCTCGGCCGGGGTGACGATCGGCGACTGCGCGTCCCTGCGCCAGGTGGCGCGCATGTCCTCCTGCCGCGACGGTGACGTCTTCGCCGTGAGCGGCGCGGATCCCGACGCCGACACCAGCACCGCGAAGCTGGCCAGGCCCGGCCGCACGCTCTACTTGCACACCTCCTCGGGCATGGAGCAGGTCCAGCAGGTCGCGTGGACCGTCCCGGCCGGCCTGAAGTCCGCCCGCGCGGTGAAGGACCCGAACGGGTTCAAGCGCGGCGGCTTCCTGATGACACCGGCCGCCGTGCCCGCGGGAGCGGCCTCCGCCATCGGGGGGTCGGTCTTCCTGAAGCTCGACGAGTCGGTGCCGGACGCGCACGAGCACGTGCGCAACACGGCATCGCGGGTGGACCCCAGGACGGTCGCGATGGTGTGGGTGTCCAGCGCGCAGTCGAGGAAGTTCGCCTCCATCCGCACCGGCCTGTTCGTCGGCGCGGTCTGCGTGCTGCTGCTGATCGGGGCGAGCCTGCTGGTGTCGCAGCTGGAGCAGCTGCGCGAACGGAAGAAGCTGCTGTCGGCGCTGGTCGCCTTCGGCACCCGGCGGCGCACGCTGAGCCTGTCGGTGCTGTGGCAGACGGCGGTCCCCATCGCGCTGGGCCTGCTGCTGGCCTCGGCGGTGGGGCTGACGCTGGGCGCGGTGCTGCTGAGGATGACGGGCACGCCCGTGGCCGTGGACTGGTCGAGTGTCCTGGCCATGACCGGCATCGGCGCCGGCATCGTCCTCACGGTCACCCTCCTCAGCCTGCCGCCCCTCCTGCGCCTGATGCGGCCCGACGGCCTGCGCACCGAGTGACACCCGCGAGCGGATTCCCCGACGCCGGGTCCCCTGGCGTCGGGGCCCGCTCGCCGCGTGCCCCGCTGCCCTCAGTCCCGGGCGGCCCCGTCCAGCACCCGCACCGGCAGGGGCCGCAGGTCCGTGCGCAGGGCGGCGGCGAGTTCCTGGTACTCGGCGGCGCGGGCCGCGCCCGTGCGCTTGACCAGGGCGATCCGGCGGGAGGGGGCGGGCTCGGCGAAGTAGCCGGTGAGGAGCCGGTTGTTGCGGGAGGTCTCGACCTTGAGGGCGGTGCGGGGCAGCAGGGTGCAGCCGAGGCCGCCGGCGACGAGCTGGACGAGGGTGGACAGTCCGGCGGCGGTGGTCTTCACCGGCGCGTTCACCCGACCGGCCTCGCGGCAGATGTCGAGGGCCTGGTCGCGCAGGCAGTGACCCTCGTCGAGGAGCAGCAGCTTCAGTTCCTTCAGGGCTTCGCGGGGTATGCCCTCCCGGCCGCCGAGCCAGTGACCGAGCGGGGTGAGCAGGACGAAGTCCTCGTCGAAGAGGGGGAGTTCCACGACACCGGGCACGCCGAGGGGCACGGCGAGCAGCAGCAGGTCGAGCCGGCCGTCGGCCAGCCCCTCCAGCAGGTTGGCGGTCTGCTCCTCGTGGACCTGGAGGTCGAGGTCGGGGTAGCGGTCGTGGACGAGGCCCAGAACGTTGGGCAGGAGGTAGGGCGCGACGGTGGGGATGACGCCGAGGCGCAGTACTCCGGTGAAGGGCGCGCGGACGGCCTCCGCCTCCTCCATGAAAGCGCCGACCTCGCCGAGCACGGCCTTGGCCCGTATCGCGAGGCGCTCACCGGCGGGTGAGAGCAGCACCTTGCGCGTCGTACGCTCCAGGAGGGTGACACCGAGTGTCTCCTCCAGGGTGGAGACGGCACCGGAGAGGGCCGGCTGGCTCATGCCGATCGCGGAGGCCGCGTCGCGGAAGTGCAGGTGCTCGGCGACGGCGGCGAAGGCCCGCAGCTGGGACAGGGTGGGCTGTCTGCGCGAGCGGCTCACTGATAACCACCTCCGATCAACCCGACCGAGTGTAGCTATTTCCGCAATCAATGCACCGTGTGCCAACATCAACACCGTCCAACCCCTGGGAAACACGGGCAAAGCCGGTGTTTCTTCGCTGCAAGGAGAGCCTGTGCTCACTGTTGGTGACAAGTTCCCCGAGTTCGAACTGACCGCCTGCGTCTCGCTGGAGAAGGGCAAGGAGTTCGAGGAGATCAACCACAAGACCTACGAGGGCAAGTGGAAGGTCGTCTTCGCCTGGCCCAAGGACTTCACCTTCGTGTGCCCGACCGAGATCGCCGCCTTCGGCAAGCTGAACGACGAGTTCGCCGACCGTGACGCCCAGGTCCTCGGTTTCTCCGGTGACTCGGAGTTCGTCCACCACGCCTGGCGCAAGGACCACGACGACCTGCGTGACCTGCCGTTCCCGATGATGGCCGACCCCAAGCACGAGCTGATGCGCGCGCTGGGCATCGAGGGCGAGGACGGCTACGCCAAGCGCGCGGTCTTCATCGTGGACCAGAACAACGAGATCCAGTTCTCCATGGTGACGGCGGGCTCGGTCGGCCGTAACCCCAAGGAGGTCCTGCGGGTCCTGGACGCCCTGCAGACGGACGAGCTGTGCCCGTGCAACTGGACCAAGGGCGACGAGACCCTGGACCCGGTCGCGCTGCTGGCGGGTGAGTGACGCATGTCGCTGGACAACCTGAGGTCCGCCCTTCCGGACTACGCCAAGGACCTGAGGCTCAACCTGGGCTCGGTCATCGGCAACAGCGAGCTGCCCGCGCAGCAGCTGTGGGGTGCGGTGCTGGCGACGGCGATCGCCTCGCGCTCGCCGATCGTGCTGCGGGAGCTGGAGCCGGAGGCGAAGGCGAACCTGTCGCCGGAGGCGTACACGGCGGCGAAGGCCGCTGCCGCGGTGATGGCGATGAACAACGTCTTCTACCGGACGCGTCACCTCCTCTCCGACCAGGAGTACGGCACCCTGCGCGCCGGCCTGCGGATGAACGTCATCGGCAACCCCGGGGTCGACAAGGTCGACTTCGAGCTGTGGTCCTTCGCGGTCTCCGCCATCAACGGCTGCGGTCTGTGCCTCGACTCCCACGAGCAGGTGCTGCGCAAGGCCGGTGTCGACCGTGAGGTCGTCCAGGAGGCGTTCAAGATCGCCTCGGTGATCCAGGCGGTCGCGACGACGCTGGACGCGGAGGCGGTGCTCGCCGAGTAACGCCCGCGGTGTTGCGTGAACCCCGTCCACCCCGAGGGTGGGCGGGGTTCACGCTGTTCACCCACCCGCCCGCCTCAGCCCGCCGAGTCGGGTGGGAGGGTGGGCGAGTCCGGTGCGGCCGGCCTCGCCGCCCGGCGGCGGGCCTGTTCCTGGGAGTACGCCCGCAGATACCCGACCACCGTGTTCGCCACCGCGACCAGCGGCACCGCCACCACCGCCCCGCCGATCCCCGCGACCAGCCCGCCCGCGGCCACCGACAGCACCACCGCCAGCGGATGCACCCGAACCGCCCGCCCCAGGATGAACGGCTGCAGCACGTGCCCCTCGATCTGCTGCACCGCCAGCACCACCACCAGCACCATCACCGCGGTGAAGACGCCCTGTGTCACCAGCGCGACGACCACCGCCAGCGCCCCGGACACCACCGCCCCCACCAGCGGGATGAAGGCGAACAGGAAGATGAACACGGCCAGCGGCACGGCCATCGGCACGTTCAGGAAGTAGATCCCCAGCCCGATGAAGATCGCGTCGATCAGGGCCACGATCACCGTGCCCCGCACATACGCCGTCAGCGTCCGCCACGCCCGCGGCCCCGCCCCGGCCACTCCCGGCCGCGCCGCCGCCGGCACCAGCTTCAGCGTCCACTCCCAGATCCGCCGGCCGTCGTAGAGCAGGAACAGCGTGGAGAAGACGGTCAGCAGGATCCCGGTCAGCGCCTCCACGACCACCGTCACGCCCTGCAGACCGGCCGACGTGATCTGGTCGGTGTTGGCGCCGATGGCGTCCCGCAGGTTCTTGGCGATCTGGTTGATCTGCTTGTCGGTGACGTGGAAGGGACTGTTCAGCAGCCAGTTGCGCAGCTGGTCGATGCCGTCCTGGATCTGGCTGGAGAGCGTGTCGATGTTCTCCATGACCTGCCAGGAAACGAACCACCCGATCAGCCCCATGACGACGAAGCCGGATACCGCGGTGAGCGCGGTGGCCGGCCCGCGCGGCAGCCCGTAGCGCCTCAGCCGCGCCACCGTCGGCTGCAGCAGCGCCGTGATGAGCAGCGCCGCGACGAACGCGAGCACCACCAGCCGGACAGCGCTGATGACCTGCATCAGCACCCACACCGTGCCCGCGAGCACCAGCACCCGCCAGCCGGCCTCCGCCGCCACCCGTACACCCCAGGGCACGGCCTGCGCCGGGTCGGGCCGGGCCGGCACGACGGTCACATGGTCCTGCAGGTCCTGGAGGTCCACGCCCGGATCCGGCTCGGCCGGCCCGGCCGCCCCGGTCTGCTCCTTCTCCGCCTCGGCGCGGCGCTCGTCCAACCGCTCACCCATCTCGGTCAGCCCGGCACCGAGCCGTCCGATCCACCGTGGCACTCGCGACATGATCGGTCCTCTTCCCCCGTCTCTGTGCACCGCTCCCCCTGGAGTCGTTCCCTCCGACCGTACAGCGCGTACAGCCCCTCCCCGTAGGACGGGGAGGGGCTGTACGCGGGTTGAGAACGGTGGCCGGTCCGGCTCAGTACCAGTGGTTGGCCTGCCAGAAGGTCCACGCGCCGCAGGGGCTGCCGTAGCGGCCGTTCATGTAGTTGAGGCCCCACTTGATCTGGGTGGCCGGGTTGGTCTGCCAGTCGGCGCCCGCGGAGGCCATCTTGGAGCCGGGCAGCGCCTGGACGAGGCCGTACGCGCCGGAGGAGGGGTTCATCGCCCGGTAGTTCCAGGTGGACTCGCGCTGCACGATGTTGCTGAAGCACTGGAACTGGTCGGCGGGGATCATCGAGCGCGCCATCGCCTGGACCTGCGCCACGGTGTACGAGCTCTGGACGGCGAAGCTGGAGGCGTCGCGGACGGCGTTGCGGCTGGCCGCGGCCTGCTGCTCGGCGCGCTCCTTGGCCGCCTTCTCCGCCTTCTCGGCGGCCACCTTCTTGGCGATCGCCGTCTGGGCGGCCGCCTTGCGCGCGGCCTCCTCGGCCTCCTTCTTGGCGCCGGCGTCCGCCGCGATGGCCTGGGCGTCGGCCTGCTGCGCGAGCGAGACGGTCTGCACCTGGGCCTGCTGCCCCACGGGGATGTCCGCGAGAAGCGTCATCGCGTCGGCTGCCGTCGCCTCGGCGTCGTTGTTCTGCGCGACGCTGCCCGAGGCAACACCGACGACGCTTCCGACAGCGGTGACCGCGGTGGCGGAGGCCACTGCGAATCCCCGGACCGAGATCCGGCTCACACGGTTTCCTTCCAGCATCGCCCGCTTCGGTGACCCTGGCGGACGCAATCGTGCCCCTGACACTGGCCTCCCCACTGCGCGGTCACGGAAGGCACGGGCCCGGTGGGCAACTCCCCCAGGGGGAGTGCCGCGTGGTGCTCGGGCGGCATACGACGACGCTATGGAGTTGGACGCACTGCCTCTGTGGTGCCCTACCTCCCCCAGGGCTCAACGCCTGGGCGGCGCCCCCAGGGGGTACGGCTGTGTCGTATGCGGGGCCTGACAGGAGTGAGACTCTGCCGTAATACAACGCCGCAAGGCAATTCCGAGTTGCGTGTGAAAGCTCACATCCCGTTTGACCCGGGGGATTTCCCGATTCGCCCGCACACAAGGGCGCCGCCCGGCTAGGCTCACGCCTTTGCCGGACGGCGCCAACTCCCTTCTCACCGCCCACACCTGGGCGGATCCGATCAGATGTGCCCGTCCTCCAGCATTTCGGTCACAAGGGCCGCGATCCGGGACCTCTCGGACCGGGTCAGCGTCACGTGCGCGAAGAGCGGATGACCCTTCAGCTTCTCCACCACGGCGACGACACCGTCGTAGCGGCCGACCCGCAGATTGTCCCTTTGCCCCACATCGTGGGTCAGAACGACCCGCGAATTGGCGCCGATCCGGGACAGAACGGTCAGCAGAACGTTCCGCTCCAGCGACTGCGCCTCATCCACGATCACGAACGCGTCGTGCAGCGACCGGCCGCGGATGTGGGTGAGCGGCAGCACCTCCAGCATCCCGCGCGCGGTGACCTCCTCGATGATCTCGCGGGAGGTGACGGCCGACAGCGTGTCGAAGACCGCCTGCGCCCAGGGGTTCATCTTCTCCGCCTCGGTGCCGGGCAGATACCCCAGCTCCTGCCCGCCGACCGCGTACAGCGGGCGGAAGACCATCACCTTCTGGTGCTGACGGCGCTCCAGAACCGCCTCCAGGCCCGCGCACAGCGCCAGCGCCGACTTGCCGGTGCCGGCCCGGCCGCCCATCGACACGATCCCGACGTCCGGGTCGAGCAGCAGGTCCAGGGCGACACGCTGCTCCGCGCTGCGCCCCTTGATGCCGAACGCCTCCCGGTCGCCGCGCACCAGACGGACGTTGCCCTCGGGCGTGACACGGCCCAGCGCCTTGCCGCGCTCGGACTGGATCGTCAGTCCGGTGTGCACGGGCAGTCCGGCCGCCTCGGGGACGTAGATGTGGCCCTCCTCGAAGAGGATGTCCACCTGTTCGCCCGGAAGGGTGAGTTCGGACATGCCGGTCCAGCCGGAGGCGTCCGTGATGGCGAGTTCCGCGCGGTACTCCTCGGCCAGCAGGCCGACGGAGGACGCCTTGATGCGCAGCGGCAGGTCCTTCGAGACGACGGTGACGTCGTACCCCTCGGCCTGCAGGTTGCGGGCGACCGCGAGGATGCGGGAGTCGTTGTCCCCCAGGCGGTAGCCGGTGGGCAGCACGCTGGGGTCCGAGTGGTTGAGCTCGACCCGGATCGTTCCGCCGAGGTCCCCGATCGGTATGGGGGCGTCGAGGCGGCCGTGCCGGACCCGGTAGTCGTCGAGCAGGCGCAGGGCCTGCCGGGCGAAGTAGCCGAGTTCGGGATGGTGCCGCTTGGCCTCCAGTTCCGTGACCACGACGATGGGGAGCACGACCTCGTGCTCGTCGAAACGGGTCAGGGCGTTCGGGTCCGCCAGCAGGACGCTGGTGTCGAGGACGTAGGTGCGCCGGTCTGGCTTGTGGCGCTTTGTGCTGGTCACCACGGAAGGACGTACCCCCTCGGATGAGGTCGGGGAGCGACGGGGTGGAGCCGGGCCGGTCGACGGCCCCCGCACAGGGTGGGCCGTGAACCGGCCCTCAGCGTCGTCTTCCGTGCTGTGACCACACGGTCGGGCTGGTGCAAAGGGCCTCCCGGGCGAGCGGCGCCGGGCCGCCCGCTGAGATCCGACACCCGTGGTTCGGGTGTCGACCTGTTCCACTTATGCCCTCGAACACGCGCCGCCATGCAAATGCACGGAACGGCACACGGTTGAGCTCCGGAAGACAGGTACCTCGCCGGGGAGGGGCGTACGTCCGTCAGCCGCCGTAGCGGCGGTGGCGGGCCGCGTAGTCGCGCAGCGCGCGCAGGAAGTCGACCTTGCGGAAGGCCGGCCAGAAGACCTCGCAGAAGTAGTACTCGGAGTGGGCCGTCTGCCAGAGCATGAAGCCGGACAGCCGCTGCTCGCCGCTGGTGCGGATCACCAGGTCCGGGTCGGGCTGGGCCTTGGTGTAGAGGTGGCAGCCGATCATGTCGACGTCGACGGACTCGGCGAGCTCCTCCATGGAGGTGCCCTTGTCGTGGGCCTCCAGGAGCATGGAGCGCACCGCGTCGGCGATCTCCTGCCGACCGCCGTAGCCGATGGCGACGTTGACGACTATTCCGTCGACGTGGGCGGTGGACTCCTCGGCCTCCTTGAGGGTGGCCTGCATGGCCGGCGGCAGCAGGTCCGGGGTGCCGACGTGGTGCAGGCGCCAGCGGCCGTCGGCGGCCAGGGAGCGCACGACGTCCTCGATGATGTCGAGGAGCGGGACCAGCTCCTCCCGGGGGCGGTCGAAGTTGTCCGTGGAGAGCAGCCAGAGGGTGACGACCTCGACGTCCGTCTCGGTGCACCAGCCGAGGAACTCCTCGATCTTGTCCGCACCGGCCCGGTGGCCCTGGGCGGCGGTGGAACCCGCGGCCTTCGCCCAGCGGCGGTTGCCGTCCATGATGACGCCGATGTGCTTGGGCACCTGAGCGGGGTCCAGGTGGCCCTCCACCCGGCGTGCGTACAGCCTGACCAGCAGGCCGCGCAGCTTGTCGCGCAGGTTCACGTCTCCGTCAGCCCCTCCGTACGGCGGTCCCAGGGGGCGAAGCCTACCGCTGGGAGGCCAGGCGTTCCCCAACAGGGCGGCGTGCGCGCCCTGGTGCGGGGAAGCCCCTGGGTGTATCAGACGCGTCCCCCGCCGCTCCTGAAAAGAAACGGGCCGGTCCGTGGGGGGGGTGACGGACCGGCCCGAGGGGGGGGTTTCCACCATAACCCTTCGTGAGTGGTGCTGCGTACATCGGCGCGACACAACTACTCTCCGAAGTCGTCCGGCGACGTGCCGAGAGGGATGGAAGCCGTCATTCCGGGCCCGATCATGGCCGGATCTCGGTGAAATCGCAGGAAAAACGGCCGGGACGCGGCGGGAACCGGAGGGTTTGAGCCATCCGTGGCCGCTCGGCGCGTCACCCCGCGTCCCTCCCACGGGCGATCCGGTCGCGAACGCCCGCTTGACGCCGACGGCGGCCGGGCGGCGTTCGGCCGACAAGGACGCGGTGCCGCGCAGCCCCCTCCCGCCGCGCGGTACCGCCCGCGCGGCTTTGCTCACGCGAATTCCTTTGGTCTGAACTTTACGTGGAGCGATCGGGTGAATCGAGGGGCCGACGATAACGATGTGGACAATGTGTGCGCGTCCGGCGGGACACCGGCGCCGCCCCTGCCGTTCACCGTGCCTTCCCGGCCTCCAGGAGATGGCGTGTGCTGTGCGCCACGAACGGACCCTGCGCCCCGATCCGTTCGTGCAGCGCCCGCAACCGGGGCTCGTACGCCTCGACGGTGAATCCGGGGACCATCCAGACCACCTTGCGCAGGAAGTGGACGACGGCGGCGACGTCGTGGAACTCCATGCGCAGCCGCTCGGCGCGCAGGTCGACGACCGTGAGCCCGGCCGCCTCCGCGCCGGCGCGCTCACGGTCGGGGTGACGGGCGTCGCGCGCCTCCGCGGGCCGGGGCCCGAGGAAGTGCTCGACGAGCTCGAAGGCGCTGCCGGGCCCCACGTGCTGCGCGAAGTACGTCCCGCCGGGCTCCAGCACCCGGGCGATCTCCTCCCAGTGCGGCCGGACGGGATGCCGGCTGACGACGAGGTCGAAGGCCCCGTCGGCGAACGGCAGCGGCGCGTCCTCGCCGGAGGCGACGACCACGACTCCGCGCGGGCGGAGCAGCGCGGTGGCCTTGGCGACGTTCGGCGGCCACCCCTCGGTGGCGGCGAGCAGCGCGGGCGCGTCCGCGGCCCGCCCGAGCGCGAAGTCGAGGACTTCCCCTCCCCCCGTCTGCACATCGAGCACGGCCCGCGCCCCGGCCAGCCGCCCGGCCATCGAGGCGGCATACCCCCAGGAGGGCCGCGCCTCGGTGGCCCGCCCCTCGAACCATGAGAAGTCCCATCCGTCGGTGGGGACGGCGGCCCCCTCGGCGACCAGGTCATCGAAAGAACGGTGCTGATGGTCTGCCATACGGGTGATGGTGTCAGCGAAGGGTCACCGGCCGCCTCCGATATACGGTCCGGATGCGGCCCGAGTACGGTCCGGATGCGGCCCGGGTACGGCTCGGGCGCTCACGTCACCGCGAACGCGCCCAGCAGCAGCCCCGTGAACGCCCCGCCGAGCATGAACGGCCCCAGCGGAATCGCCGACCTGCGGCCCGCGCGGCGCAGCACCACCAGGCCCAGCCCGTAGCCGGCCCCGTACAGCAGCCCGGCGAAGGCGCCCACGACGAGGACGGGCCAGCCGTACCAGCCGAGGGCCGTGCCCAGCGCGAGCGCCAGCTTGACGTCGCCGAAGCCCATGCCGGACGGGTTGACGAGGAAGAGGACGAAGTACGCGGCGCCGAGGGCGAGTCCGCCGAGCAGGGCCGTGGGCCAGGAGCCGGCGGCGCCGGGCAGGGCGGCGGCGAGGCCCAGCAGTGCGGCGGTCGCGGCGGCGAGCGGCAGGGTCAGGACGTCCGGGAGCCGGTGCACACGGTGGTCGACGATCGCGAGCAGCACGCCGGCCGGCGCGGCGAGCAGCCAGACGGCGGCTTCCGGGCGGGGCCCGGTGGCGGCGGCGAGGGCGGCGCAGACGAGCGCGGTCACCGTGGCGACGGCCGGGGCGCTCGGCCCGTACGGTCCGCACCCGACCGGTACGGCCGTGCAGCGGGCCGGGCCGACCCACCCCCCGAACGCCCCCCTGATCGGATGCCCCCCGGGACACCGCGCTCTCCACGCCTCCCCGGCGTCGACCGAGAACCGGTGGGCGGCGCGGGGCAGCAGCAGACCGGCTCCCACGCCCCACAGGGCGGCCACGACGGTCAGCAGCAAGCGCACGCCAGGACCCTAATACCGGTGCACCGGCGGGACATGGGCCCGTGGACCCATGCGGGGCCTACTGCCGTACGGCTACGGTCGGTCGACAGGGCACGACAGGGCACGACAGGACACAACGAAGCACTGGTCACACGGCTCGGCGGGAGGGGCGGCTCGGCATGGGACGGCGCTGGAGTGACGGGCGGGGCAGGCTGATCGTGCACGGCTCGCCACCGGTGACGGTCCCCCTGGAGCTGGCGGCCTCCTACCGCGCCCGCACCAAAGGCCTGCTGGGCCGCGACTCGCTCTCCGGTGCGATCCTGCTCTCCCCCGCGAACAGCGTCCACACCTTCCGTATGCGCATCCCCATCGACGTCGCCTACCTCGACCGGCACCTCCGCGTCCTGACCGTCGTCACCATGCCCCCGGGCCGCCTGGGCCTGCCCCGCCTCCGCTCCCGGCACGTACTGGAGTCGGCGGCGGGGGCGATGGCGGGGTGGGGGCTGCGGGCGGGCGTGCGGGTAGAAGTGGAGACGTGAAGCGACGTCAAGGGAGGGCGGTTTTCCGCTCCGCCTCCGTCAGAGGCGGGCCCTGCAGGTGCGGCTTCTTCGGGCCGAGGAGCATCGGGATGAGCATGTCGGGTGAGAACAGGCGAGTGGCAGGTTTCTCCAGGCTCATCACATCCAGGAGGGCCCCCATGGCGCGTGGATTGCGTGCCCCGGTTTCAACGGCTCTGTCGACGTAGCGCGCGAGGAAGCGTTCGACGGCTCTGGGTGGGCTGTCGGTGGCTCCGGGATAGGCGGCGTCCTGGCCGACGGCCAGGTTCCAGGCGGCGGCGACGGGCCGGGCGGCGACGCGCTGGAGGCGGTGCGCGAGGCCTGGAGCGGTGAGGGGGGTGGTGCGCAGGAGGTCACGGACGGCCAGCGCGCCCTGGGCGGCGACGGTGAGGCCGTGGCCGTAGACGGGGTTGTACCCGGCGATGGCGTCGCCGAGGACGGCGAAACCGTCCGGCCAGCGTGTGGCCTTCTCGTAGTAGCGGCGACGGTTGGCTGTGGCGCGGGTGGTGGCCACGTCCCCGAGTGGCTGGGCGTCCTTGATCAGTTCGCCGATGACGGGATCGTCCAGGCCGAGTGCGAAGTCGACGAAGGCGTCGGGGTCACCGGTGGGCTCGCCGCCGCGGGTGCCGGCGAGGGTGACGATCCAGCGGTCCGCCTCGATGGGCAGGATGATGCCGCCCTGTCCTGGGGCCTTGGCGGGGTTGGCCTGCACGTTGATCAGGGGGAAGTTGATGTCCCCGGTGGTTCCGGGGGCGCGGTAGAGGCGGGTGGCGTAGGCGACGCCGGCGTTGACTTCGCGCTCTGTGACGGCCGGCAGCCCCCGTTCGGTGAGCCAGTGCGGCGCGCGGGAGCCTCGGCCGGAGGCGTCGATGACCAGGTCCGCGGAGAGGGTGCTTTCCTCCGCGCCGGTGCGGAGGCGGATGCCGGTGATGCGTGCGGCGTCGCCTTCCAGGTGGAGTGCGGTGGTCTCCTGACGGAGTGTGATGCGTCGGTCGGCCAGGACGCGGTCGCGCAGGACGGAGTCGAGGAGGTCGCGGGAGCACACCAGGTTGCGGTGATGGGTCGCCCGGAAGCGGCGGAACCACACTTCGTTGGGGGCTCGGGAGACCATGTCGCCCATGATGTGGACCAGGCGTCCGCCGTGGGCGACGATCTCGCCGGTGAGACCGGGCAGGAGGCGGTCGAAGGCTTTGACACCGCCGCTCCACACCAGGTGGGCGTGGCGGGCCTGGGGGACGCCGCGGCGGGGTTCGGGTCCGTCGGGGAGGCGGTCGCGCTCGACGACGGTGACGTCGGCGAAGTCGGTGAGGGCCGCCGCGGCGAACAGGCCGGTGACACCGGCGCCGATGACCACGGCGGTGGGCCGGCGGGCGGTGGGTGTCTCAGGCATGGCTGTCCGTGCTTTCTGTGATGGTCACCCGCCGGCGGATGCCGTCCACGGTATGAGGGTGGTGCAGGGCGGTCGCGATGGCTTCGATGTGGTCGCTCACGACCGCGCCGAGTTGGGGCGTTCGGGGATGTGCGGGAGGTGGTGGGCCGCCCTGCAGGCAGGCGCTGATGGCGGCACTGAGCACTACGGCTCCGGCGATGCCGTCCGCGTTCGGGGTGTCGTTGCCGGCCCGCACCGCTCGGCGGGCCCGCCGGTAAAGGTCCGCGTCGAGGTAGGGGCTGAGCACGCGCAGGGCATCGTGGATGCGCTGCTGGCGTTGCATGAGGCGCAGGTCGAGGGAAGTCCACGGCCCGAAGCGCGCCTTGGCCGCCGCCGGGGTGAGGACGCGGACCGCGCGCCACAGCGGGCCCAGCCGGCGGTAGTCGCGTTGGTCGCGGATCCACTTCTGCAGGAACGGTCCGGCTTGGGGGACGATGAAGCCGAGTGCGACGAGGGCGGCCTGCAGGAGCGCGAACGGGGGTGCCACCCGGGTGCTGAGCACGTCCCAGTCGCGTCCTGCCCAGCGGGCGCCGATCGCGGCCGTCTTCGCCACGTCGAAGACGAGTCCCGAGGCGAAGCCCAGCTGCAGGAAGACCACTCCCGTCTTCAGCCAGCGGTTGACGACCTCGGGGAACCACTTCCAGAGCATGGAGGCCGCCACGAGGGACGAGACCATGTGCGCGGTGATGTAGAGCAGGATGTGTTCGCGCATCCAGGGGGTGCCGGCGTAGTAGGTGTCCAGGTCGTAGATGCGTGCCGTGGGTACGTCGGCCAGGAGGAACGTCAGCCACAGGACGGCGATGACGCCGGTGTAGAGCCAGTAGATGCGGCGTATCCTGCGGCGGCGTCCTTCGGACGGTTCCTCCCGCCAGCGCATGATCATGGTCAGGCCGGTCGCGCAGGAGGCGGTGAGGAACGAGTAGGCCCAGGGGGCGGCGATGTTCGGTATGCCCGTGAGGACGTTGAGACGTTCGATGTTGACCGGGGTGATCACGACGAGGACGGCGGTGGCCCAGGTCAGCAGGAGAGTGGTCGCCCGGACGTCGGGGTCGCGCGAGGCCCGCAGGAACGTGGGGAACTTCAGCAGGAGGGCCAGCGCCAGCAGGGCGGTGGGCAGGGCGTAGGGGATGGGTAAGAAGGGACTCATCACAGGATGTGTCCGGCGCGGTTGCCCAGCGACAGGTTGATGCGGCCTTCCACGGTGTCCGGACGGACCGGGCCTCGCGCGTAGCGGCCCTTCATCCACGTGCGGACCTCACGGCCGAAGAGCAGGCCGAACGTCTCGGCGTCGACTTCGCGGTCGTCGGCCGACTCGGCACGGGCCGCAACGGCGAGGAGAGCGTCGCGGGACACCTGATGTGTGGCGAGGACCTGCTCGACGGCCCGCTCGATCGCCTCCGTCGTCCGGTCGGCGGGCAGTGCGCGGGCGGCGGTCGGCACCCCCGCGACGTGGTGACCGCAGTGGCCCTGCTCCTCGTGCCACAGCTCGTGGCCGAGGATGACGACCTGGGCCTCGGGGACGGTACGTTCCTCCACGACGATGAGGGAGTGGTCCCCGCAGTCGAGGCGCATGCCGGAGACGGGGATGTCCGGTGGGAACGCCCTGAACAAGAGACGGATCGGCCGGCCGGTTCGTACGCTCATGGCCTTGCAGAACGCCTCCATGACGTCCCGCGGTTCGGCCGGCCGTTGGATGGAGCCTGCCGCCTGCCGGCCCAGGACGGTGAGCAGGGACTTCATCGCCTTGGTGCTCGCCTTGGCGCTCACTGGTCGTGGCCTCCTTCCGGAGGCACCACCGACCGCAGGACACCTTCGAGGAGACGTTCCAGTTGCTCCCGGGTCAGGGAGCCGTGCATGCGCAGGTCCGTGGCCCTCACTCCGTAACGGTCCATCAGAGCGAGCACGGGGTCGCTCCGGGGGTCTTCGAGCTGGTGCAGGAGAGGGAGCAGGGCGCGGTTGAGGGCGTCGGCGGCGGAGTCGGTGAAGAACGCCTCTCCCCCGTCGACGTCGAAGTACTCGACGAGTCCGTGGAGGAGTTCGACGCTGGGTACTTTCCTTCCGTCGCAGACCTGACGGGCCCAGTACTCGGACACGCCCAGCCGCCGGGAAATGTCCGTGGCCAGGTCGGACATGCGTCTGCCGGTCGCCGTCATGTCGGCCTTGGCGAGCGCTGCGATCCGCGCCCGGACCCGGTCGTTGACGGAGTCGTCCGGTGGTGTCCCACCCTGGAGCAGAGTTCGGACCGTGGACGCGGGCAGTGCCGTCCTGGCTGCCAGCGCGGTCACATCCAGCAGCTCCGACCGCTTGCTTCCCTTCTCCTGGAGGGCCTCGTCAAGGCGCCGCAGAGTCTCGGAGAGGGGAGGAGGTGATGCCACCGTTGCACTCCCGGAGCTCGGGGACCGACAGCTGGTGCGTACTCAGGCGGCACCCTACGCGACCGGCACGCCCGCAACAACGATCGTTGATGCCGAGCAATCGATCGTTGTCCTGATCGAGCCGGCACATCAGCGCCACACGACCGGCGAGGTCGCTGCCGCCGACCGCCTGCCGCCTGCCGCCTGCCGCCTGCCGCCGACGCAAAGCACCGACATCAACGATCGTTGAATTGCCGAACGGCGAGGTCGCTGCCGCCGACCGCCTGCCGCCTGCCGCCTGCCGCCTGCCGCCGACGCAAAGCACCGACATCAACGATCGTTTTCGGCAATTCAACGATCGTTGACAGCCCGTGTCCGCCCGTAGCACTATCTCGCACAGCGGAAGCGCCCCTTCCCAACTACCGCAGCAACCAGCTGAGATGGCGCCCCGCAGCACCGTGCTGGACAGACACACGACCAGGAGGCCCGCGGGCAGGCCGCCCGGAAGCGGGGAGCGCGCACGTCGCAGGACGCCGCTCCCCTGGCGCGGCAGGCGGGCTTGCCGAGAGGTCCGCGGTCACCAGGGCACTTCCAGTGGCCCTGGACACCGCGGACCCCTCACGGAGGGAACCGGAGACGCCGCGCGACGGGGGCGGCGCCCCCGGTTCCCTTCGCCATCACATCTCTTGAGGAACGGGCTGGGAGACAGGTCCAACGGCGATGTCCGCGTTCGTGCCCGCGCCCCTGGGGTGCGCGGGCCGCCGGTCCTGCACTCGCCCTCAGTTGCAGAACTCGGCCTGGGCTTTCAACGCTGCCACTGGCGCCTCGCCCTTGCCATACCTCGTGGCGCAGACTACGACCCCGATTTCGGCGTCGACCCACGTGGAGAGTTCCCCTTGAACCCTGGTGCCATCAAGGCATTTCAGAGACAAGGGAACCGTGACCTTTTCCACCGCGGCATATCCGACGTACTTCTTCTTTTCCTTGGCTCCGGACAGGAAACGGTCCAGCCCTGAGAGGGCGTCACTGGTTCCGGAAGTGGGGAGCTCCAGACCATCCTCGATGGCCGCCAGAGCAGCGGTTTCATCCACGCGGTCGGATTTCCATTGGACCTTGGCAGTGACAGGTTTGTCGACCAGGACGACGTTCTTTTCGTCTCCCCATGGGGGATCCACCTTCCGAATCGCCGTGAACGTCAAGCTGCGCGGAAGCTTTTTCACCGGGGGAGCGGTGAAGGCGGTGCTCCCGCAGCCCGTTCCGTCCGCGGAGCTCGTGGCGGACGCACTTCCGGACGTCTTGGGGTTGCCGCCCGCCGTGCAGCCGGTTGCCGACATGACCACGACGGCAACAGCCACCCACGCTGGACGTGGCCTCATCAGCAGTAGCTGCTCTTAGCAAGGGCGGCCATGCTTCCGGACGGCTGGGTGATGTCGCACTGGGCCGCTCCCACCTCCTGTACGTGATGGGACCTACCGGTGCCCTTGGCCGCGACGATCACGGTGCTGTTGCCGCTGGAGCAGGAGTTCTTCTCCCAGTTGCCCGTGACCTGGACACGTCCCGCATAGGTGACCACGTACTTCTTCGGCTTGACCGTCGCGGTGACGGCGACAGACGAGCTGGAGGTCGAGGAGCCGGAGGCGGCGAGCGATAGGCTCGTACTGGCCGACAGCTTGCCGATCACCGCGCTGGCTTCGGCCGAAGCGCCGCTCGTGTAGGTGATGCCGGCGGTAAGCGTCAGCTGATGTCCGGTGGTGAAGTTGGACGACATGTCGGACGAGGTGCCGTTGTAGTGCCGTGTCGCGTGAGTGATCTTCTTCGGCTTGGCCACGTTGGACACGGTGTACCAGGTCCCCGAGTAGCCGTCACACGGAATGCCCATCGTACCGACTTCCCCGTCGACGCTCTCGAGCGCAGGCGGCTCCGGCGCGGCGGAAGCCGCCGAGCCTGCCCCGGCCACGACACCGAGAGCGAGAAGAGCTGCCGCCACAGGGCGGTATGTCAGATTGAAAGAACGATTCACTTACTTTCCCTGCCTCGCATCTATGTGATTTCCGAAACCACGTAGGCGTAATTTCGGCACGACTACGCATTCTGCGTGGCCGGCGGCAGCCGACGCACATGAAAAGCCCGACCAGCCCGCAGGCCGAATACGGTTGAGTGAAAAGCGCTTGAGATTCGGCGATAACGCTCGCCCGCGGATTCCCCCCTTGTTCTCGCCGCGTACATGCCACCAGCGCAAAGGCACGGTAGCACCGGAGAACCTCCGAGAAATAGAGATCGGCGAGAATCTTGCAGCAGCAGAATTCGGGAAATCGCCCCCAATCTACGCAATACGGCTCCGGGGAGAGTGGCGCACTTGAGGGTTACTTGAGCTTCTCCGGAAAGGCCAGGGCTTCGGCCTCGATTCGTCAGCGAGTTTCGGTCGCCGACTGGTCCGGCGATTCGCCCGTAACATCCCCTATCGGCCGAGGACGGGTCGTCGCGTAGCGCCGCGGCTGCGCCGGATTCCACCGGCCCGGAGACTGCGGAGCTCTCCTTCCTGTTCTTCGCCGGGGCGGGGCCGGGCCGTCAGGTCGCGGCCGGAAGCTGGGTGAGCCTGCGCCAGCAGGTGGTGAAGGATTCGACCCAGGACCAGGAGTGCTGGATCCGCAGCCGGCGGCGGGCGTGTTTCGTCAGGCGGGCGGGCAGGTGGTGAAGGCGAATGGGGGCACCTCCCGGCCGGAGACTGGGGAGCATGGTGTCGGGTTCGGCGTCGGCGAGGTCGTCCTGGTCGTGCAGGGTCAGCAGCCGCAGCCAGGCTGGGGCGCGCCACCGCCACCGCCCTCACCGCCGAAGAAGAACAAAGCCGGAAAGATCATCGGCCTTGGGCGCGCCAGCATCGTCGGCTTCTTCGTAGTCGCCCTCTCCATCGGCGCTGCAGTCAGCGACGGCACCAGCAGCAAGAGCGACAAGCCTGCCGCGAAGGCCACGCGTTACGAGGCCGTCAAGAAGGGCGCCAGCGGCAACAAGCGCAGCATCGTTGTCGAGGTCGACAGCACGGAGGGTCTGCGAGGCGTGTTCAACGCCGTGCCCAAGGACCTGTCCGAAGAGGCCGGCTACTACATAGTGATCAACTGTTCGACCGGCGGCACGAAGGACGTCGACAGCCGGCTCGCCAACGGCCAGTACGCCATCGGCCGCGTGGGTCAGGCAACGACAGGTCTGAAGGGCCGAGGCACCGAGTTCTCGACGAACGACGGCAGAAGGTGCCCAGACAAGGCGCCCACCATCGACCACAGTGCCACCGAGAAGGCCGCCGGCATCCCGCCGGAGCCGACCGGCGCCAAGCGCGCCAAGTTGCTCCGCGCCCTCGCTGCGGTCAACCCCGACATCGTGAAGTACGAGGACAAGGCGATCGATGCCGCACGCAACCAGTGCAGCACCATCAACGGTGGAGGCCGGCGCCTGGACTGGTCGGCGTCGCAGCGCTTCACGTACAAGACTCCGTTGGGGAATCCGCAAACCGGCCTCCCGGGCCCGTTGTGGTTGGCATGATCGTTTTGTTCGTCGGAACGAGGGGTGAGGCTGGGTGTCGCTGGAGTCGCGGGACGACGTCGAGGTCCGCGTCTCGCAGCGCATGGACCGGCAGCAGGTGCTCGACCGCCCGATGCCGCCCGAACTCGACGTCATCGTCCATGAAGCCGCGCTGCGCACGGAGTTCGGCGGATCCGCGGTGGCCCGGCAGTAACTGGAGCACCTGCTGCGGATGTCCGAGCGTGAGGACCTGACACTACGGGTCATCCCCTTCCCCGGAGCCGGCCAGTCGGTCGTCTACGTCGAGTCGTCCGTACCCCAACTCGACACCGTGGAGTTCGACAGCACTCACGGGCCCGAGTTCATCGACTCGGAGACCCAGCTCAGCAAGTACCGGGCCGTGCTCGCGGCAGCGGAGTCCGTGGCACTGAAGTCCCGACGCGTCACACGACTTCATCCACGCTCTTGCCACCGACCTCTGAGGGGACGTCACCATGCCCGCCATTTCCTGGGAAGACCTCTTCCGCGGAGAAAGCGCCAACTGCTTCCGCATAGGGACCGACGCCGAAGGCAACGCCTACATCGCCGTCGCCGGACAGGAGGCCCCCCTGACCGACAGCCGTGAAGCCCTCCATGCCCTCATCCTGGAGATCAAGGCGGGGAAGGCCGACCACCTGCTGTAGGAGCGGCGCTTCGGAGTCGCGACCGTCAACGGTTCAGGTCCATGACCCCGACTCCGAGCCCCTTGTAGGCCTCCGGCGCGACCGTGGCCACCAGCGCGCCGTCGGGGAGCATCGGATTCGGCCGCGCCACATGCACGGCGGCCGCGGCTCCGAAGGCGACACCGTCGCGGAGCAGCTCGCCGATGGTCGCGGCCATCGCGTAGTCGTCATCGACGATGCCGAGTACGTCCAGCAGCACACCCGCACGGGCGACGATCCCCGCACGCTCGCGCTCGGCCTCCAGCAGTCACAGGACAGGCACCCACAGGCGCACGTCGTCACTGCATGCCGCGGCATGGACGAGACCGGAGACCTGCTTGTTGCCGCTGGCCTGCTTGTCGCCGCTCATCGCCAGCAGCGTGGGACTGTCGAAGACGTAGTGCTCGATCACCTGGCTCAACCGGGCGACTCCGTCCCCGCGAGCGCAGCCCGGTGAGCGGCGGTGGCCTCCCGCATCCTGCGCCGCATCTCTGCGGACTCCTCATCCGTCACGTCATGCCCGAACCGCTCGGCAAGCAGGGCACGAGTCCGATCGGCCCGGGCCCTGATCTGCTCGAGAGTCAGAGTCTGAGCGGCTATCTCCTGCATGAGGGCACGCAGACTGATCCCCCGCCCCTCGGCCACGGCAGCGAGCTGGTCACGAACTTCGGCGGGCACACGGATCATGACGTCGGACACGCCCTGAATATAAGTCGCGTATACGCCCGCCAGAGGTGGCCCACTCCTCGGGGACGGCGGTGGCACGGGAACAAGTGGCGGATTTGGGCCAACGGCACCGCCGAAAAGACCTGGTCGGCGAGTGCGCACGTGGCCCAAATCCGCCACTTGCCCCCACCCGGGCCCGGAACGGCCGGATCAGGCAGCGTGACCGCCGAATCCCACGGTGTTATGCCCGCCGGAAACCACGTGCAGGTCCACCGTGACATCGAGCGCCCCTGCCAGCCTGACCAGCAGGTCCGCGGTGAGAGGAAGCATCCCGCCCAGTTCGATGGCCTCGACCTCGTCGGGGGTCATTCCCAGACGCTCACCCAGCGCCGACCGCGACAGACGCAGCGCCGTACGCCGGTCGTACACCAACTGCCCGAGTTCGTGCGCCAGCCGGATCTGCTCACGCTCCGCGATCACCTCGGGCGGTTCCTCGTACCCCTCGGCGACCTTCCGTTCCCGCGCCAGCTTCCAGCGGGTGTAGTTCACAGCTCTTCCCGGAACTCGCTGGTGAACTCGTCGTGTTCGGTCCGTTCTTGTCCTCACAGAGCTCTTTCGCCGGGCTGCGGTCACTCTTTCGTGTGGCCGCCTGCGAGGTACGTCCGGGCGCCCGACCTCGGCAGTACCGCCCACGTGCGCGTGCCGCCGCCCGGTTCGTGGGCGGCGCCGAAGCCCCAGTCGCCGCCGCAGGACCGGACCACGCAGGCCGGCAGGCGCAGGGTCGAGCGTCGGCGGGCGTCGCAGGCGGCGGCGAGGCGGGGGTGCTGGTGGCGGGGGTGCGCATCGTAGAGGACGACGCGCAGGGCGTCCTCCCGGTAGCGGAGGCGTACGTACACCTCCGGCGAGGTGGAGAAACGGCAGGCGCAGGCCGCGAGTTCGCTCGCCACCTGCACGGCCGCGTCGGTCATGTCGACGAGGCCGTGGGCGAGGAGGACCGTGCGGAGCGTCGCGCGGACGATCGCGGGGGTGCGCGGGTCGGCGGGGAGGGTGAGGCTGTAGGTCAGGGTTTCGGGGGTGGGGGGTGCGGGCGGCCGGTCCGTGGGGGTGTGGGGCAGGCAGGCCGAGGTGAGGGTGACGGGCATGGCAACTCCCTTGGTCAGTGGGGTGGTTGTTCCTCCGTGCGCACGGTGGCCTGTCGCTCGGGCCTGGCTTGGCATGGGCGATGCGCTTCCGTCCGGTGGGCGGAGGGTCGTAGTCGACCTGTCACGGAAGGTAGGAGCAGCAGGGTCAATGTGTCCAACATTTTGGAGATAATTGCCTCCTCCGTGTGATGGACCGAAGCGGCACTCCCCGGCAGACTGTGGGCGACCACAGCGCGAGAGAGGGCAGCATGACCACGAGGCGTACGCCGACGGAGCGGCAGAAGCGGCTGGGCGCCGAGCTGCGGAAGATGCGGCTCGCGGCGGGAGTCACCACCGAGTACGCGGCCGGCCTGCTCGGGATCGACCGGACCCGACTGTCCAACATGGAGTCCGGAATCCGGCCCTTCTCCGCGGACCGCATCCGCACACTGGCCTGCAACTACTCCTGTGCTGACAGCGGTTACGTCGACGCACTGGTCGCCATCGCGGAGAACAAGGAGCGGGGCTGGTGGGAGCAGCACCGGGGAACCCTGCCCGCCGGGCTCCTGGACATCGCCGAGTTGGAGTGGCACGCCACGCGGGTGCGGACGGTGCAGTTCATGCACGTGCCTGGGCTGCTACAAACCGAGGACTACGCCCGTGGCGTCTTCGCCGCCGTACTGCCACCGCTGACCCGGCTCGAGGTGGAGTTGCGTGTGGCGCACCGCATGGAACGCCAGCAGGTCTTCGAGCGGCCCGAGTCCCTCCCGTATATCGCGTACGTCCATGAGGCCGCGCTGCGCATGCGGTTCGGCGGTGACGACGTGACTCGACGCCAACTGGACCACCTGGCCGCCCAGTCCGAGCAAGGCGGCATCGACGTGCGGGTGATTCCGGCGAACGTGAGCGGATTCCCGGGGGCGGGGCATGCGCTGCTCTACGCGGACGGCGTCGTGCCTCAACTCGACACCGTGCAATTGGACTCCGCACATGGGCCGGAATTCACCAGCGCAGAAGCCCAACTCAGCAAGTACCGTGCCCACTTGGACTGGATGGACGACGCGGCGCTGCCTCCGGCGGCTTCACGCGACCTCATCCGAACCGTCGCCTGCGAGCTGTGAGGAGGCCACCGTGGCTGAGATCGACTGGGAAGAGCCCTTCTGCGGCGAAGGCAACAACTGCTTCCGCATCGGGACCGACGCCGACGGCAACGCCTACATCGCCGTCGCCGGGCAGGAGGGCCAACCCCTGACCGACAGCCGTGAAGCCCTCCGCGCCCTCATCATGGAGATCAAGGCGGGGAAGGCCGACCACCTGCTGTAGGGCTGTTTGTTACGGCTTTCACTACTCTCGCCGCATGAGTGATGCGGAGCAGCGCGCCAAGGACGAGGGACCGGCCCGGGAGGTCAGTGCGGCCGTCGAACGGCATATACAGCGTGATCTTCTGGAGGAACTGCTCCAGGCGAAGGAGGCGGAGATCGGCCCTCCCTCCTCCGAGGTCCGGGAATGGGCTGCGGAGATCTTCGGTGACGCTGAAACGATGGCGGCAGACGAGAAGAGCACGGCGACAAGGTCCGTGCCGTGACCGTGTGACCTCGTTGGGCCGGCCCGTCCCGTCGGCCATGGGTCAACTCCCCGTACGCGGGAACGTCACCTCCACTCGACGGTTCTTCTTGCGGCCGTCCTCCGTGGAGTTGTCCGCGATGGGGTACTGCTCGGCGTAGCCGCGTACGTCGAAGGTGATGTTCGGGTCGTTCAGGTCCCGGGAGAGGACGTCCTGGACGGCGTTGGCGCGCTGCTTGGACAGGACCACGCCGTGTGCGTGGGTACCGAGGTTGTCCGTGAAACCGAAGACGCGGACCTGGGTCGCGTTCTGTTTCTTGATCTCCTGCGCGATCGCGTCGATACGGGCCTTCGCCTGGTCGCTCAGCTTCGCGCTGTCCTTGGCGAACAGCACCTCGGCCTGGAGGGCGAAGGTCACATCGGTGTTGGTGTCCTCACGGCGTTCCTCGCCGCCCTGGTCCTCGACCACCATTTTGATGTCGAGCACCTTGGGCTCGGCGAGGGTGGCACCCTCGGGGAGCTTGAGGTCCGGGTCGGCCGGGTCGACCTCCACGGGGGCGGAGGCGGAGGGTTCGGTGCCGGGGGGCACGCTGGGGCCGTCGTCGGCGTGGGCTGCTGCGGCAGCGTAAAGGTTCGCGGCGACCATGACAGTGGCGGCGGTGAGGGCCAGGGGGAAGCGGATGTGGGTCACGGGGGCCTCACCCGGAGATCTTGATGGTGGCGGTGGCAAATCCTGGAAGCTGGAAGTCGACTTCGGTCGTGCTGCCTGGCGGTGATGGGAACTGCATGAACACCGGAATGGCCTCACCTGCCTTCAGGGAAGGCAACCCCGTCGTGGTCAGGGGGCGACCATCTGTGTCGCGCAGTACGTAGTAGCGCTTCTTCCCCTTTGAGTCCACAAGCGTGGCACCACCCAGCGAGCTGCCATTTCTGATGATCTCGGTCTCGTTCCCGCTGAGGTTGGAAGGAATGATGACATTATCGCCGCCGTCATTCTTCAGGGTGCCGTTCACGGTGACGAACCCCCCTGAGTCCCGCTTGGCAGAGGTGACTTGAAGAAGCAGGCTGTTAGGGCCCTTCAACTCGGCCAAGGACTGCCCAGTTTGCCCCTCCTGAGCACTCGGCTTGGAGCCGCCCCCCTTGGACGCCGAGGCTGAAATGTCGGGCTTCTTCTCATCGCCACCACTGCCGCAACCGGCTACACCGAGGACCAGCCCGGTCGCCACTGTCAACGCGACCAGCCCCCTGCGGGCCTTCGTAGTGAACCGAATGCTCATCGCTCTGCTTCCTTCTCCACTCGTCGTTCGCTTGTCAGTCGGCCAGATGGACGTCGAAGAGGTCCTCGGGTCGTGGCAGATCCATGAGGTGGTGTGGGTCGAGGTCCCAGTACCTGTCCTTGCAGATGAGCCGCGGAAGTACGTCCTTGTCATCGGAGCCCTCAGCGAGAGGGTCGAACGCGCAAAGCGGCTTGATGACGGCGCTGGCGTGTGCCTTGGAGCGCATGCCCTCCACGCCGGGAACGGTGGACTTCCCGATGGGTTTGTCGCTCTGGACGTACACCGTGTACCTCAGCGCTGCCAGCTGCGGTTGGCAGTCGTCCACGTGCGCTTCGTTCTGTCCTGCTAGCTGATACGCACGCCAACAGCCAGTCAGCTGCGCTGCGCTGCCGTCGAGAAGACTCTGCCACTCGGTCGGGTCGAGCACGGCTTCGACCCACTTGCCCGCGAGCTGATCCCGGGTGTCCTGCGCCGCCGCCAGTGCCGCCGCGTCTGCCGCTGTCTGGGCGCCGTTCCGATTGACCGCGGCCTGACCGACCGCGAAATATGCGAACGCAAGAAAGAGCAGGCCCGCCACCACCATGATGTAGATGGGGAAGGCCTGCCCTGCGTCGTCGTAGCTGGGCCGCTGCATCAGGTGATTTCGTTGATCTTCGCCTTGATCTTGTCGAGAATCGACTGGCCGATGTCCGTACCGACAATCGCCAGCACGATCGCCACCACCACCGCGATGATCCCCAGGTACTCGACCGCGGTCTGCCCCCTGTCGCCGGCGCGGGAGCGCACCGCCTCGACCGTGGTGTTCTTCCAGCCGTGCACGCGGACCTTGGTCGCAACCGCGGTCTTCAGCATCAGGTCGCTCATGGTGTTCCCCTCCGGGTTCGGTCTCGGTGCCGCTTGCGCCACCGGAAACGTATGCCGGAGCGCACGGTCCGCTGGAGGGTCCGTGGGCCCATTTCCGGGCCCACAGAGAGACCCGGCCGCGCTTCCTCCGTACCTTCGTCATCTCGTCTCACCCCAGTCCTCGTGACGATGACGAATCCGGCGCCGTGCCCAGCCACTTGGCGGCGGCCTCCGAGCGGCTGGTGCTGTGGAGCTTGGCGAAGATGCGGTTGATGTGGTTCTTGACGGTCTTCTCGCTGATGAAGCAGGTGACGGCGATCTGCTGATTGGTCATGCCGGACGCGATGAGGTCCATGATCTCCGCCTCCCTGGTGCTGAGTTGGAACCTCGACCTGTCGACGGCGGCCGGACGGCCACCTGTCCATCCAGACGACGACTCTCCCACATGCGGTTGCAGTCGCGAAAGGTTTTCTGCAGAAGCAGCCGGATTAGCGGGTATTGGAGGATCTGAGTCGTGTGCAGTCGCATCCCCGTCCTGGCGCAACCGGGCCAGCAGCGCTCCCGCCGCCGTATGGGTGAAGTGGGCTCTGCCCTCCTTGACGTCCCGTACCGCGGAGACCAACTGGTCGGCCGTGAACTCGCCGTGGACCAGGTAGCCGCCCGCGCCCCGGCGCAGGGCCTCCTGGACGATTTCCGACTCGCGGCTGTAGGTCAGCATCACGACCGGGGAGATACGGACCAGATGGGGAAGGGCCGAGATGCCGTCCACCCCTGGCATGCGGACGTCGAGCAGGACGACGTCGGGGCGGTGGCGCTGCGCGGCCTCCCAGGCGGCGCGGCCGTCCGCGGCCTCCGCGACCACCGTGATGTCCGCGCGGCCGGAGAGCAGGGCCGTCAGGCCGGCGCGGACCACGGGGTTGTCGTCGGCCACGATCACCCGGAGGGGGGTGGTGGGGACGGACGGTGGGAAGCCCTCGAAGGGGTCTGGGGTCGTCTCGGCCGGCATGGCGGCGGCCTCCTCTCGGGTCGTGGCGGGATCGCGGGTCATGTCGTCCTCGTCAGAGCTCCCATCGGAAGTTCCAGGCGGACCTCCGTGCCCCTGGGGTGGGCGCCCCGCCCTATGCGGATGCGGGCGCCCACCGATGCCGCTCGCTCCACCATGCCGACCAGGCCGAAGTGGCCCGCGCGGCGGAGTTGTTCGAGGTTGGTGCCGGGCGGCAGGCCTCGGCCGTCGTCGTACACGCTGATGCGCAGCAGGTCGCCGTGGACGCCCGCGCGTACGTCGACGTGGGTGGGCGCCGCGTGGCGGTGGGCGTTCTCCAGCGCTTCCGAGGCGATGGTGAGGATCTGGCGGGCCACGGCGGGCGGGACCGGCGGGACGCCGGACTCGCCGGTCGGGCGGCAGTCGGCGGCAAGGCCGGTACGGGCTCTGAAGTCGTCTGTGCGGGCGGCGAGTTCGGTGAGTACGTCGGTGCCGTGGTCCGGGTCGTTCTCGCGGCGCAGGTCGGTCAGCAGTTCGCGGGACTCGGCGGCGGCCCGGCGGGCCGAGCGGGCGACCAGTTCCGCCTGCTGTCTGACCAGGGCGGGGTCCATGCGGCCCGTGCGGTCGGCGCCGGCCGAGCCCGCCAGGCCGTCGGCGGCCAGGGCCACGCCGTGCAGGGTCTTCGCCACCGAGTCGTGCATCTCCCGGGCGAGGCGGGCGCGTTCGGCGGCGACCGCCTCCGTGACGGCGAGGCGTGCCTGGACCGTGGTGAGGGCCTGGGTGGCCTCGCCGAAGCGGAGGAGCAGGTTGCGCAGGGTGACGCCGGCCGCGCCCGCGATGACGCACAGGCCGGGGAAGAGCGCCGACTGGGCCAGGTCCGTGGAGAGTTCCTTCGAGGCGGCGTGGATCACCAGCAGGATCAGCGACTGGAGTGAGGCGAAGACGGCCGCGCCGCGCCAGCTGTAGACGAGGCCGGCGAGGAGGGGGGTGCACACGCTGACGTAGGCGAGGGTGCTGTCCGGGCCCGCCGCGATGAGGAGGAGGGCGCCGAAGAGGGTGTCCAGGGCCAGGAGGGTGGGGTGGCGCAGGAGGAGGGGGCCGAAGCGTTCCCAGTCCCTGAAGAGGACGTAGGAGCCCATGAAGGTGACGACGACCGCTGTACTGACCAGGCGGGTGGCCAGGCCGGGGGCGGCGTTGAGGAGGGCGGCGGGGGCGGCGAGGGCGATCATCGCCAGGCGGAAGGCGAAGACGTGCCGGCACATCGCCTGCAACGCGCTGATCTGCAGCTTTTCCGGCTCGGGTGAGGGTACGGGTGGTGGTGCGGGCGCGGGCGCCGACGCAGGCGTGGACGCCGACGCAGGCGCGGGCGCCGACGCAGGCGCGGGCGCCGACGCAGGCGCGGGCGCCGACGCAG